>JAFYPA010000009.1 GCA_017560085.1 Clostridia bacterium
GTGTAAATTGCGATTATTGCGATTCCTGCTACCCCTCATCAGTCAGCTTCGCTGACAGCTTCCCCCTCGTGGGAAGCCATTATAGCGCGCCACTAAACAATAGCGAAGGTGGCACAAACAAGCCTTCCCCCCTGGGGGAAGGTGTCGCCGTAGGTGACGGATGAGGGGAATTGCTCCCCGACAAACCCAAATTTACCGGTGCGTTTTGTCATCTTGTGATGTTGCCGTGGGTTGGCAACATTACAACGGAATGCAATTGCAATTCGCACCGCACCAGATGTGGAATGAGCCCCCGACCGTGGGTTGGGAGGGGGCGGAGCCGAATCGCGGGCACCGAACCCCGAAATTAAACCGAGATAAATTGCGCGAAAGTGCCTGTCGGGGCGTCCCGACAAAAAAGCGTTCCCGACACCAAATCCGGCATCGGGAACTAAAAATCTTCACTTTCTCTTAATTGCCACCGCACACCTTGCGGGCAGATAAATCTCAAAGCCGATGCCTCTTGCATCCCTCTTGGCAGCGTAAACATATTCCTTCGATACCCTGCCCTGACCTCCGAAATCCTCGTCGTCGCTGGAAAGGATAACCTTGTAGTCGCCCTCGCCGAAGTCCTTGCAGTCAATGTATAGCCTCTCGCAGGAATTCTGCGGATGAAGGTTGAAGGCAAAGATAAGCCCGTTTCTTCGGAAGACCATCGTCTTTTTCTCGTTGTTTATCCATATGAACTGCGCTTCGCCGTTGGCGTGGAGCTTCTTTTTGCCAAGTGCCGTCATCGCTCTGTCGAAATTTGCAAGATAACCGTATTTGCAGAATTCGTCCGACGCAAGCGACCACTGTCTTCTGGCGTAATGATAGCTCCAGTTGTTGCCCTCACGGGGGAAATCTATCCATTCGGGATGTCCGAATTCGTTGCCCATAAAGTTGAGATAGCCGTTCTTGGCAAGCGTAAAGGTCAGAAGTCTTATCAGCTTGTGCATATCCATCGCGTAGTCGATGGTCAGGCTGTGACAGTCACGGCTCATTGAGGTGTACATCTCCGCGTCCGCAAGTCGGAACATTATGGTCTTGTCGCCCACCATCGCCTGGTCGTGGGATTCACAGTAGCCGATTGACTTCTCACCGTTTCTTGAGGTGGTAAGCTCGTACTGAAGGTGGAACATATCCCAGCTTTCGGGAGGTTGCTCCTTTATGAGCTTTATCCATAAATCGGGAACACCCATGGAAAGTCTGTAGTCAAAGCCGAAGCCACCCTTTGAAAGGGGCAGACAAAGTCCGGGCATTCCGCTCATATCCTCAGCAACGGTTACCGCCTTTTTATTGACGGAGTGTATAAGCTCATTGGCAAGCATAAGATATATCACGGCGTTCATATCGGTGTTTTCCGTGTAATACTGAGCGTAATCGGTAAACGCCACACCAAGACCGTGGTTTTTGTAAAGCATAGAGGTCACACCGTCAAAGCGGAAGCCGTCAAAGTGGAATTCCTCCTGCCAGTATTTGAGGTTGGACAGAAGAAAATGCAGAACCTCGCCTCTGCCGTAGTCAAAGCATCTTGTCCCCCACGCGGGATGATAGCCCGCTTCTCCGTCGTAGAAGTAACAGCCCTCCGTACCGTCCTGAAGATTGAGTCCCTCGGATTCATTCGGGCAGGCGTGACTGTGCACCACATCAAGAAGCACGAATATGCCCATTCCGTGAGCCTTGTCTATAAGATATTTCAGATCCTCGGGAGTTCCGAAGCGGGACGACGGTGCGAAAAAGTTTGTAACCTGATAGCCGAAGGATGCGTAGTAAGGATGCTCCGCTATCGCCATAAGCTGAATTGTGTTGTAGCCCGCCTTTTCAATCCACGGCAGAGTATTGTCCGCAAACTCACGGAAGGTGCCAACGCCGTGCTTTTCCTGTGCCATTCCGATGTGAGATTCGTAAATCAGCGGATTTCTGTTGGTTTTTCTGCCGTAAAAGTCACCGTCCGACCACGGGAATTCCTCGCTCGGTTGCCATATCTGACCGCAGAGCTTCCACGATTTCTCGTCCATAACCGCGCGCTTTATATATGCGGGGATTCTTTCAAAAATTCTGCCGTCCTTTTTTACGATAAGCTTCACGCACTGACCGTGACAAAGTGCGTTCTCGCCGTCGAGCCTTATTTCCCATACTCCGTCATTGCCGACTCTTGTGAGCGGATGCGATTCCCGATTCCAGCCGTTGAAGTCGCCGCACAGGCAAACCTCGTCCGCCATCGGGAGCCATTCGCGGAAAACCCAGCCGAGCTCGGTTTTGTGGAAGCCGAAGTACATATAGCCGTTGGAGAAGTCCGCTATTTTGCTCTTGCCGCAGAGCTTCTTTAAGGTGGCGTTGTATGTCTTTATTCTTTTTTCTATATGGGGTAAAAAAGGAACGAGCAGGGAATCTGTTTCCGCAATGCCTCCAAGTGCCTTTTTTTCAGAAATCATACTCTCTGCTCCTTTCGTTATTCATTATTCTACACGGAACTGTTATCCGTTCTTCTGTGCAAGCTTACCTCTGGAAATGTTGAGCACTCCCTCGGGCATAAGCGAGATGTTATCCAGCGAGCGACCCGCACCGATGCACACGCAGTTGGTGGGATTTTCGGGGATATGCACCTTGATGCCCGTTACCTTTTCGATAAGCTTATCGATTCCGCGAAGCTTGCTTCCGCCACCTGTGAGAACTATTCCGCCTGTTGCGATATCACCGACAAGCTCGGGCGGTGTCATTTCGATAACTCTGCAAACGGCGTCCACAATCTGTGTGAGCGGCTCGTCCATAGCCTCGATGAGCTCCTTGGAGGTGATGGTAACCTTCTTGGGAAGACCCTCGATGAGGCATCTGCCCTTGACCTCACAGCTCTTCATTTCAAAGAACGGCCACGCAGTACCGATGCCCACCTTAAGCTCCTCGGCGGTGGTATCGCCGATAAGCATACTGTGCTTTCTTCTTATATACTTTACGATAGCCTCGTCGAGCTTATTACCTGCGACCTTTATGGATTCGGAAACAACGACGTCTCCGAGCGACATAACGGCAATATCGGTAGTACCGCCGCCGATATCGATAACCATATTTCCGACGGGCTTTGAGATATCAAGTCCCGCACCGATTGCGGCGGCAACAGGCTCCTCGATGAGGTAGACCTTTTTAGCGCCCGCACGCATAGCGGCTTCGCACACGGCTCTTTCCTCAACCTCGGTGATACCGCTGGGAACGCAGATAATTGCACGGGGCTTGAAGAAGGTATTTCCTATAGATTTTTTAATGACGTACTTCAGCATCTGGAGTGTCATATCGTAGTGGTTAATAACGCCGTCGCGCATAGGATTTACGGCAACGAGTCCCGCGGGAGTTCTGCCGAGCATTCTTGCGGCGTCCTTACCTGCGGTCATAACCTTTCCGCTGTTTTTATCAACAACGACAACAGAGGGTTCTTCAAGGACTACGCCTTGCTTTTTTACATAGACGAGCACAGATGATGTGCCGAGGTCGATTCCGATATCGTGGCTCATGGGAGGTCCTTTCTTGTGGGGAATTTTTCCGTAGGAAAAATTTAAGGGAATAAGTAATAGTGAAAAGTGAATAAGTAAGGTGAAAATTTTTCGGAGAAAAATTTTTATTTATTGGAAATTGGTGCGGTGATAAATTGGAATTTGTCGGTGAGGTTTGTTCACCCTCTAATCATCGTGTAAATTGCGATTATTGCGATTCCTGCTACCCCTCATCAGTCAGCTTCGCTGACAGCTTCCCCCTCGTGGGAAGCCATTA
>JAFYPA010000100.1 GCA_017560085.1 Clostridia bacterium
ACAAGATCTTTTTTGGACGACAAAAAGGACCTTGTTTTTTACAAACAAGGTCCTGATTTAGGCTATATTTTTTGTTTTTTTATAGGGCTTGAGGATAAAGATTTTTGCCCCTATGAGAATAAAGGGGTTTGCCCCAAAATAGTGGGATTATTCCCACTCAATAGTACCAATAGGCTTAGGCGTAAGATCATAAAGAACTCTGTTAATGCCCTCTACCTCATGGGTGATTCTGTTGGTAATCTTGTGAAGAACTGCGTAGGGGATTTCTTCGATTGTTGCAGACATTGCGTCTGTGGTGTTTACCGCTCTGATGATTGCGGGCCAGCCCTCGTAACGGCTTTCGTCCTTTACGCCTACGCTCTTTACGTCCGGAACGGCGATGAAGTACTGCCATACCTTTTCTGCAAGACCGCAGTTGTCGAATTCCTCGCGGAGGATTGCGTCTGCTTCACGGAGGGCATTAAGTCTGTCACGGGTGATTGCGCCGAGGCAACGAACACCAAGTCCGGGACCGGGGAACGGCTGACGGTATACCATTGCGTGGGGAAGTCCGAGGGCTTCGCCTACTACTCTTACTTCGTCCTTGAAGAGGAGCTTTATGGGCTCTACAAGCTCAAACTTGAGATCCTCGGGAAGTCCGCCTACGTTATGATGTGACTTTACTGCCTTCTTGCCCTCTGCCTGCTTTATGCTCTCGAGGATATCGGGATAGATTGTACCCTGTGCGAGGAAGGAGATTCCTTCAAGCTTGGAGGCTTCGTCTGCGAATACATTGATGAATTCTGCGCCGATTATCTTTCTCTTCTTTTCGGGCTCTGCAACACCTGCGAGAAGGTCGAGGAATCTGTCTGTTGCGTCAACGTATACGAGGTTTGCGTCAAGCTCCTTGCCGAAAATTTCGATAACCTGCTCGGATTCACCCTTTCTCATAAGACCGTGGTTAACGTGTACACATACGAGCTGCTTGCCTATTGCCTTGATAAGAAGTGCGGCAACAACCGATGAGTCTACACCGCCCGACAGTGCGAGAAGCACCTTCTTGTCCCCTACCTGTGCGCGTACTGCGGCTACCTGCTCGTCAATAAATGCCTTGGCAAGCTCGGGGGTTGTAATTCTTTCCATTGTTTCCGGTCTCTTGTTGGAATCCATAGTTTTGTCTCCTTTTATATTTGAAATTCAATTTACCGAATTGATTTATCGTAATTTTTTATAGAAAATATTATAATATTATTTTTGCGAATTTACAAGAATATTTCGTTAAAATTTTTCTGACGGCTGTAAAAAAGCCGGTTATCCGTGTTTTTTATTTTTGTAAAATTTAACGAAAAAAATACACTCTTACTCAAAGAGAGGCGTGGAGAAATATCTTTCCGCCGTATCGGGAAGCACGGTAACCACCGTTTTGCCCTTACCGAGCTTCTTTGCAAGCTTTATTGCCGCGGCAACGTTTGTACCGCTGGAAATACCGCACATAATGCCTTCCTTTGAGGCGAGGTCCTTTGCGGTCTGTATTGCTTCCTCATCCTTGATGATGCAGATGTCGTTGTATATATTCTTATTGAGAATCTCGGGAATAATACCGTCGCCGATGCCCATCTGGAGATGTGTACCGATGGAGCCACCCGAAAGAATCGCCGCGTGCTCCGGCTCTGCCGCCCAGATTTCGATATCGGGGTTTGCGCTCTTGAGGGTTTCTCCGATTCCCGTGATTGTACCGCCCGTACCAATACCGGAGCAGAAGCCGTGGATGGGCTTTCCCACTTGTGCGAGAATTTCTCTTGCCGTACCCTCACGCTGGATTGCGGGATTTGCGGGATTTTCAAACTGCTGAGGAACAAACACATTGGGATTTTCGTCACGCATACGAAGTGCCGTATTAAGGCATTCCTCGATGCAATCGCCGATATTACCCGCATCGTGAATGAGAATTACCTCGGCGCCGTAGTGCTGAACGAGCTTTCTTCTTTCCTCGCTGACAGAATCCGGCATAATGATTTTTGTTTTATAGCCTCTTACCGCACCGACAAGTGCAAGACCGATGCCCTGATTTCCGCTGGTAGGCTCAACGATGATTGTATCCTTATTGATTTTACCCGCCTTTTCGGCTTCGCAAATCATATTATAAGCGGTTCTTGTTTTAATGGAGCCGCCGACGTTAAGACCCTCGAATTTCACGAGGATTTCGGCGCCGTCCTGCGGTGCCATATGGGAAAGTCTTATTATCGGGGTATTCCCCATTGCTTCCAGAATGTTGTTAAATATCATTATTATGATTATCCTTTCGGGATTTATGTACTTAAAATATATTAAATCTTTATTATTATATCACAAAGATTGGAAAAATGCAAGAATTTTTTCTTTAAACAGGTAAAAATTTAATCGATGTTCAAATTGAGCAAAATATTTTTTAAAAACAAGATAAAACTCTTGACAAATTCTTTAATCTGTATTATACTATTTATGTAGATATTGCACATAGTGTATTATATCACAAATTCAAAAAAAGAAAGGAAACGCATTATGAACAATCAAGGCACAAACCAGGCGTTAAACGCCAAAGAAAATCAGGCTCTTGAAAAAATGAGCCACGGTCTCAAGGAAATATGGAAAATCATTATTTTCTGCTGTGTGGGCTGGTTGCTTATCACCGTAGGACTAAAAATCACACCATTTCTTGCAATTATAGGTGCACTCGTTATTTCCGTTCCTTCGGTTATTTGCGTACGTCGTTACGGATTCAAGAACATCTTTAATTATGATTATGTAATTGAAACCACTTATGCAGACGGTCATAAAACACGCGATGTGGATCTGGGCGGAAAGCTCGGACTTATGGTTATTCAGCTTTTCCTGACAATATTTATAGGTGTAATTCTTACTCCCATAAGATACATCGCCTACTGCATCAAGTTCAACTCCGGTTGTAAGGCATTGAATTGGAAGCCCGAATTCAAGTTCGGCATCCTTTTCCCCACAGTTGTCGGAATCGGCGTATTCGTATTGGGCTTGATTTTAGCATCTGTGCTTTGATACATAAGTCTTAATTTAATCATTGTTTAATTTACATTATAAAGCTCCTTATCCGATTATGCTTCGAGATAAGGAGCTTTTAAGTTTTATCCGTTTGATGCAAGCAGACAAATATCCCGCCTCCGCAACCGGAAACGGGATAAAAATCAATAATTATACTTTTTCCTCTTGACCACAAGAAAGAACACATTCAGAAGCACCGCCGCAATTTCCGCCGCGACGATGGAAAACCATATTCCGTCAAGCTCCCATACAAGCGGGAAAAGGAGTACCGCCGCAATCTGGAATACGAGTGTACGAAGGAACGCCATAATTGCCGAGGTAAGTCCGTCGTTGAGGGCAGTGAAGAATGTCGAGCCGTATATTGCAAAGCCAGAAAACAGGAAAGACAGCGAGTATATAACAAAGCCTCTGTGGGTCATTGACATAAGTGCTTCGTCGTAGCCTACGAAAATGTAGGAGAGCGGGTATGCGAGAAGCTCGCCGAAAATCAGCATAAGCACCGCACACACGGAGATTATTTTAAGGCTCTTTACGAGAAGTCCGTGGAGCTCGTCGTGATTTTTCGCACCGAAATGGAAGCCAACAACGGGTGCTATTCCAACGGCAAAGCCTATGAAGGTTGATATGAATATCATATTCACATACATAAGTACGCCGTATGCCGCAACGCCGTCCTCGCCCGCAAAGCGCATAAGCTGGATGTTATACACCATACTTACGACGGACATTGATATATTATTCATAAACTCGGACGAGCCGTTTGTGCATGTCTTGAGAAGTGCCCTTCCGTCGAATTCCCACGAGGTAAGCCTTAAGAGGCTTGAGTTTTTGCAGGCGAAATACACCACGGGAATTATTCCGCCGAGCGACTGGCTTATTGCGGTTGCAAGTGCCGCGCCCACGAGTCCCATATCCAAAACGGCTATGAGAAGTGCGTCAAGCACCATATTGGCAACGCCGGAAATTACCGTTGTGAGAAGTCCGAGCTTGGGCTTTTCTGCGGTTATAAAAAAGCTCTGGAACTCAAACTGAAGCATAAAGAAGGGCAATGCGACAATTATGATTCTGCCGTACAGAACGCAGTCCTCAAGCATTTTGCCTTCCGCTCCGAGAATGGATGCGATATTCGGAAGGAATATAAAGCTCACAAGGGAAATCAATGCGGAAATTGCAACGGTGAGGTATACAATCATCGAAAAGATTTTGTTTGCCTTTTCCCTTTTCCCCATACCGAGTGTCATTGCCACAAGTGCGCTTCCGCCCGCACCGAACATCCATCCTACAGTACCAAGAATCATAAGCACGGGCATTATGAAGTTCACTGCGGCGAAGGCTGTTTTATTTACGAAGTTTGAAACGAAGAAGCCGTCCACCACGCTGTAGATTGATGTGAACACCATCATAATTATTGAGGGCATGGTGAATTTCAGCATTCTTTTTATGTCAAAGTGGTCGGAAAGCTTTATTTCTGTTTTGTACATTTGCCTTCTCCTTCCCTTTTCTTTTGTTTTTTTCAATGCTTTACGCAAGAAAAGGAGACGCATGAGCGCCTCCGTGTTCTTTATTTTTTGAAGCTTACGAAGCCGTAGCTTACAAGTATCGAGAAGTATTTTGCGATTCTTTCGTAAAGGGACTCTGCCTTGTCGCCGAGCTCCTGCTTTACAGAATCCGCAAGCTCGTATATTGTTTTTTCGCCGTCGGTATGCTTCCAGACACAGCTTCCGATTTCGTCAAGGTGGATGTAGCTTACCTTGGGCTTTCGAAGAAGCTTCTGGGCTATTTTATTGGCGATTCCCTTGTTTTCTCGTGAGAGTGTTACAATACCTTTTTCGTCCGCTTCCCAGCCGAGGTCGGGATTTCTTACGGGGATATTGTCAAGGTAGTTTTCGTTCTGTTTATTCTTTTTCATATCTTACTTCTTTTTCTTCTTGAAAACGGAGAACTTAAGAAGTGTGAATATGATTACCGCAAAGAGAACAAGGCTGAGAATCTGTGAAACACCACCTGAAAGTCCGAGCTTTCCGGAAATGTCGATAGCGTCTGCGAGTGTCTTTCCGCCGAAGGGGATAATAGCGAGCACTGCCATAAGAACGCCCACGAGACCCTCGCCCGCAATCATACCCGAGCAGTAAAGGATACCGTCGTTTACGATTTCTGTCTTTTCCTGCTCGTCCTTTCTCATTCTGTCAAAGAAGAGACGAACAAGACCGCCGACCATAATACAAGCGTTAAGGTGAACGGGGAGATATACGCCGATTGCGAAGGGAAGAACGGGAAGTCCGAGAATTTCAACGGTGATTGCAATAAACACACCTACGAACACAAGGCTCCAGGGGAGATTGCCGTCCATAACGCCCTCTGTAATCATCTTCATAAGTGTAGCCTGAGGAGCCGCAAGCTCTGCAGAGCCGAAGCCCCAGGCGGAATCGAGAAGGTAAAGTGTACCGCCGATTGCAAGAGAGGATGCAACTACACCGATTACCTCACCAACCTGCTGCTTCCAGGGAGTAGAGCCGAGAAGGAAGCCTGTCTTAAGGTCCTGAGATGTATCGCCCGAGATTGCCGCAACGATACAGATGATAGAGCCGATGGAGATAGCCGCAAGCATTCCCGCACCGCCATTTGTACCTGTGAGCTTGAGAACGAGAGTTGTAACGAGAAGAGTTGCGATTGCCATACCGGATACGGGGTTATTACTGCTTCCTACGAGACCTACCATTCTGGAGGAAACGGTTGCAAAGAAGAAGCCGAAAACAACAACAATCACAGCACCGATAAGAGATACGGGAATTGCGGGAACGAGCCATACAAGAAGAGTAAGCACCGCAATTGCGATAAGAACTATCTTCATATTGATATCACGGTCTGTTCTTGATCCGCTTGCACCTGCACCGCCCATGCTCTTGATGGAATCTCTGAAGGTTGTGATGATAAGGGGAAGGGACTTGATAAGGCTGATGATACCGCCTGCCGCAAGTGCTCCCGCACCGATGTAACGGATGTAGCTGCCCCAGATACCGTATGCACCGCCGTCGGCATAAACCTCGGCGATGGTTGTTGTTGCGGGAGCGATTATTGTATTGCTACCGAAGAGAACCATAAGGGGGATGAGAACAAGCCAGCTGAAAATACCGCCCGCAAACATATATGAGGAAATCTTGGGACCGCAGATATAGCCTACGCTCATTACAGCGGGATAAATCTGAGTACCGATTTCGCCGCCGAACTTCTTGATTCCGAATGCAACCTCACCGGGAACTGCCTTGAGTCCGTCGATGATGAACTTGAAAAGAGCCGCAAAGCCCATACCTGCAAATACTGTAGTTGCGCTTGCACCGCCCTTTTCACCTGCGAGGAGAACCTCTGCACAAGCCTTTCCTTCGGGATAAGGAAGTGTTGCGTGCTCACGGACGATAAGTGCGTTACGAAGGGGAATCATAAAGAATACACCGAGAAGACCGCCGATAAGAGCGATAAGCGTGATTGTAAGAACGCTGGGCTTATCCATCTTACCCTCGCCCGCCCAGAGGAAAATTGCGGGGAGCGTAAAGATAGCACCTGCCGCTACGGATTCGCCCGCAGAGCCGATGGTCTGTACGATGTTACTTTCGAGAATAGAGTTTTTGCGCATAATTACACGGATAACACCCATACCGATAACCGCCGCAGGGATAGACGCAGATACCGTCATACCAACACGGAGTCCGAGATAAGCGTTTGCCGCACCGAATATTACTGCGAGAAGAATACCCATAACTATGGATGCTACCGTAATTTCGGGAGTTACCCTTTCAGCAGGAATATAGGGCTTGAACTGTGTCTGTTTGTCCATTTGAATGAACCGTCCTTTCTGATTTTGCGTATATGCCGTTACAATATTACATTATTACATTTACGGCATTTTAACAACCTTGCTATTCTATCATTTTTGTTATATAATTGTCAATATGTTAAGCTGTTATTTTCCCGTTTGTGCACCGAATTCTTACAATTTCTTAAAGTTTACGTCAGTGCCCTCACAGATATTATCCCGATGATGGGTTTTTCTGTATTCCGAGGGGGACTTTCCGCAATATGTGCCGAATCGCCTTATGAAATTCGGGTAGTCGTCAAAGCCGCATTCATTGCAGATCTGCATTACGGTAAGGTCGGAATATACAAGCAGCTTTTCGGCGTAGGCAAAGCGAAGCTCGTCAAGGTACTGCTTGAAATTCTTTCCCGTTTCCGAGAGGAATTTTCTTGAAAAGTGGCTTTCGGAAAGTCTTGTGTGCTCGGACACCTCGGAAAGGGTGAGCCGTCTTTTGAAGTTTTCCATTATATAAAGCTGTGCCCGTGCGATATCGGAGGAAAGCTCCCTCTCCCCTTTTGATTCTGAAAGTGTGAGGATTTTATATATAAGTGTTTCAAGAAGAAGCGAGGAGTATTCGGTATTATCGCAATTTTTGCAGATTTCGGAAATAATCGAGGAAATAAGCATACGGCTTTCCTCATCCTCGCACAGAGCCGTGGATTCTCCCGCAAACAGCCTTGACAGTATACTCATTTTGCACATATCCGCGGAAAACATTACATTGTAGAAGTCGGTATTTTTCATATCCACGCTGTGAAAGTTTACGGGGGTTATGAAAAACAGTGCGCCCTGCTTTATTTCGTAATCCGTTCCGTCTACGCAGTATGCTCCCTCTCCCGATATTATATACTCAAGCTCGAAAAACTCGTGTGAGTGGGTCGGGACACGGCAGTTGTACAGTCTTCTTTCGGCACTTATGTGTCCGTTGGTGAGGAATTCATTCTTGGGGAATTTTCTCATTTTGCTTTACCTTCCCTATTTGTTTTCGGCTTTGATTATATCAGAAAAGGAAGCTTTAGTCAATATGAGAGCAAAAAAAGACAATGCAATTTTCCGAAATCTATGCTATAATAAAGAAAAAATCTTACTCGGAGGACAAAATGAGCAAATTATATCTTATAGGAAACGCACATCTCGACCCCGTATGGCTCTGGCGGTGGCAGGAGGGATTTTCGGAAATACTTGCGACATACAGAAGTGCGCTTGACAGAATGAAGGAATTTCCCGATTTCAAGTTCACGTCCGCCTGCGCCATGTACTACGAATGGATAGAAAAGACAGACCCTCAAATGTTTGAAGAAATAAAGGAAAGAGTAAAAGAAGGTCGCTGGAACATAGTTGGCGGTATGCTTATTCAGCCCGATTGCAACATTCCCTGCGGTGAAAGCTTTGCAAGGCATTTTCTTTTGGGGCAGAGGTACTTCAAGGAAAAATTCGGTATTACCGTAAATACCGGTTATAACGTCGATTCCTTCGGTCATAATGCCTCTATGCCAAAAATACTCAACGGAGCAGGAATTAAAAACTACGTATTTATGCGTCCCTCGGTGGAAGAAAAGCCTGAATTACCGCAGTCTGTTTTTAATTGGGAAAGCAGTGACGGCAGTAGTGTATCTACATTCAGAATCCATGACAGATATTGCATCACCTCGGACAACCTCGAATTATTCGACCGGATCAAGGCTCTTTCCGACAGAGACAATCTGAATCACATGGCATTTTACGGAGTAGGTAATCATGGCGGTGGCCCCACAATCCGGCTTCTTCACGAGATACATAATCTGGATATTGAGGGACTTGTTTTCTCAACTCCCGATGAATACTTTGATAGTCTTGACAAAAATGCAATTCCCACAATTTGCGATGAGCTCCAGCATCACGCAAGAGGATGTTATTCTGCCGAAACCTCCGTAAAGGCAAGCAACAGAAAATGCGAGCAAAATCTTTTAGCCGCAGAAAAATTCTGTACAATGGCAAGCAAGCTTACGAATTACAAGTATCCGAGGGCAAAGCTTCAAAAGGCATGGAAAAGTTTGCTGTTTAATCACTTCCACGATATTATGTGCGGATGTGCCATAAAATCCGCTTACAGGGATGCAGGCTATCTTTACGGCGAAATCATGAGTATAACGGAGCAGGAAATAAACAAGGCATTGACAGCAATTTCACTTAATATTGATACATTAAAGGATGAAACACTCCCCTGCTACAAAACTCCGGATATCTGGACAATCTGGGGGCACGAAAAGCTCGGTACTCCGATTGTTGTATTTAATCCGCACTCGTGGGAAGTGACAGCCCCTGTTGAGCTATACATAAAAGCCGTCAAGGTTACAGATTCACAAGGAAGAGAAAATCCGCTTCAGTATGTAAGAGGTGAAATGCTCAACCACGGAAAAGACCATATGACCACATTCAATGCAAAGGTTCCTGCATACGGATATGAAGTCTACCGGATTTTTACGAAGGAAATGTCGGAAACCGAGTTTGTTAAAACCACATCGGCATCCGAATACTGTCTTGAAAACAGCAAAATCAAGGTTGTGTTTTCCCCTGAAACGGGCGACATATGCAAATTCTTTGATAAAGAAAATAACAGATCTGTCATAGATAAGCCTTGCTCCGCGGTGCTTCTTGATGAGACCGCTTTTGATACATGGGCGCACGGAACGGATAATCTCGGACCTGTAAGCGGAGTATTTCGCGGTATAAGATTTGAAGTTATATCCGACGGAAATGTAAAATCCACACTTCGGGTTACATCGGAATATAAAAATTCCGTTATCCGAAGGGACTATACAATCACTCCCGACAGCAAGGTTGTCACTGTAAAAACAGTTACAAATATCGGGGAGAAAAACAAATGTCTTAAGCTCCGTTTCCCCACGAACGGAGGAAATATAATTTCGCAGATTCCTTACGGTACATTTGAGAGAAGACAGAATACTGGTGAACAGCCTTCAGGCACATGGCTTGCGTGCGGTAATCTTTGTATAGCAAATGATTCAAAATACGGCTATGATACCGAAGCGGGATATATTCGACTCAGCGTTTTAAGAACGGCAGCATACGCAGATCATTTCAGTCAGGGCTTACGTGATGTATTCACCGAATATATGGATATGGATTCAAGAGAATTCACCTACAGTATTTTCCCGTTTGATTCAATAGCCGATGCGGAGAAAAAGGCTTCGGAGCTCAACTTTGGTTTACGTTTTCTCAATACTCATTTCCACAAGGGTACGCTTCCCGAAAAGGACAGCTTTATTGAGGTTGAGGGCGATAATGTTATTGTTACCGCAATCAAGAAAAGTGAGGATTCGGACGGCAGCGTTATCCGTTTCTTTGATATTGAGGGCGAGGATTCCGTGGCATCGGTGAAGCTTTTCGGGAAAGAGATTTCGGCAGAGCTCGGACACGATGCGGTGAAAACTATTCTTGTTGACAAGGATGAGATTCGTGAGCTGAATCTCTGTGAGATGTAAAAAAGCGGCGTGCACCTTTGGTTTTGGTGTACGCCGAAGCTTTATTTAAAATTCAAGGAAATAAACAGCATCTCTGCCGATGTGGGTTATGTCGAAGGTGCCGTTTTCGGAAAGTATTTCAACGCCGTCGGTGCATTGCTTCTCGTCATAAGCCTTATTTACGGATTTGAGGATTGCTTTGTCCGCACCGTCGGCACAGACCTTGATTATGCAGTCCTCCTCGGCAAAGCAGGAAACAAGGACTCTTGTTTTTCCGTCCGCGGTTTTGCCCGCAAGAAGTCTTGCTTTGGTATCGGAATCCGTCGAGATTGCAAGTCTTTCAACGCATTCGGTTGCGATTTTCTGGTAGAGCATAAAGGCATAATATATGGGCAGAAGCTTCAGGTCCTCGGACAGGAAATCAGTAAGTCCCCACATAGCCGTACGCCAAGCGTAAAAATATGCGATTTCAAAGTAATCTATATCCATAAGGTCAACAAGAAGCGATGTGGAAAAAGCGGCACTTTCCGAGGAATTGAAGCCGAGCTTTGTTACGCATCTTGTTTCTGACCAGTCGGCTACTCCGTAGTGCCATTCACCGAAGGAATATTTTGTATCGGAAAGTCCGTATTTATCCATAACCGCCTTTGCCTTCGGAATAAGATCCTTGGGGCTTAATTCGCCTTCAAGATTTCTTGTGTACATTGTAGTTATGATATAATCGGGACGGACTCCCTTTTCCGAGCATATGCGGAGGAATTTATCTATAAGACCGATATTTCGGCAATTGCAGGTGGGACCGCCGACCTTTATGTCGGGAAAATCCTTTTTGAGAAGCTTATACACCGCTATAAACATTTCGGCATAATCCTCAACGCTTCCCGTGAAAAGCACATCTGTATCAGGCTCCTCCCATACGGTTACACGGGTTATGTTAAGATGCATACCGTTCATTTCGCCGTTTTTGTAGTGACCTATGATATTTCGGCAGATTCTTGCCCATTTGTCGATATCGGCGGGGACATTTACAAAGGCAAAGCTTCTTGAGTGGTCTATGGTTTCACCGAGTCTGAAGTCTACCTCGGCATCCGAATCCGCAAGGGATTTCATATATAAATCCGTTTGCTTGAAGAAATAATTTTCTTCACGAGTTTCATCCAAATGAAAAAGCGGAAATATTTTGCTTATGTCCACAAGCTGCATTCCGGGATTTTCAAGAGCGGAATCGTGGAATCTTACATAACGGAAGTTTAAAGCATCAAAGCGGGCTTTATCGGTAGGATAAAATCTCGCACTGTTTACAAGCGGAAGGTTATTTATACCGAGAATATTACGGATGGGCTTTGCGTGAAGTGTGTTTTTACTTAAGTTTATCGATACTGTTTTCATATTGGTCACCTCGTGGGATTTATAGAGTAATGTCATCATAGCACAAAAAAATTTTGATGTCAATACAAATAAAAAATTTACGAATATAATTCGTAAAATACCTATTGAAAAAGCAGAATCATTGTGTTATAATTCAATCAACGAATGATTTTCAACCTATGAAAGGACTTTTATTATGGATAACAAAGGAAAGCTTCATCTTTACTCTATTATGCCTCTTGACCTTGAGCATATAGACGAAATCTGCGAGGACATAAGACTTCAGTACGAAACGGGCGTTGCAAGCTGTCCCCTTTTCAACTGTACTCTCGTTCCCGAGGGAAATCCTCCCAAGGACAAGGCAAGTGAGCTTTGTAATATTTACGATAAGTTCAAGGAAAAGCTTGATGCTATGGGAATTCCCAGCGGTATTCTCGTTCAGGCGACCATAGGTCACGGCTGGGTGCTTTCCGAAATGTTCCCTTATCAGAGATATACCAATCTTACCGACGGCAGACAGCCTAACGTTGTTTGTCCCACTGACGAGGGCTTCAAGGATTATGTAAGACATTGCTTTACCGTTATTGCACAGCATAAGCCTCATCATATTATGCTTGACGATGACTTCAGGCTTATGTTCAGAGAAGGCAGAGGCTGTGCTTGTCCCGAGCATTTAAGACGCTTTAACGAAAAGGCAGGTACGTCCCTTACAAGAGAAGAGCTCTGGGAGAAGGTTACAAAGGAAAACCCCGACAAGGAACGCTATACAAGGATTCTTGCCGATGACCAGATTGAATCGCTTTATGAAACAGCAAGAGTTATGCGAGATGCAATTGATGCCGTAAATCCGAAGATTCCCGGCTCGTACTGCTGTGTAGGCAACAATGTTGAGGGTGCTGTTGAAATAGCAAGAATTATGGCAGGCGAAGGAAATCCCGTTATTATAAGAATAAATAACGGAAACTATACCGCAAAAATGATGAGAGATTTCCCCAGACACTTCCACAGAGCCGCTCACCAGATTGCAAAGCTCCGTGACAAGGTTGACATTCTTCTTGCAGAAACGGATACCTGTCCTCAGAACAGATACAGCACGGGAGCGATGTCGCTTCACACTCACTTTACGGGAACTATCCTTGAGGGTGCTGCAGGTGCAAAGCACTGGATTACAAGACTTTCGACACACGAGCCCGAGAGCGGTAAGGCTTACAGAAAAATTCTCGGCTCTCACAGAGGCTTTTACGAGGCACTCGCCGAGCTTGTTCCCACACTTAAGTGGAAGGGCTTCAGAATCCCCGTTACAAATGAGCCGTCATACAACTTCACGGAGGGCGACAGCTACAGTGCAGACGAGGGCTGGGGCACCTGCGTTATTGAAAGACTCGGACTCCCTATGTACTTCGGTGCGGATTTCGGAGGTATTGCTTGTCTTAACGGAAATGCAGACAAGAATTACTCGGATGCGGAAATAAGAGAGCTTCTTTCCGGCTCGGTATTCCTTGCCTCGGATACTGCGAAGAGGCTTATTGACAGAGGCTTCGGTGAGTATATCGGTGTTGATGTTCGTCCCTGGAGCGGTAAGGGTGTCAGCGGTGAATTGTTTATGACGGGAAGCGTAAAGGGCAACAGCACAAAGGCTCAGGTTGCGTACAGAGAGCTTGTTTCCCTCTCCGACAAGGTTGAGGTTGATTCCGTTGTATATCACGCTGTAGGTAAGGCTCCCAGGGAAGAGCTTTTCCCCGGTGTTACCGTGTTCAAAAATGAGCTTGGCGGTACGGTTGTTACCTTCTGCGGCACACCTCTCGCACAGTACAATCTTGTTGAGGCGTTCAGCTTCCTTAACTACTCGAGAAAGCAGCAGCTGACAGCTCTTATGAAAAAGCTCTGCGATGCTCCCGTATACTTCCCCGGTGACGAGGAAATGTATATGAGACTTGCGGATATGCCCGACGGCGGTCTTTTCGTTTCGCTTATCAACATTATCACGGACCCCATCGAGGAAATCGAGCTTGTATGCGACAGAAGGATTACGAAGGTTATGAAGCTTGCAAAGGACGGAAGTCGCGTTGAGGTTGACTTCAGGCAGGACGGAGACGCACTTACGGTTATGACCGAGTGCAATCCTCTCACACCCGTGATTCTGTTCCTTTATTAAAATTAAAACAAAAATATACGGCGGTTTGGGTTGCTCCTTACCGCCGTTTTTGGTTTTAGTATTCCGTTCTGTCTATTACTTCCTGCTGAAGTGTGGGTGTGAGTCTTGTGAAATAGTCGCTGTAGCCACCTATGCGGACAATGAGGTCGGGGTATTTTTCGGGATTTTTTACGGCATCACGAAGAGTTTCACGGTCAACCGCATTTACCTGCATTTCAAGTCCGCCTCTTTCCATAAAGGTACGGAGAACGGATATAAAATTGCGGGCTTTTTCGCCGCTAAGGTTATCCTTGCCGAATTTTATATTGACAACCATACCTCCGAGAAATTCGCTCTGATTCCACGAGGTAAGGGATTTCACCATTGCGGTGGGTCCGTTTACGTCTCTGCCCTGAACCGGTCCGCATCCGTCGGAATAGGAGTATCCGCTCGGTCTTCCGTCGAAGGTTGCTCCCATTCTTGCTCCGCTTGAAGCGTGGTTTATATATGAAAACGTACCTGGCATCATTATGCTTCCCATCGGGAGCTCCTCCGATTTCATAACGGACAGAATTATCTGCGATACCCTTTGTGCAAGGCTGTCGACAAGCTCGTTGTCGTTGCCGTAGTGGGGGATTTTTTTGATTATATATTGACGAAGCTCCTCGCTGTCCTTGAAGTCTTGCTCCGCTATTCCGATAAAATCCTCACCCGAAAGGGCTTTATCGTCAAGAACAAGGGCTTTATATGCATAGAGAGAATCCACCATTGTGGAGAAGCCTATGAAAATCGGCTGAATGAAGGTGTAACGCTCGCCGCCGTCGTATATGCTTTTTCCCTTTGCGATGCAGTCGTCAATAAGAGCGCAGATTCGCATAGGGCCGTTGCCGATTCTTGAGGCTTCAAGCATACGCAGGCTGTAGTTATGGGCGTGATTTCTTGCCGCTTTGAAGAGCATATCGGAAAATGCATTCAGAATTTGATCTATGTCCGTTGCATCGGGATTTTCCTTGACGGTATTCCAAAGAAGCCTCGGGAGGTCTATCTGAAAAGCGGTAGTATAACCCTTGGATTTGCCCGCGATTGTCATTTCGGCACAGGTGGAATGGATAAAGTCCACGGCGTCCTCGAAGGGGCAATTATAGTTTTGGGTAAAGGAATCGACTATTGCCTCGTCGTTGTAAAATGCGGGATGGGTTGTGCCTCTTGAAAGGATTTCGGAGGCGTACATAAGGATATCGTCGCTTGTCTTTTTATTTACCGCAAGAGCTCCGTTGGGGTCGGGAAGCTTTATGTGGTCGAGTGCTGTGAGGAACATATATGTGAGGTCGTTTTCCACAAGGCTTCCGTCCGCATTTCGTCCGCCGACAATAAATCCGCAGGCGGCTCTTGTGAACACTCTGTCGGAAACATAGAGGCAGAAATTATCCACAAGCTCCTGAGCGAATTCCCTTGTGAGTCTGCCGTTCTTTATGTCCTTTTCGTAGTATTCGTAAAGATATTTATCGGGTCTGCCAAGCGGGTAAAGTCCGAAAAGGGTTGACAGGAAGAACTGAACGCTCTGGATTGCCTCGTAGAAGGTTTCGGCGGGATATTCGGGGACTTTTGACATTATTCCGGAGATTTTTACAAGCTCGGATTTTCTCGGCTCGTCGCACAGCTTTGACATTTCAAGTGCTTTTTCCGAGTATCTTTTTGCAAGGTCAAGCACGGCTTCAAGCTCGATTTTTACGCATTCGTAGAACTCGGCTTTTTTTACGCCTTCGAAATCGGGATAGATATCTCTGCCGAAGATGTCAAGCTTCTTTGTGTTTTTCTGTATTTCGTCAAGGATTCCGCGTATGCCCTTTTTAATAAGCTTTTCGAAGTCGAGGCAGATATGGCATTTTCTCGCAAGCCTGCTCTCCAACGTGCTTCCCGTGGCGGCAAAGCCCTCGTAGAGTCTGTCGTATTCTGCCTGCTCTTCGTCTGTGTATTCGGGAAGGTAGAGGTGTCCGACAAGAAGCTCGTCGTCGAAAATCTGCGGCTGTGAGTCACAGAGCTCACGGGCTTCGGCGTATGATGCACGAAGGATCGTTGTGGCGGCGTTGCGGTTTTCCGTCCAGCCGCGAAGATAACCGAGGGTAAGCCATCTGTCGCCCGTGCCGAGGTTTTTGTATTTTTTCGGGGCGTAGGCGTTTGTTTCAACGGGGACGGTCATAGTCAGATATTTTTCACGGACGCTTCTGATTCTGTCCGTTATTTCAAAGGGAGTATAGGGCATAATATTTCTCCTTGACTTTTTTGTTGTTCTGTAGTATATTATAATTATATTATGCGGTAATTTATAGCAAATTCGGAGCATAAATATAAAAATTACGAACTGAAATTACAATCTGCGAGGTGATTTATATGCTGTACCACTACCCTATTGTAAAAGCAGATGACTCCGACCTTATGGTTGAATTCTGCCACATTGACGAAAATGCGGTAAGGGAGCAGTGGAAGAAGGAAAGGCTCATCTGTCTTGACGGCTTCAAGATAAACATTTTTATGGAGGGTGCCTTCTCCGTTTTTGTTGACGGCAAGGCTTACACACCTACCTTCGGGGACGTTTGCCTTCTTGCACCGAACAAAATTCACAGCGGTCACATTGCAAGTCCCATGCATATAAATTATTTTCAGCTGGACATCGGAAGAAGGGCCTTCGATGCTCTTCCGTGCGGGGATATGCTTATGAAAAAGCTACTTCTTCTTGCCGAGGGGAATCTGTCCTTTGCAAAGCCGTCCGAGCGGAATATAAACAGCTTCGTTGACCTTTGCTTTGCAATAGAGTCGGCAATTGAAAATGAGGATATGCCCGTTGCCTTTGCCAAGTGTGTAGAGCTGATTTCAAAATTGTGCGAGCTTTACGGCAAGGATACTGCAGTACCTACGGGACACATCTCCCCCGTCACAAAAAGGGCTATACGGTATATTGAGGAGAATTTCGGAAGCGGTATAACTCTTGAGTGCCTTGCGGGAAGGCTTGGTGTCAGTGCTTCCTATCTTTCAAGGATATTCAAGCACGAGGTCGGGATGGGGGTTCACGCTTATCTTACAGAGTACAGAATAATAAAGTCCGCACTTCTTCTGAAAAGTCATCCCATAGCTCAGGTGTGCTATCTTTGCGGATTTGCGGATTCTTCTCATTTTATTTCGGTTTTCAAAAAGCATTATTCCATGACTCCGAAGCAATATATGAAAAGATTTCAGGATTACACCGAATGAATAAAAGCACGGAGACCGTCAGCTGTGGCGTTCTCCGTTTTGTTTTACAAAAAAAGACGGACACGGGAAAATCCGCATCCGCCATATTACTTTTAGCCTCTGATATTCTTATACATAGGACCGTAAGCCGCGCAGGCTCTGTAGTCCTGACCTTCCTTATCCATACCGAATGCGTTCCAAGCGGCAGGTCTGAAGATTTTTTCCTCGGGTACATTGTGCATACATACGGGAATTCTGAGGATGGAGCAGAGTGTGATGATATCCGCACCGATGTGACCGTAGGAGATTGCACCGTGGTTTGCACCCCAGTTATTCATTACGTCGTATGCTGTCTTGAATGCGCCCTCGCCCGTAACTCTGGGAGCGAACCATGTGCAGGGCCAGGTGTAGTCTGTTCTCTTCCAGAGGATATCGGAAACCTCATCGGGGAGATTTACAGTCCAGCCCTCTGCAATCTGCATAACGGGGCCGAGTCCCTTTACCATATTAAGACGGATCATTGTGCAGGGCATTTCAGCTCTTGTAAGGAATCTTGAGGAGAAGCCGCCGCCTCTGAAGTAGCCGAGGTCTGCCATATTCCAGGTGGTTGCCTTCATAACCGTGTCGCAGTCAGCCTCTGTCATATCGTACCAGCACTTCATTGTGCCTTTGCCGTTTTCGTCAAGCACCTCACCGCAGGCATCGAGACAGCACGCACCTGAATTGATAAGGTGGATAAAGCCGTCGGATTCCTTTGCGATACCTGTGATTTCATAATTTGCCGCCTTCTTTACGGCATCACCGCTCCAGTATGTACGAACATCGGCGAACATCTGGGGTCTGTTTGTAAGAAGCTTACCGAAGAGCATACAGATAGCATTGAGTGTGTCGTTTTCCGTTGCGAGGATATAAGGCTCTCTTGCGCCGTTCCAGTCGAAGGATGTATTGAGCATTGCTTCGGGGAAGTCACAGTTGGGATAGAAGTCTGTCCACTGTCTCTGACCCTGGAAGCCACCTGCGATTGCATTGTGGCCTACGCTTTCCTCTTCACAGCCCTCGGGAAGGTTTTCGTTGCCGTTGAAGAGGTCCTTGATGATGCACATCATCTTTACAACGAACTCGAACTGCTCTTCCTTTTCTTTGTCTGTTCTCTGCATATCCTCGGGGTTCTTGTCAAAGCCGATATTACACTTTTCCTTAGCCCACTTAAGTGCCTTCTTGAATTCAGCCTCGTCGTAGATGCCCTCTGTCATTCTTCTGATTACTTCAACCTCGTCTACAGATTCAACACGCATACCGAGATATTCCTCAAAGAGCTCTGTGGAGATGATGGAGCCGCCGATACCCATACAGATAGAGCCTATCTGGAGGTAGGACTTGCCTCTCATTGTAGCCGCCGCAACTGCCGCTCTGCCGAAGCGGAGGAGCTTTTCCTTAACGTCGCAGGGAATTTCCGTAGCATCTGCGTCCTGAACATCGTGACCGTAGATACCGAATGCGGGAAGTCCTTTTTGTGCGTGGGATGCGAGAACGGATGCGAGGTATACAGCGCCCGGTCTTTCCGTTCCGTTAAAGCCCCATACGCCCTTGATTGTCATAGGGTCCATATCCATTGTTTCCGAGCCGTAGCACCAGCAGGGAGTTACTGTGAGAGTGATATCAACGCCCTCCTTCTTGAACTTTGCAGCACACGCCGCAGCCTCTGCTACACGACCGATAGTAGTGTCGGCGATGACTACCTTTACGGGCTCGCCGTTGGAGTACTTGAGATTTTCCTCAAAGAGCTTTGCGGCGCTCTTTGCCATATTCATTGTCTGCTCCTCAAGGGATTCACGCACCTTGAGAGGTCCTCTTCTTCCGTCGATTGTGGGTCTTATTCCGATTACGGGATAATCGCCGATAAGTCTTGATTTTGCCATTTTCCGTTACCTTCCTTTCGGGATGTTTATTATTAAAGCAAAAAATATATTTTCCTTTGTCAGTATAATTATATACTTGACAGATGATAACTTCTTGTAGTATAATATCAAAAAGTATAATTATTTTCAGATTTTGAGTGTGTTTGCACATAATAAGGGTGAAAAATGAGCTTTAACGAACTTAAACAAAGAGGTACGGCGGGCTTTCCGATAGAATTGTACAAAATAGACTACACCCATGCAAGGTACGAGATGACCTCGCACTGGCACAGGGAAAACGAGCTGATACGGGTGAGAAGCGGAAAGCTTTCCGTAAAGCTTAACAGCAATATTTACATAATGAATCCGGGCGACTGCATTTTCGTAAACAGTGAGACAGTACACGGTGCCATTCCCGAGGAATGCGTATACGACTGTGTGGTTTTCGATGCCTCGGCGTTTCTGTCGGCGTTTTCGGAGGAGAGCTCTCCCCTTTCAAGCTTTCTCGGAGGTACTCTTTCCATAAACGAATATTTTCCCGCAGAGGAAAAAAGTGTATGCAATGCCTTTGATTCCCTTATATGCGCTCTTGACGAGAAGGATAATCCGGGCAAGAAGTACACGGTTACAGGATGCATATATTCGCTTTTCGGGGAGATTGTGACTGCGGGAAAATTCTTCTCTCCCGAGCACAGTCCTACCGTGCAGAGCGAGAAGAACGTTGTGCGACTCAAGAAGGTGCTTTATCATATCGCGCAAGGCTATGACACAAGGCTTACTCTTGAGGAGCTTGCGGGAATTGCGGATATGTCGCCGAAGTATTTCTGTGCGTTCTTCCGTGAAATGACACGACAGAGTCCCTTTGAGTATATAAACTCCTACAGATGCGACAGAGCGGCAAGGCTTCTTCTGTCCACGGATATGAGCATTACGGACATTGCGTTTTCCTGCGGTTTGTCCGACCTCAGTTATTTTATTAAGACCTTCAAGGCTATAAAGGGCACGACTCCGAAGGCGTTCAGAAAAAAATAATTTGCTTGTTTTTTCAAATCATAATCATTTTTTCATCGGGCAGAATATACTGTAGCAAAGGTGAAAGGAGCTGTGATTATGACAGATAAAAGCAATAAAAAGCACCCGAGCGAGGATGCTTTTCTGACAAATCCGATTGCAAGTGCAAACGAGTACACTGGCTACGGTATAAATATGCCGATGTCGGAGGATGAGGCGGACAGTCTTTCCGAAATGTTCGATGATGTGCCGATAAGAAAATCAAGGCTCGGGAAGTCCTTTTCCGCTAAAGGAAACACGAAAAGTAAAAGATAAAAAATTTGCAGGGGCGTCCGTTGTTGGAGTCGTCCCTGCGCTTTGATTTTATTTGTAGTCACCGAGGAAATCCGTATTCTTTTCGAAGATTTCGTCGCACATATTTTTTATTTCGTCCATTGAGCAGACAGCCGAGGAAAGAGGGTCCATATATACTGCGTGGTACACCATTTCACGGCTCTTTTTCATTGCCGCATCAATTACAAGGCTTTCTATTCTTGCGGTGGTATTTACAAGAATTGCAATATGGTCGGGAAGCGGACCTGCGATTGTTGTTTTAAATCCCATTCTGTCCGCAACGACGGGAACCTCCACGCAGGCATCGGAGGGGAGATTCGGGATAGAGCCGTTATTCAGAACATTTCCGTTGAAGATGAAGGGCTTGCCGTCTCCCAGTCTTGCGTTGAAGATATCGGCGGCATATTCCTCGCTCTTTGTGTGGTTGAATTCCTTTTCCATCCATTCATCGTACTGCTTCTGAGGATTTTTTCTTCTTTCCGTTCTGCCCGTAAGAGACATTGCAAACTCGCCCGGATTCCAGTTTGAGTTTTTGTCCGTACAGTATTTTTCAATAAGGTCGGGGCGTTTTCTGAACCACTGGTTATACTCGGAATTGTGTCCGCTGGATTCGGTAACATAATAGCCGAGCTTTAAGAACATCTCGTTTCGTACCTGCTCCTTGTTGAACATTTCCTCGCTTTCCGTTATGAGTCTGCGAAGTTCGGGGTACAAGTCCTTGCCCTTATGGGAAAGCTTTGTGTAGAACGCCTGATGGTTTACGCCAAGGCACAGATAGTCAAGCTCATCATAGGGAACATTCAGCCATCCGGCAAGCATTTTTGCCGTACCCTGCACACTGTGGCAAAGTCCCGTAACCTCGACGCTTGCGTGCTTCTGCATTGCTCCGCACAGCATTGCCATCGGGTTTGTGTAATTAAGGAATACCGCATTCGGGCAGTATTTTTCTATATCACGGCAGATATCCAGCATAAGCGGGATGTTTCGCAGTGCTCGAAAGATACCCGAAACGCTTCTTGTATCACCGATGTTTATGTCAATTCCGTACTTCTTCGGAATGAGAATTTCGTGCTCCCATATGTCGATATCTCCGTTGAAAACGGTACAGAGAACGGCGTCGGCACCTTTAAGTGCATCGGCTCTGCTCATCGTGGGCGTAATTTTACACCTTGTTTTTCCCATTTCGGAAACTATTCTTTCGACAACCCTTGTTATGCTTTTGAGGTTGCTTTCGTTTATATCCATAAGAGCAAACTCGCACTCCTCAAAGGCGGGGAATGTCAGAAGGTCTCTTACACAGCTGCTGGTGAACTGGAGGCTTCCCGCTCCGATAAAGGCAAATTTAAGCATAATTTATTCTCCTATGCCCTGATTTGGATTTTAACCGTAAATTTCCTTTGCTGTCTTAAGGCTTTCAATCGGGTCCATAAGCGGTCCGTATTCAAGACCGAGACAGCCCGTGTAGCCTGCGTTGTCTATTGCGGCGATGATGTTCTTGTAATCGCTCTCGCCTGACTGCATTTCGTGTCTGCCGGGGTGTCCCGCACCGTGGAGGTGGGCAATGCAATCGAGGTTCTTGGTAACATTGGGAATGATGTTGCCCTCCATTACCTGCTGATGGTAGATGTCGAAGATAAGCTTTACGTTCTTGTGGTTTACTTCTCTTATGATATCAAAGCCTTCAACTGCCGACCAGAGATAGTATCCCGGGTGATTTACGTATGTATTGAGAGGCTCAATCATAATTGTGATGTCGTACTTTTCGAGTATTTCCGCACCTGCACGAAGACCGTCCACTATGGACTTGTGCTGAAGCTCGCGGGGCTCACCCGTGTCCTGACCTACCTGTGTGATGAGCTTCTTTACGCCGAGCTTTTCTGCCGCCTCGCAGGTTTCACGAAGACCGTCAAGCCACTTTTCACGCATTTCGGGATTTGTGAGGTTGAACTCGGTTGTGCACATACTCAAAAGCGTAACGCCTGTTTCGTCAAGGGTTTTTCTTACCTCGGCAAGGTCTAAATCCTTCCACTTGTAGGTTTCGACAAATTCAAAGCCGAGCTCCTTGCATTTTCTTATTGCTTCGCAGAAGTCAACGTTTTTAAAGAAGCAAGGGATTGCAACGCATAATTTCATAGTTCCTCCGTTCTGTCGCCGTGTGGCGGCAATTTGTATTTTATGATATGGTTAATTCTTTGGGGTCTGTTTTCTTTCCGTTTATATACAGATTCTCAATTCTGATATTGTCAAGGACAGACGGTGCTGTTGTTTTGAAAATACCGATTTTGGGAAGCTCGGTGATACCCTCGTCAAGATAAACGCTTATGTTGTTGAAAAGGATATTTCTGATTTTGGTACGCTCATCGTCGTAGGATATATTCCCCTGCCAATTTCTTCTTGTGTCCTGAATTGTGATAAGGCGGGGAACGGCTGTTGCTCCGTCGGGTATATACTGCTGATTTTCCTCGGTCTGCATCTGTGACGGCTCGGTATCGTTGGCGTATTCGATTCTTATATCATCGAAAAGTACATCGTGGACATCTGCCCACATTCCGTTGGATATTGTCAGGCACGAGCCCGAATTATGTATAATATCGCAGTTACGCCAGGTGATATTGTGAATTTCCTTTGCCGCTGTGGCAAGTCCTATGTCGAGATTTTTGCCCCAATCGCACCAGAACACGGAGCTTTCGACAATCGCATTCTCTGTGTTTTTATCCGAAAATGCGGTAAAGCCCTTCATACACATTGAGTCGTCGAAGGAACGTATAAACGTATCCTTAACGTAAATATCACTGCAATTTATAAAATCTATTCCGTCGCAGTTGTATTTCCACAGTCCCGTTACGTTTACATCGTCGATTCTGATATTTCTACCCGCAAAAAAGCTTACGGCATAGCTTGCTGTATCGGTTACGGTGATTCCCCTGACGGAAATATTGTTACATCTGTAGGTTCTTATACCGCCGTAGGTGTGGACAAACTCGGGGGAAAAGCTGTTTTCGTTATCCCAGCCGATATCACCGTGCTTTTCCTTTCTGTCTTCCCAATCGGAGCAAAGAACACCACCGCCGTAAATTTCTATGTTTTCCGCATCGCAGGCATAGAATGAGCCGTGGACAACTGCGCCCCTTGCGATATACACACTTTCGTTTGAGTGAAGCTTTACAAGTCCCGTATGGTGCTCGCCCTTTTCAAAGCTGTAGGTTGCTTTTCGGCTTGTATCGGCAAAGTCGTTTTTCTGGCAGAAAATGTGTATATTATTGTGTCTGCCGTCTATTTCGACGGAAAATTTTCCGTATGCGGGAAGTGTGAAGGAAATGATATTACCGCAAATCCTTGCCTTTATTCCCTTTGACAGTGGACGGATTACGGCACTTGTCGGGGTACTTTCGGCTTCTATTTTTATTTCTCTTTCGCATCCGCCGAAAAGAATTGCCATATATGCTACTTCCGACTGTGATATATCTCTCTGATGTCCCGGCCAGGTGCGGTTTATCGGATGCTTTGATACCCGTATCTCTGTAAGAGTCTCTTCCCTGCCGTTAACATACATTCTGTACATGGACACTTACCCTCGGTTTTATTTATTAAAGTGAATAACCTCGCCGGTTTCCATAGACTTATTAGCCGCAAAGGCAAGACGGAGTGTCTTCATTGCGTCATCGTAGTCGGAGCGGATAACTGATCTGTCGCCTGTCATTACGGCGTGGATGAATGCCTTATTGAGCTCGAGAACCTGGTCTGCTTTTCTCGGAATATCGGTTGTTATGCCGTTTTCGAAGAGGATGAGGTTATTTCTGAGTCTGTAGTCGATAACAATGTCATCCATGGAAATGTAAAGTCCCTTTCTGGGGTTTGCGCCTGTTTTCGGCTTTACATAGCATCCGCTTACGAGTGTTGCGGTTACGTTGTTTTCAAAGCGTAATACCGCTGTTGAGTGGTCGTCTGTGTCGTATTCGGGTGAGCAGTCAACGCCTGCGGTAATCATTCCCGTTGTTGCTGTTGCGTATACGGAAAGAGGCTCGCCGTAGAAATAGCGGAGCATATCGAGAAGGTGGATGTTCTGCTCAACAAGCTGACCTGCACAGTACTCCTTCTTCTGCCACCACCATACACCGGGAATACCGCCTATCCAGGAGCCGTATACAAGTCCGCCGGGTCTGTGGGTCTTGATTTTCTCCATCATAATATCGGTAAGGTCCTGATATCTGTCCTGGAAGCCTACCGCTGTGATGAGGTTCTTTTCCTTTACTGCCTTAAGTACCCTTTCACAAAGCTCAAGGTCAACAGACATCGGCTTTTCCACAAGGAAGGGAATTCCCATTTCTGCCGCACGAAGCTCCATATCGTCGTGGGCTGTCGGGTCAACGGCTATGATGAGGGCGTCGATGTTGCCCTTTGCGTTGTCAAGAAGCTCTGTGTGATTTTTGTATATTGCCTTACATCCGAATTGCTTTGCCACGGCGTTTCTTCTTTCCTCGATGGGGTCTGCAACCGCTACAACCTCGATTTCGGGAATCTGGTCGAATTTTGAAGTGTGTGCACCCATTCTGCCTCCGCAGCCTATAAGTCCGAGTCTTACCTTTTCCATTTTCTTTAGTTCCTTTCGTATTTTATAAATTTATACTTTACAAATGCTGTTCTGTATGATATAATTATATTGCATACACAATCGAATTTCAAGAGAAAATATTTGATAAAAATATAAGGATATTGCATTATGTTCGCTGAAATTAACAAAAACGCCGTAAAAAGTCTGCCCTTTGTAATTCAGACACTCGGGGAGAGCACGCCTCAGCTTCCGATAAACCGTCCCGACGGATTCGGATTTCATCACCTTATATGGGTGACGGAGGGAAGCGGAAGCTTTACCGCAGACGGAAGGACCTTTACTCTCGAGAAGGGCGAAGGGATATTCACCCGTGCACTTATTCCGCACAGCTATCACGGTGAGGATTTTTCCACAATGTGGCTGACCTTCACGATGGACAGCCCGATGCTTGACTTTATCGGCATAGGTGATGTGCTTCGCTTCTGCACGCCCGACAATATGACAAATGAGGCAAGGCATCTTCTCAACTTCGCCAACGGAAAAAGTAATATTGTATCGCGCTCTGCGGCGGGGTACAGCTTTATTACAGACTTTTTTATGAAAGTACTGTCACAGAGCACAAGCGTTTCCGACAGGGTGCTTGACATTCTGGAGCGAAGATATTCCGAGCCGTTGTCTCTTGACGATATAGCACACGAGCTTTGCACGGACAAGTACACTCTTTGCAGGGTATACAAGTCCGAAAAGGGTGTGACGGTTATGGATGACCTTTTCAGAATACGCATTTCAAAGGCGAAGAGGTTTCTTAAAATAAGCAGTGAAAACATATCGGACATAGGTCTTATGTGCGGATTTGAGAATTCCTGCTATTTTATAAAGCGATTCCGTGAGAAGGTCGGTTGCACGCCGGCACAGTATAGGAATAATGGATGAGACAGGATTGGATTATTGAAGAGTGAAAGGTGAATAGTGAATAGTGAATAGTTCAGGTTAATTTGCTGCGCAAATTTTCATTTGATTTAAAATTACAGAGTGCAAATTCTTGAGTGAATGCGTTGAATTTCGGATAAAACAATTAAAATCCAAATTGAAGAAAGCGAAGCTTTCTACATCAACTCTTCACTATTCACTCTTCACTATTCACTAAAAATACATTTGATTTAAAATTGCAGAGTGCAAATTCTTGAGTGAATGCGTTGAATTTCGGATAAAACAATTAAAATCCAAATTAAAGAAAGCGAAGCTGCGGAAAATCAAAGATTTTCCATGGAGTTTGCTTGCAAACTCCGCTTCAACATCAACTCTTCACTATTCACTCTTCACTATTCACTCTTCACTA
>JAFYPA010000101.1 GCA_017560085.1 Clostridia bacterium
GCGGGAAGAGACCTTACCGATGATGAGATAAAGGAACTGCTGACACAAGGCAAGACAGGAGTCCTTAAAGGTTTCAAGAGCAAGCAGGGTAAGAAATTCAGTGCCATCGTTGCCTTTGACAGCGATTTCAATACCCAATTCATCTTCCCGAAGTAAAAAAGGATGATGATTCTTTCATAAGGAAAAAATAAAGAGTACCTTTGCCACTGATTCATTGTTCAATTGGTTTTTCTTTACGGAATACTTCTTTTTTACAATGGATTTAGTGGTGGCACTCGGAGGGATACCGGGTGCCTTTTTTCTTCCTTATCCATTCTATCCCTATTCCATATACCACTAAATCCAAAGTAATATGAACAAGAAAACCATTCAAGAAACAGAACTGTCCTATTATGGACTCTATCTTCTGAACTATCTCAAGGAACATCGTTTTGTAGAGGCAAAGAATTTGTCCTTCGTACAATCCCGTGCCGACCGTGCCGTAGAAGTCTATGAACAGGCACGCCGTGAAGGCTATTCCGCTGACGGGGCGCAGGAGCTGGCTATGGCAGACCTTGTGCGAGGATTCCATTATCCGAAGTACACCCTGCTGATGGATATGCTCGAAAGGGAATTTGACCGTGAAGTGCCGGAAACCAAGCGTGCTGCCTTTGCCGAGAAGTTGCTTCCACTCATTGACAATGTGTTTTCCATCTACGACCTGACAGATGATTTCTTCGCCCAATCTCCCGAATACGACCTGCTCTATTCGGAACTGACAGGTGCCGTAATCCTCTACCTCGAAGAGTATGGCATTTAACCGCAAGGCGAAGTTGCGTGACAATATCGAGGCGATAAGCACGGTATTCACCCTTGACAGGGAACAGCGTACACCCACACCCGAAGAGCGTGCAGTATTGGAGAAATATTGCGGTTTCGGTGGCTTGAAGTGTATCCTGAATCCGGCCAAGGACTTGACGGATGCCGTCCATTGGGCGAAATCCGACCTCGATTTGTTTGCACCCACCGTTGAACTTCATAAACTCATCCGTGATAACAGCAAGGACGATACGGAGTATAAACGCTATGTGGACTCACTGAAAGCATCCATACTTACGGCATTCTACACACCGAAAGAGATTACCGATGTATTGGCGGAGGTATTGCACAGTCACGGCATACGGCCGAAGATGCTGCTCGAGCCCTCTGCCGGACGCGGTGCGTTCGTGGATTCGCTTGTCAAGCACAATCCCGATGCCGATATAATGGCATTTGAAAAGGATTTGCTTACAGGCAAGCTGTTGAAACACCTCTATCCCGACAAGAAGGTACGCATAGAGGGTTTTGAGAAGATAGAGAAACCTTTCCTTAACCGTTTCGATGTGGCGATGTCCAACATCCCTTTCGGAGATATTGCCGTGTTTGACCCGACCTTTGCTTTCGGAAATCCTCTCCGTAAGCAGTCGGCAAAGCATATACACAACTATTTCTTCCTGAAAGGACTGGATGCCGTGCGTGACGGCGGAATCGTGGCGTTCATCACCTCGCAGGGTGTGTTGAACTCGGAGGCAAGCAGCAGTACCCGTTTTATGATGATGAAACAGGCAGACCTTGTTTCTGCCATCCGCTTGCCGAACAATCTGTTCGTGAACGAAGCCAATACGGAAGTCGGAAGCGACCTTATCATTCTCCAGAAGAATGAGCGTAAGGAGCAACTGAGTGAAGCGGACAAGATCTTCACGCAGACTACCGTCAAGGATGGCATAGGCATAAACCGCTATCTTGCGGAACATCCCGAAAGGATTGTCCATACTTCCCATAAGGTAGATACCGACCCTTACGGGAAGCCAGCCTTTGTGTACCATCACGAAGGAGGTGTACGGGGCATAGCCGATGATTTGCGTAGTATGCTCAGCGAGGACTTCCGTAACCGTATGGATATGGGACGCTATGTTTCGGCTACTGTACAAACGGTAAAGAGTGAGCCTGTTAAGGTGGAAAGTCCGAAAGTGGAGGTAGCAAAGGTAACTCAGCAATCAGTCGTTGAGCAACCTAAACCCGTAGAGAAACCAGCCGAAGAAAAGAAAGTAATTGACACCGATACGGGAGTAATTTCATCGAATGCTCCTGTTATGAGCCTATATGACCTTTTCAACTTCACCGAAGAGGAACGAAGAGCGGCTGAAACCGGGCAGAAAATCAAGAGTGCCAAAGGTGGAAAGAAAGGCAAGAGCAAACCGATACAGCCAAGCCTATTTGATGTTCCACCCACTACCAAAGAAGAACCCCAAAAGGTTGAAAAGCCTCCTGTTCAAGAGTCGAAGGCAGAGCCAAAAGCGGAGAATGCCCCCAAAGAAGCAGACCCCGATGATATCTATGCAACCATCAATTGGGAGGACAACCCGCCTATCAACGGATTCTATGAGATGATGATGGACTTGACACCCGAACAACGCAAGGAACTTCGGGCAAAGGCTCAGGCTCGTTGGGAAGCGGAGAAGAAGCAGATGGAAGCACCTGCCGTTGAAGTAAGAACGGAAACATCGATACCAACAGAAAAGGTTACGGATGAGGTTACGGACACCGTTGAAATTCCCGTTGCCGTATCTCAAGACGGTACAATGTCGCTGTTCCCCGATATGGAAAGCGAGGAAGAGAAAAGGCGGAAAAAGGAAGAACTGATGCAGCCGAGAGAGTTTGACCGTCCGCTGGA
>JAFYPA010000102.1 GCA_017560085.1 Clostridia bacterium
AATATTTTTTGATTGCTGTAATTATAAATCAAAAATTATTTAATCATAAAATATATGACTCATATCAGCACAATTATTTTTTAATCCAATGAAGATTTGCAAAGCAAATCATCCTCAATTATGCATTATGCATTATGCATTATTTTTCCCCTTCTCCGTCAGGATTTCTTCGAGTTTTTCTCAACCTCGCCCGCAAGCTTCCTCGCCGCATCTTCGATTCTGTCGTTTTTGAATTTGAAGCTTGTTTTGTTGGCAATGAGTCTTGCGCTTATGGGGAAGATTTCTTCGAATACGCGAAGGTTGTTTTCCTTGAGTGTGCTGCCCGTTTCGACTATATCGACGATAACATCGGAAAGGTCGAGGATGGGAGCGATTTCTATTGAGCCGTTGAGGTGGATTATGTCTATTTCTCTGCCGAGACCCGAGTAGTAGTTTCTTGCGCAGTTTGCAAACTTTGTTGCTACTCGGAGTGTTTTCTGGGGATTGTCACGGAAGTCGTTCTTTGCGGCTACCGCCATTCTGCATTTGCCGATGTCAAGGTCGAGAAGCTCATATATGTCCGGCTCGTATTCAAGGAGGATGTCCTTGCCTGCAACGCCGATGTCTGCCGCGCCTCTTTCAACATAGATTGCAACGTCGGAGGGCTTTACCCAGAAGTATCTTACGCCCTTTTCCTCGTTTTCGAATATAAGCTTTCTGCCAGGATCGTGGATTGCGGGACATTCGAGTCCTGCGTTTTCAAACATGGCGTAAACCTTTTCGCCAAGTCTTCCTTTGGGAAGCGCAATATTAAGCATTGTTTTCAAGAATCTCCACTCCCCTCTCCTTGATTTTCAGAAGCTGTCTGTACTTGATGTTTTCGGGAATCGCCTTCTGTGCGAGTACGCTCTGTCCGTTTGCCGAGAAGAGCTTCAATGCGTCGCAAAGTGCGTTCATATCCGTTGTGTCGTCATAAAGGACAAGTGCGTCAACGTCGTATTCGCTCATATCGTCGGAAAGGCGTTCAAGCATATCGAGATATACCGCAAAGCCGATTGCTCCGCTCTTTCTGCCCATCTTGCTCATAAGTCTGTCGTATCTTCCGCCTGAAAGAATACCGTTGGGAATACCGTCAACAAAGCCCTTGAATACTATTCCGTTGTAGTAGCTCATATCGCCGATAACAGAGAAATCGATTCTGAACTTATCCGCAAACTGTGTTTTGGAAAGTGCGGTTGCGATATCCGAGAGCTCCTTCATATTTTCGTTTTCGCCGAGAATTGCGGAGAGCTTCGGGAGACACTCGGAGATGCTTCCGTATGTGCCCACAACCTCAAGAAGCTTCTTTACGCTGTCCTCGTTTGCGCCCTCACTCTTGCAGATTGCGGAAATATCGTGCAAGGACTTTTCGCCGATGCACTTGACAATCTTCTTTTCAGCCTCGTGGGAAACTCCGAGGGATGCGAGAATATCCGAAAGGATTCCGAGGTGGGAAATATCAATAACGCAGGAGTCGGAAATGCTTGCAAGGCTTTCTGCGGCAAGAGTAAGCACCTCGTAAACGCAGTAGGAATCGATATCACCTATGCATTCAAGACCGACCTGCATAATTTCCTTGAACTGATGGCTTCCCTTGGAAACTCTGTATACGTTTTCGTTATAGTAAACCTTTTCGATAACACCGGGGATATCCTTGCCGTTTTTGATGATGGAAAGTGTAACGTCGGGCTTTAAGGCGAGGAGCTTTCCGTTGGTGTCGGTGAAGGTAATGATGTTGTCGGATACGAGGAAGTCCTTGTTTCTTACGTAAAGGTCGTATTCTTCAAACTTACTCATCTTGTACTGTGAGTAGCCGTATCTGCGGTAAATGGAGCGCAGACCGAAGATTGCTTTTTCGTCGTTTTTGAGAACGGAATAATCTATGTTCATAGCGTTTCCTTTCGGGATATAATTTATGCTTTGTACCAAGGGTACTGCATTTTATCGTATCACTTATGTTTTATTGTATTAGCATTTTAGCACGCTAAAGTGGTAAAGTCAATAGATAAAGCAAAATCGTTACAAATTGAATACATTTTGTTTAAAGTCTGTAACAGTCACAACGGTATCCTTGCGAGCATTTTTCTTTCAATGCTGTCTATAAAATTACAATTATACCATTTTATTTCAATTATTATATCACAAAGCAAGCTTTTCTGCAATAGCAAACAGCAAAAAAAGAACTCCCGATATGGCGAAATACCACACCGGAAGCAATACTTTTTTATATATATTAACCAAAATAGTGTCTGAGAACATAATCCGCCACGCCCTCGTCGTTGGAGCAGATTATCTCGTCGGCTACATTCTTCAGAGATTCCACCGCATTTGATGCCGCAAGTCCGAGTCCGGAAACAAGAGTCATGCTTCTGTCGTTGTCGCTGTCCCCTATCGTTATTGTTTCGGATATGTCGATTCCGAGCATTTCTGCGATTTTTTCAAGGGCTTTGCCTTTACTTGCCGCAGATGAGAAGATTTCTATATTACAATCCCAGCCCTTGACCACAAGGACATTCTCAAGCCTTGAAAGAGCTTCTGCACATTTTTCGTTGTCCTCCTCGTTCATAAAGAAGACCGACATACTTTCGATGTTATCCATAGAGTACGAAAGTCCGCGGAAGTCCGCTATTCTGTTGGCGTATGTCTTTACAAGCTCGTCCACATTGTAGGAGAGATTGTATTTTTCCTTACCGCCCTCCACGATGGCCTCGTCTATGTAGGTTTTGCCGTCGTGGTGGATTACCGTATAGCTGTCAACCGACAGTACGATATCAAGGATTCTGTTTGACTCCTCCTTTGAGAGGCACATAAGCACCTTTTCGTCCGTCCTTTTGTCCCATATTGCCGCACCGTTGGAATAGATGTAGTAGCGGATGTCGTCGTTATTCACTACATTTTCCATTTCGGAAAGCGTTCTTCCCGTGCAGGGGACAAAGTGTACGCCCATTTTTGCAAATTCGGTAAGGGCTTTTTGGTTTTTTTCGCATATGTTAAGGTCACTGCCGACCAGAGTGCCGTCAAGGTCGCAGGCTATGAGCTTGTAGTTTTTCATTTTGTTCTCCGATAATTACAATATAGTTCCGATATGCTTCAGTACGGTTATTTATTTTAGCACACAGAACATCAAAAGTCAACAAAAAAATTGCGTTACTTTTTGCCAAAGCAACGCAATTTTCATTCGGATTATATTAAGTTATATCAGGATTATATCGGATTTATATTCCGTGTTCCGTTCTCATAATTACCTCCGCCTGCATCTGAGGTGAGATATTGGTAAAGTAATCACTGTAGCCTCCTATGCGGACTACAAGGTCACGGTACTGCTCGGGATTTGCTCTTGCCTTTTCGAGAATTTCCTTGTCGGTAACGTTTATCTGCATTTCAAAGCCGCCTCGCTGAATGAAGGTTTTGATTATGGCGAGCATATTGTCAAAGGAGGATGATGTGAAGCTCTGCTTTGAGAACTTCATGTTAACCGCAACACCACCTATCATTTCCGCGTGTGACCACTTTGTGGAGGAAAGGATGGATGCCGTAGGTCCGCATGCTTCTCTTCCCTGACAGGGGCCCGAGCCGTCCGCAAGCGGGAAGCCCGCAACTCTTCCGTCGGGAGTTGCTCCCGTGTCTCTGCCGAAGCGCTCGTGCATTACCCAGCAGAATACACTTGGCACAAGTCTGCCGTTTGAGAATACGGGAATATGCTTTTTACATTCGTTTACGATGAAATTCTTGACAAGCTCGAAGTAGCCGTCAACCTCGTCGTTGTCATTGCCGTACTTGGGGAATTTGTCGAGGATTCTTCTGCGGAGCTCCTCGTTGTCCTTGAAGTTTTCGTCAAGGATTTTCTTGTATTCACGCATTGTCATTTCATTGTCGTCGAATACAAGCTTCTTTATGGCGTAAAGAGAGTCAACGACATTGGGAACACCAACGAAGCTCGGCATAATCCAGTTGTATCTTCCGCCGCCTCTTTCAATGTCAACGCCTCTTTCAAGGCAGTCGTTCACAAGGCAGGAAAGAAGAGGATTCATTGAGAATTTTCCTCTTGCCCTTCTCATTTCGTTCTGCTCGTCAAAGCTGTACTTTATGTGGGCGGAAAGGTGGTTGAAGTATGCACGGATAAGCGCATCAAAGCTTTCGAATTCACAGCCGAGGACATCAAGAAGCTTCTGCGGCATATTGGTATAAGGAGATGCAACCCATACGTTTGAGCACGCAATGGGAGTGATTTCAACGCAGGTGCTGTGGATGTAATTTCTCGAATCCTTTTCGGGAATTCCGTAGGACATAAGTCCCTTGGAGATAACGTCATCATTGAAGATTGCGGGATGACTTCTGCCGTGGGAGAGGATTTCACACGCCTTGCGAAGATATCTGTCGGGCATTCCGTCACAGGTGCAAAGTCCTACGGAAGGATACACAAGACGGACGTCGTCAATTACCTGCATACACATTTCGGTAAGGTCGTTGGCTACGATATTTCCGTTTTCGTCCTTGCCGCCCACCATATATCCGCTTGAAAGTCCCGGCTGAACTCTCATATTTATCTGGATTGCGAGAAGGTCAAGCAGAAGCTGTGCGAATCCCTTTGTGATTTTACCCTCGTCGATATCCTTCTTATAATAGGGATACAGATATCTGTCGGGACGGCCGAGCTGGAACTGTTGACAATTAAAGCGATAAGGGTCGTTCGAAACGGCGTGTGTAATAAAATGCACCGACTGAACAGCCTCATAAAAGCTTTCCGCGGGATTTGCGGGGACTTTTTCACATATTCTCGCAATTTCAAGAAGCTCTGCCTTTCTTTCGGCATCCGCTTCCTTTTTGGCAAGCTCTCTTGCGTGGGCGGCATAATTTTCAGAATGCTTTATAACCGCACGGAGCACCGTTTTGCAGACGTTGTAAAAGGGCTTTTTGTCCTCGTCACAGCTTCTCAGATGTCCGTCGATAATATCAATTATTCCGAGAAGACCCTTTGAAAGAACAAGGTCGTAATCTATAGCCATATGGGAATCCTGACCTCGGACTGTCTTTGTGTGCTCAAGGGCAAAGGGCTTATAGATTTCATTCCATTCACGGCTTTCGTCGGCTGTCAGATGCTTTGTTCTTTCGCCTACGATAAGCTCGCCGTCGGAAATGGGTGTGGGGAGATTTTCAAAGGCATAGGCAAAAGCCTCACCGTATCTTTCCTCGTGTATTTTTGCTGTATTGTCTTTGAAATTTTTATAAAAAAGATAAGTGAAAACCTCTCTGTCAATGCAGGGTCTTACCGCATTTGAGCGGAAGGCTTCGATTCTTGCCTTGTTGTCCATATTTTTCCTCCTTGTGGGGATGGGATATTCTTATTTTTTATTATATAATAACATCGGAGCAAAATCAAGGATTTTTTCGCAATTCGTAAAAAAACAGTAAGATATCGTAAAAAAGCGACATTCAGATGTGTATAGCCGATTTTTGTCCTGCTTTTCGGTGTATTGCTTTACTCCTCGGTTTATTGAATTATAGCCTTTATACAAAAATAAAGATAGTAAAATTGTATCAAATAGTTGTAAATATGTATCAAAAATATTCCTTTGCGGAAAAGATTTGCAACAGACAAAGCTGTATTATGACATTTTTCAAAAAGGTATTGACATTTACGGCATTATGTTTTATACTTCACTTAACCGCACAAGCGGAAACACAAAAAGGAGAAACATCATGCTTAAATACGCAACACCCGAGCTCTATGCCGAAATTGACAGAAGAAGCGCGGAATACAAGGAAAGAATTCTCGGTACGAAAACCGAAGTCAGATACACAGGCACAGCCTACTATGTTTCGGAAAAGGGCGACGACGCAAACGACGGCAAGAGTCCCGAAACAGCCTGGAGAACAAACGAAAAGGTATCGGAAGCAGAGCTTCTTGAGGGCGATGCGGTGTTCTTTGAAAGAGGCGGTCTTTTCAGAGGTCAGATAAAAACAAAGCCCGGTGTTACATATTCCGCATATGGCGAAGGCGACAAGCCCAAGATTTACGCATACAAGGAAAACTGCGCAATTCCCGAAAAGTGGGAGCTCGTTGACAAGGATGCAATGATATGGAAGTACACCGACGAAACCTCGGATATCGGTCTTATTCTCTTTAACGACGGAGAGGCGTACGCAAACAAGCTTATTCCATCGTATGTCGGCGGTAAGTTTGTATTAAGATCCGATAATTCGGTTGAGTTCAATCCGTCGGTGCATCTTGTTGAAGACCTTGACTATTATCATCATCATATCGTTGAAAGCTCCAACCCCGCAAATCCCAATGCAAATCTCGGTCCGAGGGGCGGTCACGTATTTCTTAAGTGTGTGAAGGGCAATCCCGCCGAGGTATTCAGCTCCATCGAGTTTTCACCCAGATTCAATCTTATTGCAAATGCAAGAAACAACAACGTTGTAATTGACAACCTCTGCATTAAGTTTGCGGGCTGTCACGGTGTCGGCTCGGGCACCTGCGACGGTCTTACGGTTGTAAACTGTGAAATCGGATGGATTGGCGGATGTATTCAGTATTATACTCCCGCAGGAAGCGTTGTGCCATTCGGTAACGGCGTTGAAATTTACGGTGGATGTCATAACTACACGGTTTCCAACAACTGGATTTACGAGTGCTACGATGCGGGCATTACCCACCAGGTACAGGCTCACGCAAACAAATTTGAAATGTTCGATATCGAATACTGCGACAATCTTATAGAAAACTGCGTATACTCCATCGAGTACTTCCTTTCCCGCCTTACTCCCGAAAACACGGAGACAACAATGAAGAACGTTCTTATGGCGAGAAACATTATGAGATTCTCCGGATTCGGCTTCGGAAAGCGCCGTCCGGGACACGCAAACGCTCACATCAAGGGCTGGTCTGCGCATAATCCTTCAAAGAATTTCGTTATTGAGGACAACATTATGGACAGGGCTACCGATATGCTTATCCACGTGGGCTTCTCTATGGGCGACAAGGTTGTTATGAGAAACAACACGTATATTCAGTATCCCAACGGTGAATTCGGAAGATACGAAACCGACGAGCTTATGAGATACGATATTGATAAAGCGGACAAAATTGCCGATGAAAAGACCGGTGAGGTTGGGGCGAAGTATTATATTGCATATTGATTTTATTTCGGGCTGTGTTTTCTTTCACAGTCCGTACTTTTTTGTTTTTGCTCTTGCAAAATCGTTTTTTATGTGATATAATGGCAAAAAATGAAAAAATCAGACATTATCTTCTGAGGTAAGGTGGCATTAAAATGAATTTTATAGTATGCAACAACTACGAGGAAATTTCAAAAAAAGCAGCCGAAATTATTGCGGAGCTTGTAAAGTCAAAGCCCGACTGCGTTCTCGGTCTCGCAACGGGCTCAACTCCCGTGGGTACATATAAGGAGCTTATAAGCAAGAACAAGAGCGGTGAAATCAGCTTTGCAAGGGCGGTTTCCTATAACCTTGACGAATACTATCCCATCAGCCCCGACAACGACCAGAGCTACCGCTATTTTATGAATGCCAATCTTTTCAGTCATATTGATATTCCTATGGAAAACACTCACCTTTTAAATGGTGAGGCGGAAGACCCCGATGCGGAATGCAGGGCTTACGATGAAGCAATAAAGAATGCGGGCGGTATCGATATTCAGATTCTCGGTATCGGCAGAAACGGTCACATTGCGTTCAACGAGCCCGACAAGGAGCTTATTGCTCCCACTCACAAGACGGGTCTTACCGAGGACACAATAGACGCAAACTCCCGCTTCTTTGCAAGTGCAGACCTCGTACCGAGATATGCGCTCACTATGGGTATGGGCTCAATCTTTGCGGCAAAGAAGATTATTCTTCTTGCCAACGGTGCTTCCAAGGCTCAGGCGATAGGCGAGCTTCGTTCCGACAAGATTACAACCTCAAATCCCTCTACCCTTCTCAAGCTTCATCCCGATGTTACAATTATCTGTGACAAGGAAGCATACGGAGAATAACTGAAACAGAAACACAGGCGGTAATTCCACATTTCGGGATTGCCGTTTTTTGTACGGATAACGGCAAAAGGAGATGCTGATTTATGATACTCAAAAATGCGACAATTATTAACTCGGACTTTGATAAGGAGCTTTCGGACATAAGAATCGAAAACGGAAAAATTGCGGAAATCGGTAAGAATCTTTGCGGCGACGAAGTGAAGGATATGACTGGGAAATACATACTTCCCGGCTTTGTTGACACTCACATTCACGGAGCATACGGCGAAAGAATCAGTGATGCCGATACAACTCTTTCCAAAATCAAGAGCTTTGAGGCTACTCAGGGTGTAACCTCCATTGCGATAAGCACGGCATCCTCGAATTACGAAAATCTTGTAAAGCAGATGAAAAATGCTCTTGCCTCGTCAAAAATCAAGGAAGGCACAAAAATTGCGGCAGTCCACGCGGAAGGTCCTTTTTTAAGCCTTAAATACAAGGGTGCTATGAACGAGAAGAATCTCATTGCTCCCGACAAAAGGCTTCTTGACGAGATGATTGATGCGGGCGGAGGACTTCTGAAAATTATTACGGTCGCTCCCGAGAGAGAAGGCTGTCTTGAATTTATAGAATATGCCGTTTCAAGGGGAATTGCCGTTTCCATGGGGCACACGGATGCAACCTATGACGAGGCGATAAGTGCGATAAAGGCGGGAGCTTCAAGGCTTACTCACACATTTAATGCAATGCGTCCCATAAACCACAGAGAGCCCGGTGTGCTTGTTGCGGCACTCAATGAGCCTTCCGTAATGTGCGAGGTTATCTGCGACTATGTTCATCTGCATCCCGCAACAATAAAAATGATATACAACATCAAGGGCAGAGACGGAATCTGTATGATAAGCGACTCCGGTCACGCGGCGGGTCTTGAAATATCCGAATTTGAGGTTGACGGAATAAAGAGATATGTCAGGGACGGAGTTGTACGGCTTGAAAACGGTACGATTGCGGGAAGTGCAATGACTCTTGCGGACGGTGTAAGGCATCTTATCCGTGACGGAATTCCCATGGAGGATGTTGCTAAAATGGCGTCCTTCAATCCCGCAAGGGCAATAGGTCTTGAGGACAGCATCGGAAGCATAGCGGTGGGAAAATGTGCCGACCTTGCCGTGCTTGACGGTGAGTTCAGAGTTGTCTCCACTTACATTGACGGTGAGTGTGTATATGAAAAATAGCAAAATTTATCCGTAAAAGTGGAAAATTTACTTATTCTTATGGAATATTTCTATTTTAATATGCTATCTTTTATGGTATAATTCCACCGTTGCCGATTATTTCGGTAAAATTATGATTATTCGTTACGGAGGTTAAGAGTGGGCTTTATAGGTATTTTACTTATGCTTCTGTTTGTGACAATAGACCAGGCAGAGGGCATAATTGTCAAGAGCTACGGCAAAAAGCATAATATCGGAGGTATGTTCTTCAATGCTCTTATGTCAGGCTCGGCATCACTGTTCTTTATTCTCAAAGGGGTGTTTTACGAGGGCGGTCTTGTGTTCCCGCGGGAGCTTATAGGCTACGGACTTCTGAGCTGTGTTATGTTCGCTCTGGGCTTTTACTTTATGTATGTTGCACTTCAGCTCGGCTCATTTGCAATAACAAGACTTGTAAATTCGTTCTCGGCGGTTGTTTCCATTTTCTACGGAATTGCGTTTCTGAATGAAAAGGCGGGCGTTCTTTCTTATGTTGCGATAGTGCTTGTATTTGTTTCGGTTATTCTTATGCAGCTGGGCAAAAAGGAGGAAAGCAGTCAGAAGAAGGGCTTTTCCGCAAAGTGGCTTGTGTGCATTCTTATTTCCGCTGTGGCAAACGGCTTTATCGGCGTTATTTCAAAGGCACAGCAGAACAGATTCAATGCGACCTGCGATACGGAATTTATGATAATGTCCTTTACGGGTGCGTTTGTGGCGCTTATCATTCTCGGCTTTGTTCTTGAGAGAAAGAATCTCGGCTACATAGTACGACACGGCGTTCCCTACGGTGTGGGTGCGGGTCTTGTAAACGGAAGCAAGAACTTTATAAATCTTCTTATGATTGCGGCTCTTCCCCTTTCGGTTGTTACGCCTGTGAGAACGGGACTCGGATTTATTGCAAGCTTTGCTCTTTCCGTTTTCCTTTACAAGGAGAAATTCACAAAAATGCAGATTATCAGCGTCATCATCGGTCTTGTTGCCGTGGCGATGTTCCAGTTTGTATAATGCTTTACGGGAGTTCGGTGAGAATTCCCGTTTTTCTTATATATATCCCTGCGATTCGGGAAATTTTACGGGTGAAAATTGATTTTTTCTATTGTAATTTGAAATGTTTGGTGATATAATCCATTTAAAGAAATACTTTTCGGAGGTACTATTATGGAAAAAATACGTATCGGCGTGGTAGGTCTCGGTCACAGAGGCAGAGAAATGGCGAAGCTTTCCGGTGTGTTTGGGTGTGTTGAGGTTGCGGCAATGTGCGATATAAGACCGCATAACTTCTACGAAACACAGTGGCTTTCCGACAAGCCCATGGCGGAATATTTCCCCGAGGCAACCTTCTATGAAAGCTATGACGAAATGCTCGACAAGGCAGGACTTGATGCGGTAATAGTTGAAACAGGCGCGGATATTCACGCGGACTTCTGCATAAAGGCACTTGAGCGTAATATCAACGTTCTTACGGATATTCCCGTTGTTGCAAGCCTTAAAGAGGCGGAAAATCTCTGGAAGGCGGCACAGAAATCCACCGCTATGATTTCCGTAGGCTCAAATCCCAATTACCGTAAGTTTACGTATCTTCTCAAGGAATTCCACGAAAAGGGACTTCTCGGAAAGGCTTACTGTATGGAGGCAGAGTACATTCACTGGTCAATGCCGGGCGGTGCGCACAGCATTCACCTTAACGAAAACGGTAACTGGAGAAAGCTTCTTATTCCGATAAGATACTGTACACATTCTTTAGGTCCGCTTCTTACGGTTGTGGATGAGGATTTAAGATACTGCTCCTGCTTCGGAACGGGTCCCCAGGCTCCCGAAAGCACAAAGGACGATATGATGTGCGCTCAGTTCAAAACCGAATCCGGCGTTGTTATCCGCCTTATGAGAAACGGCAGATGCAGAGCGAGAATCGGCTGTCACGGCTACAGAGTATTCGGCACGGAGGGATATATGGAAAGAGTCGAGCATTTCGGAAAGACTCTTATAAGATACAACTCCATGAAGGAGCTTGACACAAATCTCAAGGAAATCGACGGCACGGATATGCCGCCCGAATACGAAAACGATCCCGTTGCAAAGACAAGCGGTCACGGCGGTATGGATTATGCTATGCTGGATAAGTTCTTCAAGGCTTTAATCAACGGCACGCCCGCTCCCATTTCCCTTCGCGAGGGTCTTGCGATGACTATTCCCGGTATTTATGCGGAGGAATCGGCAAAGAGAAACGGTGAGGTTATTCGTATGGTTTATCCCTGGGATGATGACTGGTCAACCGAAATAAAATAAGGCTTTATAAAGCAAAGAAATCCCCGTCCGAGTGTCGGGGATTTTTATATTTTCAGGCATAAAAATTGACTATTTCAATATAAATTCACAGCGGTGCTTGAAAAACTTATTATTATGTGTTACAATGACAAAAAACAATAATTACAGGAGTGATAAATATATGCCACAGCTCAGCACGGCGGCACTTACGGCTGTTCCCTCGGGAGTGCGTGAAATGTTTGAAAAGGGACGCCAATTTTCCGACTCCATCGACCTTACTCTCGGCGAGCCCGGCTTTGTAAGCCCCAAGCACGTTATAGACGAGGGTGTAAAATATCTTCTTGACGGAAGAACAAAGTATACGCCCAATGCGGGTATTCCCGAGCTTCGTGAGGCTATTGCGGAAAAGCTTTGGATTGAGAACGGAATTAAGTGCGATCCTTACAAGAATCTTATCGTAACCGCAGGTGCGACACAGGCTCTTATGCTTGCGATGGTTGCTCTTGTAAATCCCGGTGACGAGGTTATTCTTCAGACTCCCAACTGGCCGGATTATCTCGGTCAGATTGATATGGTAAACGGTAAGGCGGTATGGGCGACTGTCAAGGAAGAAAACGGCTTCAAAATGACCGCAGATATCATTGAGCCTCTTATTACGGAAAAGACAAAGCTTATCATTATAAACTCTCCCTCAAATCCCACGGGTGGTATTCTTGACTATGAGGATCTGGAGAAGATTGCAGAGCTTGTCAGAAAGCACAAGGTATTCATCATCTCTGATGAGCCTTACGAAAAGCTCATTTACGACGGTCAGAAGCACTACAGCCTTGCGACCTTCCCCGGACTTGAGGACTATGTTCTCACAATCAACAGCTTCTCAAAGACATACGCTATGACCGGCTGGAGAGTAGGCTACATTTGTGCTAACGAATACATAATGAAGAATCTCATAAAGCTTCACGAAAATATGATTGCAAGCATAAACGAGGCATTCCAGTTTGCGGCGATTTCGGCTCTCAAGAACGGTGAGAAGGACGTTGAGCGTATGGTTGCGGTATACAAGAGCAACAGAGATTATCTTGTGGAAAATCTCAACAAAATCAAGGGATTCTCCTGCATTATGCCTGCAGGTGCATTCTATGCCTTCCCTAATGTAAAGGAATTCGGAATGTCAAGCCGTGAGGTTGCGAATCTCATTTTTGACAAGACTCACGTCGTTGTGGCTCCGGGCTCGGCATTCGGTCCGGGTGGTGAAGGGTATCTCAGAATCTGCTATGCTTCAAGTCACGACAGGGTTGTTGAGGCTGTTGAAAGACTTAAGGCGGCGTTTGGGACGAAGTGAATATTGGATTAGTAAAGCCGAGG
>JAFYPA010000103.1 GCA_017560085.1 Clostridia bacterium
CGGTCTTGGCGGGCTTGGTAGGGGCGGGGTTCTACTCCGCCCGTTACCCAAACATTCGGCAAAAATCCAAGCGGGAGGAGCAGAGCCCCTCCCCTACAAGGCGACAATGTGCATCGCCATATAAAATGCGAAAATGATGAGTAACGGAACGACACACAGGTCGTTCCCTACACGATGCAAACACCCCGATAAACAACAATTTGAATTTAATAAAATGAAGATTCCGAAGGAATCAACCTTCCCTGCCCACTGTCCCTTGTCCACTGTCCACTAAATCCAATACTATGAATCCTAATTTGAAAATATGATAAAAACAATAAACTAATGAAACGACTTATTCATATTATTATGTTATACTGAACTTGTGTATGCGAAAATAATTATCGTAGAATAAAGTGAAAGTAAAAATCGGAGGACAAATCTATGCTTAATAAAAAGATACGCATATCCGCTCCCGAGCTTGTTTATAAGGATAACGAGCTGAATTATACCGTTGACGGCAGCTGCTGTACTCTTCGCCGTGAGGACGGAAAAATCGAATTCTGGACGACCGACCTCGGTAATCTCCCTTACTACCGCCATTATCTCGGCACAGCGGAAAAGCCCTTCGAGACAGAGCTTCCGTCCTTTGAATGGGACTATAACAACTACAAATCCACCTGGCCCTGCGGCCTCTGGGTACAGAGCTTCTATAAATGCGAGGACGGTATGCTCATAGGCTTCACGCACCGTGAGGATCTTAATAAGGTTGACCTTGACTATCCGCAGAACTACCACATCGGCTTCAGCGTGTCCCACGACGGAGGTCAGCACTGGAAGTACCTCGGTGACGTAGCGGGTACAATCTGTAACTACCTCAGCAAAAACCTTGTCGGAGGCAAGTACCCCAATATGGGCGGTGTGCCCTTCTTTGCGGGTAAGGACGGTTATTTCTATTTCTATTATAACGAATACTCCTCCTCGTATGAGCGCTACATTTCCGGAGCAAGACTCCCTATGAAGGAAGCTGTCGAAATGATAAGAAGGGGCGAAAATCCCGCACCGCTTGTTAAAAAGTACAGCGGAGGCAATGTATGGGACACAGAGCCTATGTTCGGCACGGCGGCAAAGATGTTCCCCGAGGGCTGTGAGGATATAAAGTATTTCGAGGAATGCGGATACAAATACGACTGCCACTCGGATGCGGCGTATGTAAAGGCACTCGACAAGTATATGCTAGTCGTACAGAGCGCAAGACAGCTTATACTCTTCTTCTCGGACGATTGCTGTCACTGGGACGAGCACATAGTAGCCTCCACGGCAGAGCCGTACACGGGACTTTTATACTATTCCACGATAGTGGGTCTTGATAATGAGGCATCCGACGACTTCAGCGAGGTGGGTCGTGATTTCTACATCTACTACACCCACAAAATTGATTTCCTCCGTCTGCCGAATAATTACGGCGATTATGAAACCGACCTTTACTACAGAGTCAGGGTGACGGTTGAGGAGTAAACAAAAATGCATAATGCATTCCCGAAAAGGAGTCTTTTATGAAATACTTGAATCCTGCCTTACTTTGCCGAAGCATAACCGATGTCGCAGGCTTTGACCTTGAAAACAACAATATTTTCGGAAGCTCTTACCTTGTTTATCAGAACGGCAAGGTTATACTCAAAAAGCACTTCGGCGTAAAAAATCCCGAAAGCGGGGAGAACGTTGACGATTCCACAATCTACCGCCTTGCTTCCATGACAAAGCCGATTTCTGCCGTGGCGGCACTTATACTTTGCGAGAGAGGTCTGCTTTCACTTGAGGATAAGGTGGCAAAATATATTCCTTCGTTTGAAAATATCCATGTCGTAACTCCCGAGGGTGAGGATTTGGGTATTGTGAAAAATCCTCCTACGGTGAAGCATCTTCTGACACATACATCCGGAATCGGAAGCACAAAAAATCCGAGGCTTGATGATAATGCCCGTGACAGCATAGCGGGAATGACGGAGCTTTTCGTGTCCGCGGGACTTGACTTTGAGCCCTGTTCAATGCAGGCGTACAGCGGAATTGCCGCCTTCGATGTCCTCGGACATATAATAGAAATCGTGTCGGGAATTCCCTACGGCGAATTTGTCAGAAGGGAGATTTTTCAGCCCTGCGATATGCGGGACGCAACCTTCGAGCCAACAGACGGGCAATGGCAGAGAATAATCACGATGCACGCAAGAGTTGACGATAAGAATGCCGTTGGTAATACAACCGAAGGCTGTGTGTTTGAATCGTTTCCCTGTACGCATAATCTTGCAGGTGCAGGTCTTGCCTCGACGCTTGACGACTATGCAAAATTTGCGAAAATGCTTCTTGACGGCGGTGTATATAACGGAAAAAGAATTCTCTCCGAGGGCAACATAAGGCTTATGTCAACACCTCATGCTTCCGAGGATATTATGCACGGAAACGAGCGCTGGGGGCTTGGCGTAAGAGTCATCACAAGCGAAAATTACGGTGCTCTTCCCGTCGGTACCTTCGGCTGGAGCGGTGCTTACGGCTCCCATTTCTGGGTTGACCCCGTGAATAAAATATTTGCGGTATTTATGAAGAACTCAAGATTTGACGGCGGCTCGGCAAATAAGTCTGCCGTAAGGTTTGAAAAGGCTGTTTTTGATTCGCTTGAATAGTTTTTTATCCCACGGGGGACAAAAAGGTTAGTTTGCCGAATAAAATCTTTGAAAATGCTTGATTTGGCATTGCAATTTGGAAAAAACTGTGATAGAATAGATTCGTTAGGGTTAAATTTGCTCAGCCGAACAGACATTGTAACTGTTACTGAGCCTTATGAAAAGGAAACCGTATGAAAATAACAATAGCCATAGATTCCTTCAAGGGAAGCCTTTCCACCTTTGAGGCGGGACAGGCGGCAAGCGAGGGAATAAAAAGAGTTTTCCCCGATGCCGAAACGGTGATTTCTCCCATAGCCGACGGCGGTGAGGGAACTACAGAGGCAATTATCGGAGCATGCCACGGCGAGATGCGTAAGGTAGCCGTTTCCGACCCTTTGGGGAGAAAAATCAATGCTGAATACGGCTATATTCCCGATATGAAAACAGCCGTGATTGAAATGTCATCCGCCGCGGGAATTACACTCGTATCTGAAGCCGAGCGAAATCCGATGAATACAACTACATACGGCGTCGGCGAGATGATACTCGATGCAATAAAGAGCGGCTGCCGTAATTTCGTTGTGGGTATCGGAGGAAGCGCGACCAATGACGGCGGTACGGGTATGCTTTCCGCACTGGGCTTTGAATTTCTTGACTGTGACGGAAACAGAATCGAGCTCGGTGCAAGGGGACTCGAGAAGCTTTCGGAAATAAGGTGTGACAATGCACATCCGCTTCTTTCCGAATGCACCTTCCGTATTGCCTGCGATGTTACAAATCCGCTTTGCGGTGAAAACGGATGCAGTGCGATTTACGGTCCTCAGAAGGGTGCTACAGCGGAAAATATTCCTGTTATGGACAAGTGGCTCGCAAATTTTGCCCGTCTTACAAGGACGGTAAAGCCGACTGCCGACGAAAATTATCCCGGTGCGGGAGCGGCGGGCGGTATGGGCTTTGCGTTTATGTCGTACCTTTCGGGCAAGCTTACCTCGGGAATTTCCCTTGTGATGTCCATGACGGGCATTGAGGAGCATATAAAGGGCTCGGATATAGTAATCACGGGCGAGGGAAGGCTTGATTCCCAGAGTGCCAACGGAAAGGCTCCCGTGGGGGTGGCAAGCATTGCCAAAAAGTACGGCAAGCCCGTAATTGCCTTTTCGGGATGCACAACAGCGGATGCGGGCGTACTGAATTCTTCGGGGATAGACGCATTTTTCCCGATTCTGAAGGCACCCTGCAGTCTTTCGGAGGCAATGGACAAGAAAAATGCCGCACGGAATCTTTCCGACACGGCAGAGCAGGCAATGAGAATGGTGAAAGTTTTTGCAAAGGAAGTAAAATAAATGAACTACGAAAAGAGACAGAGAGCATACCTCAGCTATATGAAGGCAAGCTGCGGTGAATACGCAAACGAAATAACCAAGGCACTTCGCTCCTACGGCTACGGAGTGTTTTACGACAAAAAATCCCCCCGCTCCGGTGAATTCAAGAAGGATTTAACCAAGGCAATAAACAACAGCAACTGGTTTGTGATAATTCTTGACAAGCACATTTTCGAGGACTGGAACGACAAGCGCAACTGGATTCATATAGAGCTTTCCCACGCGATCCAGGAGAAGAAGCGCATAATCGCCCTCAAGACCCCCGGACTTGATGTTGAAGCGGAGATGAAGGGCGAGCTTACAAGCGAGCTGTTCTCAAAATTCTCGGAAATAATCGAAATAGACAAGAAGGATATCGGCAAAACCGCACTCAGACTCCGTGAGATTATAGAAAAAGAAGACAATGTAGGCGTGGAGGAAAAGGCAATCAACCGCATTTTCTCCGGCATTTACCTTTGGAGAATAATTTTCTTCCCGATACTCGGTGCATACTTTATGCTGGGAAAAATCTCGATGTTCGAGGCTATATACAACAACAAGGGCAGCGCTGAGGTAGCAGTGGTATTCCGAATGCTCGGCAGGGAAACGGTATACGGTGCGGCACTTCTGTACATAATCCTCGGCGGACTCCTCTGCGGTGCATTTATGTACGTCACGAGAAAAATAATGAAGCTGGACATAATCCCGCTTTTCCTTTCCGATGTTGCGGGCATAGTAGTTCTTTCCGCACTTGCGAGAAAAATGGCAGGTGTTGTATTCCCGCTTGCAAAGGCACAGTACTGGGCAAGCCCCGTAGGCGAAGGAACCTGGTCACTCTGCGAGAGCACGGCAATATATATGGTCGTACTGACGCTTGTGGTTCAGTTTGTGCTTTACGGCTACAAGAGAATCAGAGATTTTGTATAAACATAACGGGGACGGAATTTTTCCGTCCCCGTGGCTTTTTGTGTGGAAATGCAAAATGTAAAATGCAAAATTGGAATTTAGTGGACAGTGGGCAGGGGGCAGGGGACAGGGGACAGGGGAGGTTGATTGCTTCGCAATCTTCGATTGTTTAAATTGGGGTTTGTCGGGCTGTTTGCAAATGTAAAAAGATTCGTCTTTACCAAGCCTTCTTCCGGGAGGAAGGGGGACCACGAAGTGGTGGAAGGAGCCCGCGGGCAACAGAAAATTTAGACGGTACTTAATCTTTGTGCGTTTGTTTCGATGACAGCAAAAACGGCAAAGTCACGCAGGCTCCCTCAGTCGCCTACGGCGACAGCTCCCTCTCGGAGGGCGCCTTACAAGGGGGGAACCTTGTGATTACCCTCTATCAAGTGTGCGGATTGTAATTGTTGCGTTTCCTGCCATCCCTCTCCGTCACGGCGTTGCCGTGCCACCTCTCCCAATGGGCGAGGCAAGTCAGCGAATGCCAACAACAAAGCGCTAAATTCCAATTTTGCATTTTGCCCTTTGCATTTTGCATTCAATCAATCATTCCACTCTGATAACCCTCGCTACACCCTCAAATCCGCCCGAGCCGACATACTGCATCTTTCCCGCACAAAGCTCATCGTCAAAGGGCTCGGGTCTGTGAAGATGTCCTGCGATAATCGCCTTTATCATAGGCTCGTTCTTTATGTACTCCACGGTGCGAAGGGTTATGTCGTCCGCCTCCTGCTGGAATCTGCGGTAGGATTCTCTGTAGGTTTCGATGATTTCAAGCGGTGTTGCCACAAGATATGCGGGCGTGCCGCTGTCGATTGCCTTCTTTGCAAGGGCGGGCGTGTAAATGGGGGTGTGCATACAGAGAACTATCGGAAGTCCGCGTGCCGCCTCTGCCTTGAGCATTTCAAGCTGACCCTCGGTGAACATATAATATCCGTTGTCAACCGTTACAAAATTCACACCGTTTACAACTCTTGAATCAAAGTGCATATTGCATCTGAAATGCTTGCCGACCCTTGAGAGCATTCTCCACTTGTACTGCTGATTTTCCGTAGCATCGCCGACCCAATGGCAGAATTCGTGGTTGCCTGTAGCGCAGATGTAGTCAACGCCATCGAAGCATTGCTTCATATAGTCGAAATTCGCCTCGGAGACAAAGTCCACCACATCTCCCGTGTGGAGCATAATCATATTCCTTTCACGGCAGAATTCGCAACTTTCGGCGAAGTATCTGTCAATATCGTCTCTGATATCCGCAAAGCGATTACAGGGTCTTTCTGGGTCAAAGCGGGCAAGGTGGCTGTCCGTAACGTGAAGCACACTGAACGGCTTTTCCGCACCGATTTTTATTGTAAGCTCGTCTATTTTCAGGCTTTTGTAAGAGAAGGACATAATTTTACTCCTTTTTGCTTTTAAAATTTATGTAAGACTATTGCAATTTGCGTAAAATCATTATATAATAGTTTTAAATCAATGTCAATAACAATTGTAATAAAAAGGAGGATTACATCCATGCTGACAGCCTTGCTTGCGCTACCGACAATTCTTCTTCCGTATGTCGTAATTTTTGAGACATTATACCACGACAATATCCCGCTTGATATGCTCGGAATTTTGATTGCCGTGCCCTTGATTTGCGTAATAATAAATCTGATTTATGCAATTAAGGCAAAGAAAAGTGCGAAGACTCTCTTACTTGTAAATATGATAGTAAAGCTTATCCATATTCCCGCATACGTATTGCTTGCCTTTCCGATAGTCGTCGGTTTTCTGTCTATACGTATGGTCGGCTTATCCCTCATAGTAATTCTCTTCGAATGCCTTGTGCTTCTCCAGTCGGGACTTATCTCAATTCCCGCATTCGTAAGAGCCAAAAAAGAGGACTACCTCCCGACAATACTCGCTGTCTTCGGATGTATGGCATCCTGCGTGTTCTTTATCGATGTGTTTGTTTCCGTAGCGGCGTTTATCTTTGTAAAAATAAAAGATAAAAGAACCGAATCCGTTGCGGTTGAAAAATAGAATATACTGTCGGATACACTTCACAAATGTATCCGTTCCGCTTTACTTTTTATTATAAAATATCCGGAGGATAAAACTATGTACAGCTATCACGAATACCTGTCAATCAACGGTGCAGAGCTTTTCACCTTCATAATGCTCCCCGAAAAGGAGGGCAAATTCCCGACAGTGGTCGTAAGAATCCCCTATGTCGATGACTTCTTCGATATGACAGACGAGGAAGCGGTTGCGAAATATTCCGAATCCACGGGCTTTGCCGACAACGGCTTTGCATATGTCATCCAGCATTGCAGAGGCTGCGGTAAGAGCAGCGGCGACTGTATTCCTTATATAAACGAGCGCGAGGACGGACTTCATCTTCGCGAGTGGATAAGAAAGCAGAGCTTCTACAACGGCCAGATTTTGCTTTCGGGCGGAAGCTATCTCTCCTCTGTGCACTATACAACAGCACCCTTCGAAAGCGATGTTGTCGGTGCGGTTCTCAGAGTGCAGGACACCGAAAGATATAACTGTAACTTCCGTAACGGCTTCTATAAGTCGGGACTCCACGGAAGCTGGTATGTCGGTATGTACAAGAGAAAGGCAAGAAAGCAGAAGTGCTTTACCGCAGAATCCTATAACCTTTTACCCCTTCGTGACTTCACAAAAACGGTGCTCGGTGAGCCCTCCGCAGACTTTGATGAAATTCTCCGTCACCCCGACAAGAACGACGACTTCTGGACAACCACCCGCTACGGCGGTGCGGACGGTCACGATGCTCTGAAGGACGCAAATATTCCGATTCTTATTACGACAGGCTTCTACGATATCTATACCGGCGGTATCTTTGATATGTGGAACAACCTCTCGCCCGAAACCAGAGAAAAGTGTGCGTTTATGGTGCATCCTTATGCTCACAGCGGACTGAAAAAGGACAGCCCGCTTGAGTTCCCGAACGGTGAATTCGAGGAGCAGTTCAAGGGCGTTGAAATTAAGTGGATGAAGGCTGTGCTCGGCAAGGGTGAATACCCCGTGGAGCGAGGAAAGGTTACGTACTACCGTCTCTTCGACAACAAATGGGCAACAGAGGACTTCAAGGACGGCGAAAAAATAAAGCGTATAATCATCGGCGAGGGCGAAAAGACATATACATACAACCCCTTCAGCCCCGCAAGATTCAAGGGCGGCCTTTCCTGCAACTTCGGCGGAACGGCAATTCAGGATGCCCCCAACAGCAGATACGATATCATAAGCTTCTACACAGACGAATTCGCAGAGGACACCTTCGTAAAGGGCAGAATGCGTGCAAAGCTTACCGTTAAGTCGGACTGTGAGGACACCTGCTTCTATATGCGAATTTCCATCACAAACGAGCTCGGTGACGTGGGACTCCGTGACGACATAAACTCCATCTGCAACTTCAATCCGAACTATGTTCCCGGTGAATATCAGGAAATGGACTTTGTCTTTGACGAGCACGCATTCCTCATAAAGAAGGGACAGAAGCTGAGAATAGACATTTCCTCCTCTGCGTTCGGTCTGTATGTCCGCCACACCAATGTCAAGGGACTTTATTGCGATATTGAGACGGCGAAGGTGGCGCATAATACGGTGGTGCTTGATAAGTCGTATTTGGAGCTTTGTTGTGAAAAGTGAAATACAAATGCAGAATATATAATGCAGAATATATAATGCATAATGCATAATGCATAATGCATAATCGAGGTTGGAAGCTTCGCTTCCTTCATTGGATTGAATTTTTTAGGTGAAAGCTTGTGTTATAAGACCGTGGCGGTGGCTGCGGTCTTTTTTGTTGGATGATTTTTTGACATATAATTGAAAATATGGGGTGGGGGAGGCGGATTTTTTGCCGTAAATTATGGTTGACAATTTGGTGACAAAGTGATACAATATAATTTGGTGTATTTTGTACATTATTTTATATATCGGAGAAATGTAATGGACGGTATAAAGCTTCATCCCGAATGCATAAAATGCTTTCTTGATAAGCATCTCGGAAAATTCGGTGATGCTCCCGAGGAGAAACGAATTGAATATATGCAGGGGATAATGGGGATTCTCTCACGGGCGGAAATTACGGAGAGTGCACCTGAGATTATTGCCCGAATTGAAAGGCTTCAGCGGGATATGTTCGGCACTGATGACAGCTATGACAGAATCAAGAGCCACTTCAATTCCCTAATGCTGGGGAAGGAGGACTTTATTACGGAGCGGATTTTTGCGTCCGATAACAGACTTCTTCTTGCCGCAAAGTATTCTATGCTCGGCAATTACATAGATTTCGGTGCGCTTGACGCCGTTTCGGAGGATAAGCTTTCCGCTCTTCTCTCCGATACATCGAAAATAAATATCGACACGGCGGAATACGAAAATCTTCTGCGTGACCTTGAAGGGGCGAAAAGAATGGTATTCCTCACGGACAACTGCGGTGAAATCGTGACGGATAAGATTTTTATATGCGAGATTAAGAACGCCTTTCCGAGCCTTGACATTACCGCAATCGTAAGAGGCTGTCCCGTGCTGAACGATGCCACAATCAAGGATGCGACAGAGGTCGGACTTGACAAGGTCGTGACGGTTATTGATAACGGCTCCGCTGTTGCGGGTACGGCTCTTGCGGATATTTCGGAGGATGCCCGCAGAATTATTGATGACGCCGATGTCATTATCGCAAAGGGGCAGGGAAATTTTGAGACTCTGTCGGGATGCGGTAAGAATATTTACTATCTGTTTCTGTGCAAGTGCATTATGTTTGCAAAGCGTTTCGGTGTGGAAAGATACACGGGAATGCTGATTAACGATACAAGATTAAACTAAAAGGAGATACCGCTATGAAAAAATACTTACTCCCGGAATCCGGAAGCTTCTACAAGGCTAACCTTCACTGTCACACAAGTCTTTCCGACGGAAAAAGAACTCCCGAGGAGCTCAAAGAGGAGTATATGGCGCACGGTTATTCGATAATCGCCTATACGGATCACGATATCATGATACCCCATCACGAGCTTACGGACGATAAATTTCTTGCTCTCACAGGCTACGAGATGGAGATAAACGAGCCGAAAAAAGCACCCTTTGATTTTATAAAATCCTGCCATATGTGCTTTATTGCCCTTGACAAAAACGAGGACAAGCAGGCGCTCTGGCACAGAGTACATTATCAGTACGGAAATGCGGTAAATAACAGAGACAAGGTGAAGTTTGACGATTCCATCCCGGATTTTGAAAGACACTATACCGCCGAATGTATAACCGAAATGATGCAGACGGGACGTAAAAAGGGCTTTTTTGTAACATATAATCATCCCAAGTGGTCGCTTGAAAATTACAACGAATATATGAATTACCACGGAATGAATGCTATGGAAATATATAATCACGGCAGCGCAAGTATCGGCTACGACGAAAACAACGGTGAGGTTTATGACGATATGCTCCGCGGCGGCGAAAGAATATACTGCATTGCCGCAGACGACAACCATAACGGAGGCGACAAAAACAGTCGTCGCTATGACGCTTTCGGCGGATTTGTAATGATAAAGGCGGAAAGGCTTGAGTATAACACGATTACAGATGCACTTGTAAAGGGTAATTTCTACGCATCACAAGGTCCCGAAATACACGAGCTCTACTTCGAGGACGGCTACATTCACATAAAATGCTCAAGTGCCGACAGAATATGTGCCACCTACGGTATGCGCCGAGCAAGAGCAGCATATGACGAAAACGGCAAAGGCATCACCGAGGCAAGCTTCAAGATAGAGCCTGATACCGGGTATGTGAGAATTATGGTTTATGATAAGAGCGGAAAGTATGCGGCGACGAATGCGTACTTTTGTGATGAGTTGTTTGAAGGGTGATTGGAAGTTATAGTGGACAGTGGGCAGGGGGCAGTGGACAGGGAAGGTTGATTCCTTCGGAATCTTCATTTGATTTCAAATTAGGGTTTGTGGGGGAGCAATTCCCCTCATCCGTCGCCTACGGCGACACCTTCCCCCCCGGGGGGAAGGCTTGTTTGTGCCACCTTCGCTATTGTTTAGTGGCGCGCTATAATGGCTTCCCACGAGGGGGAAGCTGTCAGCGA
>JAFYPA010000104.1 GCA_017560085.1 Clostridia bacterium
ATAAAAACATCAAAGGAGGATCAAGTCGTGAAACTTGACACAGATAGTTTAGCACATACGCAATGGAATTGCAAGTACCATATAGTATTTGCGCCAAAATATCGAAGACAGATAATATATGGAAAGATCAAAGCAGATATAGGAAATATGTTGCGGAGATTATGTGAATACAAAGGAGTAGAAATAATAGAAGCAGAAGCGTGCAAAGATCATATACATATGTTAGTATCAATACCGCCAAAGTACAGCGTAGCACAGATAATGGGATACCTAAAAGGAAAGAGCAGTCTGATGATATATGAAAAGTACGCAAATTTGAAGTATAAGTACGGAAACAGACATTTCTGGTGTAGGGGGTACTATGTAGATACAGTAGGGCGCAACAAAAAGGCGATAGAGCAGTATATAAGAAATCAACTGAAAGAGGATAACGAAGCAGAACAGTTGAGTATAATGGAATACATAGACCCGTTTACGGGTCAGCCGGTAAAAGAGGGCAAATAAAAAAGCCCCTTTAGGGGCATGCCTGTGAAAGTCGCGCGGTTGGCAGACTTTTCGATGAGCCTATAGGCTCAGCCCAGGGCATGCCCCAAGGGGGCTTGTGCAAGCCACCGGCACGGCCGGTGGTTATGACTGTTTTGTACTTGCACAATCTTAAATATTTTTTGTAAATTGTAAAAATATGCAAAAACGGGCTTGCTTTTATATTGGATTTGTTTTATAATTAAACTGTAAGCAGATACAATTTTATAAAAGGAGAAGTAAAATGAAAAGAACAGTATATACAGACCCCTTCTTTTACAATCAGCCTCCGCTTGACCTTGTAGAGGAGCTTAAACAGCCTATGTTTACGGTGAAGCCCGAATACTACGGCAAGCGTGCAATTGAGGACGGAGAGGTTGATGCCCGCGGAATTTACATTGCGGAAAAATTCTGCGATGACCCCGATAATCTTCTTGAAACAATTTACAACGACTTCGAAAGATTTACCTCAGTTTATGAAATCGGCGGAGACAAATTCCCCGTAAAGCTCGTAAAGGGCGAAACCGAGTGCTTTGAGGCGTATGTCCTTGAAATCACCAAGGACTGTGTAACAATCACCGCAAACGACACCGAGGGTATAAGACGAGCACTCGTTTACCTTGAGGACGAGCTTCGCAGAAGTGAAAATGCATTCCTCATTCCCGGTGTTACAAAGAAAAAGCCCTATATCCGCTCAAGAATCACCCGTTGCTTCTTCAGCCCCATAAACCGTGCGCCCAAATTCGGCGACGAGCTTTCTGACGATATCGACTACTATCCCGAGGAATACCTCAACCGCCTTATGCACGAGGGCTCTAACGGTGTCTGGATTTATACAAGATACTCCGACCTTATGCCCTCAAGCATCATAAAGGAATACGGAAAGGGCTACGAAAAGAGAATCGCAAAGCTCAACAGAACAATAGACAAGTGCCGCAGATACGGTATCGGCGTATATGTTTTCGCAATCGAGCCCAAGTCACTTCCCGCGGATGTGGCAAAGAATTACCCCGATATGATAGGCACAATAATGTACGACGGCTCGTATACTCTTTGCTGCAGCAGTGAAAGAACAAAGCAGTTCTGCTACGAATGCGGAAAGACTCTCGTTACTCTCTGCCCGAATCTCCGTGGTATGATAAGCATTACCTACGGCGAGCGTCCCACCTCCTGTGCATCTCACATAAAGGGCTCACTTCCCACAAACGGACATCCCACCGATGCCTGCTGTCCGAGATGCAGTGAAAAGAAGAACGGCGAGGTTCTTGCACTTGCACTTGAATGCTTGAAGTCCGGCACAAGAGAAGTAAACCCCGATTTCGAGGTTGTAAGCTGGACATACGGCCACAGAACATGGGATATGCAGGATGTTCTCGACTATGTTGACTACGCACCGAACGACGTTATGCTTATGCAGAACTTCGAGGATATGGGACTTGAAGAGCAGCTCGGTGAGGTAAAGCTCGCAGAGGACTACTGGCTTTCATACGTTGGTCCCTCGGGACTCTTTATCGACTCCGCAAAGAGAGCAAGGGCACAGGGCAAGCACGTTTTTGCGAAAATGCAGGTGTGCTGCTCACACGAAATCGCAACAGTTCCCTATGTTCCCACACCCGGAATTATATTCAAAAAGTACGCAGAATCGAGAAAGCTCGGTGTTGAGGGAGTAATGCAGTGCTGGTACTTCGGAAACTATCCCTCACTTATGAGCAAGGCGGCAGGTGAGCTTTCCTTCGAGGGCGAATTCGCAGACGAAAACGCATTCCTTGAGAGCCTTGCGGGTATATACTTCGGCAGAACAAAGGCGAAGGCTGTTGCAAAGGCGTGGAAGTATTTCGAGGAGGGCTACAGAAAGTACCCCATCAACATATTCTTCAGCTACTACGGTCCTATGCATGACAGCGTAGTGTGGAAGCTTGCACTTAAGCCAAAGAACTTTACGCCGCCGAGAACATGGCAGCTTGTCGACCCCATTGACGGCGACAGAATCTGCGATACCATTATGAGCGGTCATACCTTTGATGATGTAAGAGAGCTTTGCGGTATTATGTGCGACAACTGGCACAAGGGTATGGAATGCCTTGAGAAAATCGACTGCTCGCACCCCGACGAAAAGCAGATATACAATGTATGCAAGGCAACTGGCATCCTCTTTGACGGCGGCAGGAACATACTTGAATTCTACAACCTTCGAGACGAGCTCGGAAGACAGGTCGGTGATGTCAGGGCAACTCTTGCGAAAATGCGTGAGATTGTGGCTCTTGAAAGAAGCAATAGCCTCTCTATGATTCCTCTCTGCGAGGAAACAAAGTGTCTCGGCTACCATTCCGAGGCAGAGGGCTACAAGTTCTTCCCCGAAAAGCTTTGCGACAGAGTAAATCAGCTTGACACCCTTATCGAAACGGAATTCGCAGAGGTAGAGCAGAGAATAGCCGACGGCAAATCTCCCCTTGAATTCTACGACGGGGTAGAGGACTGTCCTCACCTCAAGAGATATTCAATGCCCAAGGGCGACATAAACGGTGCAAAGTGGGAAGCGATAGGTGACAGCGGTAAGCATAAGTTCAGAATGTCCTACGACGAAAAGCACATCTACCTTGAGCTTTACAGCGAAACCGACTCCGAATTCCTCGTGTGTCCCGAATACCGCCTTACAAAGGCAGATGTTCATATGCACCTTCTCGCAGACGGCACAAGCTACTTTGACATTGACGAGTACATCTACTATCAGATGTTCGGCGAAAAGGCAGAAAAATACCGTGCAAGATACAGAAACACAAAAGTGCTTGACGACGCCCCCTTCCACCTTGTAATCACACTCGACACGGACGAATTCGAAATAGATAAGGTTCGTCCCATGAGAATGAAGTTCATAAAGGACGGCGAATTCTGGTGCCACGAGCCCGAGCGTGACCTTCGTGACGACACAATGCCCCGTGATACTCTCGGCAAGAAGTATGTAATTCCCGAGGACTACGGTTGGGTAATTCCCGAATAATAAAGACTCGATACAGCGTCGCTCCGACTTCCTGCGGAGTGGCGTTGTTTTTTTACAAAATCCGCCATTGTTTGAAATATTATGAGTTTATTATGTATCATAAGATGACTGACCAATACTTGATATGAGGTAACAATGAGTACAATAAAGCTATCAATGAAGCGCAGAACGGATGTCGATATGACCGAGGGAAGCATCTTCGGACATCTACTGACCTTTGCCTTTCCGCTTCTTCTTGGAAATCTGTTTCAGCAGTTCTATAATACCGTCGATACGTGGGTCGTGGGAAACTACGTAAGCAACGAGGCATTTTCCGCCGTGGGCACGGTAGGACCTATTGTAAATATGCTTATCGGCTTCTTCCTCGGCTTTTCCAACGGAGCGGGCGTTGTAATATCCCAGTATTACGGTGCAAAGAACTTCGAAAAGGTAAAGAAAACGGTACATACATCAATCGTCCTGACGCTCCTTCTCGGCATAGTGCTGACGGTAATCGGCATTATAATGGTACCGTATATGCTCACCTTTATGAAAATGCCGGACGGCTCCTTTGAGGAGGGCATAACCTATCTGACAATATATTTCTCGGGACTTGTGGGACTTATGTTCTATAACCTCGGCTCGGGAATATTGCGTGCTGTTGGCGACTCGCAAAGACCCTTCTATTTCCTTGTGGTGTCCGCACTTCTCAATGTCGCTCTCGACCTTCTTTTTGTAATAAAATTCGGTATGGGTGTTGAGGGTGTTGCATACGCTACCGTTATTTCGCAGACGGTTTCCGCAATTCTTTGCTTTATCGTGCTTTTCAGAACCTCAAGCTGTGTCAGAATCTCCATAAGAAATATGCAGATTGACAGGGAATGCACCTCGAAAATAGTAAAAATAGGCATCCCCTCCGCACTGCAGATGACAATCACATCTTTCTCAAATGTTTTCGTTCAGTCCTACATAAACTACTTCGGTACCGACTGTATGTCGGGATGGACAGCCTACGCAAAGCTTGATGCATTTATGTTCCTGCCTATGCAGTCAATCTCCCTTGCGACAACAACCTTTGTCGGTCAGAATCTCGGCAAGAACGATGTTGCAAGAGCCAAAAAGGGCGTAAATGTGGCACTTCTTATGTCCTTTGTCGCGACCTTTGTTATAATGCTTCCCATGGTGGGCTTTGCTCCGCATCTTGTGTATTTCTTTAATCAGAAGCAGACTGTTATCGAGTACGGCACTCTGTTCCTCCGATATATCACGCCCTTTTATCTTATCTGCTGTGTGAATCAGATTTATGCGGGAGCACTTCGCGGTGCGGGAAATACCCGTGCATCAATGTATATGATGCTCGCCTCCTTTGTTTTCTTCCGTCAGGGGTATCTTTTCATAATGGCGAACTTCATATCAAATACAGTTCTCCCCATAGCAATGGCATATCCCGCAGGCTGGCTTGTGTGCTCGCTTCTCAACTACCTCTACTACAAGAGGGTTGACCTTGCAAAAACAAGGGTTGTCTGATTTTTTAGTGTATGAATGCACAAAAAGTCCATTCTTTGCGGGAAAGGCTGCGGAAATTTACAAAACCGTAAAGATTTCGGATATTTACGGATAACCGAATATAGTATCATACAGGTATCAACCGAATCGGGCTGATGCCTGTTTTTTCTTGAAAGGACTTCTTATGAAAAAGGTACATCTTATGTGCAACGCCCATCTTGACCCCGCCTGGCTCTGGCGCTGGAACGAGGGCGTAGCGGCGGCACTTTCCACATTCAGAGTTGCGGCGGATTTCTGCGAGCAATACGACGGCTTTGTGTTCAACCACAACGAATCCATTTTGTATGAATGGGTCGAGGAGTACGAGCCCGTACTTTTTGAAAGAATAAAAAAGCTGGTAAAGGAAGGCAAATGGAAAATTGTCGGCGGATGGTATCTTCAGCCTGACTGTAATATGCCGTCGGGCGAAAGCCTTCTGTCGCAGATAAAAATAGGCAACGATTATTTTATGGAAAAGTTCGGTGTAAAGCCCACAACCGCAATGAACGTCGATCCCTTCGGTCACACACGGGGACTTGTATCAATACTGCGACTTTGCGGATACGACAGCTATATGTTTATGCGACCGCAGAAATTCAGGGACAGCTTTCTCTGGCAGGGCTATGACGGAAGTACGGTTGTCGCACACGGAATTTCCCGTCAGGGCGGATACGGCAACGGAACCTTCGGCGGTGCTCCGATAAAAATTCAAGGTGTCATAGACAGAGAAAAGGATAACCTGGATACAGCACTCATATTGTGGGGCGTCGGAAATCACGGCGGAGGCCCGTCAAGAATAGACCTTGAGGGCATAAACGAAATAATACAAAAATCCGATTTTGAAATAATACATTCAAATCCCGAGGCTTATCTTAAGGAAATCGACAAATCCGCACTTCCCGTTGTTGACAGCTCGCTTGTGCATTGCCTTGTCGGATGCTATACGACCATGATAAGAATGAAGCAGGCAAACAGAAGGGTGGAAAACGCCGTAGCCGTCACGGAAAAGGCTATGTGCTACGCCGAAATGGCAACGGGAGCACAGCTTGACCGTAAGGCACTTTCAGATGCTAAAAAAGCACTTGCCTTCTGTCAGTTCCACGACATTCTTCCCGGCTCGGCGATTAAAAATGTTGAGGAAGACGGTCTTCGCACCTTTGCCTATGCCGAGGAAATTCTTGATAAGCTGTACACCAAAGCCTTCTACAAGCTGTGCGACGGTCAGAAAAAGGCGGAGGAAAACACCATTCCGATTATGGTATTCAATCCCCACCCTTACGAAATAGAGGGGGAATTCGAATGCGGATTTATGCTCGGCGGTCAGAACTGGAACGAGGACGAGGAAACACTCGGCACGGTTTATGATGAGAACGGAAATGCTCTTCCTACGCAAAACGAATTACCGGATGCAATATTTGAAATAGACTGGATAAAAAAGGTCGCCTTCAGAGGCAAGCTGAAGCCGTCCTCCGTTACAAGGTTTGATTGTAAGCTCAGCGTTGAAAAGAAAAAAGAGCAGAGTCACTCGATTGACGGTGATAAAATAGTCGTTTTCGGCAAAAACACAAAGGCCGTAATTGATAAATCCACAGGCCTTGTAGAAGCCTTCGAGGTGAACGGAAGGAATTTAATAAGCAATTGCGGACGCATCGAGGTAATGAAGGACGACGAAGACCCGTGGGCAAAGAAGGTGACCTCCTTCAGAAACAAAAAGGGAGAATTTACACTTCTTTCCGACGAGCAGACCAACGCCTTCAACGGCCATCCCGAAAACACTTCATCTAATGTGAAAATAATCGAGGACGGAGAGGTAAGAACAAAAATCCAGGCAACCTTCGGCTATGAGCGCTCCGTTGCTGTGGTGGAATATACCGTCCCCAAAAACGACTCATACGTTGATATCCGAATAAAGCTCCTTTCAAACGAGCCCAACGTAATGCTGAAATACAGAATTGACACCGCATTTTCGGGCACTCCCGTCGGTGAGGCTGTCTTCGGCAAGGAGGTGCTTCCCTCTGACGAAAACGAGTGCATATACCACAAATGGTGCGGAATGGAAAATAAAGACAGCTCGCTTTACGTCATAAATTCGGGAATATACGCAGGAAGCTTTACCGACAGCACCATGAAGCTTTCCCTTCTGCGCACACCCGTATATTCCGCAAATCCCGTAAGGGAATACCGCATAGTTCCCGAGGACAGAAATCACGACCATATCGATATGGGTGAGCGCGAATTCTCCTTCAGAATCACCACCGCAAAGGATATCTTCAAGGAGGCTCAGTGCTACGGCGAGGCTCCGAGAGTTCTTTCCTTCTTCCCCTCGGGAGACGGCAAGGCACAGAAGCCGTCCGTTACCGTTGACAATCCGAATGTGCTTCTTTCGTCCGTTATGCATGTGGAGGATAAGTATGTGCTTACACTTTTCAATTCCTCGGGCAAGAGCGAGGATGCAACTGTATTCGTAAACAAAAACGGACAGGAAGCAAAGGTAAGCCTCGGCAAATTCGAAATAAAGAGAATAGAAGTAAACGCATAACCGTAATTTCGTACCGTCCCGTAAAAGGGGCGGTATTTTTTTAAAATCTCTCAAATAAATTTATAAAATATTCTTTATTTCACGCACTTTTTGTGGTATAATTATTCGAATACTATTTATTATGCGGAAGTATACACTTTTCGCAATTCCAATGCCGGGGGGAGTGACAGTAAAATGGGAACAATAGCGGAATCAATCAAGGATTTTTTCATGCAGTTTCCGTCTATGGGAATATTCGATTTTGCGGATATTGCCATCGTTTCAATACTCTTTTACTATCTTTACAAGTTTGTCCGTGAAAGGCGCGCGGGTAAGCTTGCTATAGGTATTCTGTTTATTCTGATTATCATGATGCTCAGCAGCTTCTTCGAGATGTATGCGCTGAATTTCATAATCAGCAATATCGTGCAGGTCGGCATTGTGGGTATTATTATTCTGTTTCAGGCAGAGCTTCGCTCCTTCCTTGAAAAGGTGGGCGGCGAGTCCATAAAGGGCATCTCTCTCAAGAAGGACAGCTCCGAGCTCAACCGTGTTTCGGAAAGCATCGGCATTATCGCGGATGCGGTGTACGAGCTTTCCGCAGAAAAGACAGGCGCGCTTATCATAATCGAGCGCGGCACAAAGCTCGGTGACGTTATAAAAACGGGCACAGTTGTCAATGCGGATATGAGTGCCTATCTTATCAGGAACATATTCTTCAACAAGTCTCCGCTCCACGACGGTGCGATGATTATAAGAGACTGCAGGATCCACGCCGCAGGTTGCTTCCTTCCTCTTTCGCAGAACGAGGCAATCATAAAGACCCTCGGCACCCGTCACAGAGCGGCAATCGGTATGAGCGAAAACTCGGATGCGGCGGTTGTTGTTGTTTCCGAGGAAACGGGAACGGTTTCCGTTGCGGTTGACGGACACCTTATAAGAGGACTTACCAAGGGCGACCTCATTTCAAGACTTCAGTCACTTCTTATCGGAGATGACGATAAGGGTCAGGAAAGCGGCGTTCAGAAAACCATTGAAAGCATAGGAAAAATTCTTCCCATTCCGAAAAAGGACAAGAGCTCCGAGGCGGGCTCGGACGGTAAAAAGAGCGGAAAGGGCAAAGGCAAGGATAAAAGCAAGCGGGGTGAGGGCTGATGAGATTCTTTAAGTACACAGATAAAAACGAGCCCGAAAAGCAGACACAGGAAGTAAAAGAAAAATCCCGCAAGGAAAAGAGCGGCGGCTTCGGCTCATTCTGGGCGAAAATAGTATGCATAATAGCGGCATTCTTCGTATGGTTCTATGTTTCGGGCGACCAGAGCACCACCTACGAAAGAGTGTTCAGCGGAGTACAGATTTCAAGCGTTGATATGACGGCTCTTGAAAGCAGAGGCTACACGGTTATCAACGGAAATGTTCTTACAACGGTTGACGTAACCGTATCCGGTACAAGACGAGAGGTAAACAGCATCCGTGCCGAGGAAATAAGCGCAAGGATTGATTTGTCGGGGATTTATTCCTCCGGCGAGCATTCGGTAAAGGTTGACGTTACCGCTCCCGGTAAAACCAACGTCAAGAGAATTTACCCCTCCGAGCTTCAGCTTTATATAGGCAAAAGCATAAAGAAATCCTACGAGGTCGAGGCGGTTACCCATAACGTAAGCATGAGCGATTCCTCGCTGAAAATAAAGGAATGCAGATTCTCCGTGAACGAGGTGGAGGTTACGGGCCCCGAGCAGGAGCTTGACAAAATCCATAAGGCGATAGTCGACCTTGACTTTTACGGCGAAAAGCTTTCAAACACGGTTGTTCGCTCCAATGTAACAATAAGGCTTGTGGATGAAAACGGAGACGAGGTTACAAGCCCGTACATCACCCTCAGCCACCGCGAGACCAATGTTGAGGTCGTGGTAAACAAATACGTAACCGTTCCCGTAAAGCCCAAGTACAGCGATCCGGCATTCAAGGTGAAGGAAGCGGGCTACAGCGAAACCGTTGACCCTGAAACGGTAGCCATCAGAGGCACACCCGAGGTTATTGACGGCATAAGCTACATCGAAACCTCTCCCATTGATTCGGCGGAGGTAAAGAACGGCTACAGCACCGAGGTGAATCTCATAATTCCCCAGGGAGCCGAGCTTGACGGCGTTGCAAGAAGAAAGGCATTCGTCATACTAAGGCGTGAAAACGGCACGGCGGAAATAAAGGTTGACAACATCCTCTTTATGAATGTCCCCGAGGGCTTCTCGGCAAAATGCGTGGAAAAGGAAATTACGGTAAGCCTTTCGGGAAATCTCGAGGCTGTTGAAAAGCTGAACGAGCGTAATATTTATCTCGTTGCGGATCTTTCCTCAATGACAGAGGCAAGGACCTACAACAACGTAAAGCTTAAGGTTGCCTGCAACGGCTACGATATACTCGAAAACGGAAGTGTTACGGTTGACGGCAATTACACCTGCACGGTCACGCTTGAAAAGGACGACATCACACAAAGCAATAAGAACGGCGACGCATAATAACACAAGGCAACACAGACAAGGAGACTTACGAAAGGAAGAGGGCGGAGCAGTATGAACAGAAAATTTATAATTCACAATATAAAAATCCCGCTTGATTCCCGCCGTGAGGACGGCTACGAGCTTGCGGCAATGGACAAGGCAAGAAGAATCATTTCCAAAAGTCCGTTCTTTTCGGGGATGGGCAAGGCAAATCTCGGCATATTCAAAAGGTCTGTTGACGCAAGAGACAAAAACGCAATAAAGCTTGTTTTCTCGGTTTTCTTCGGCTATTCCGATGAATTCTGCGCGGCAAATACCATGGACGCGGAAAGGCTTTCCGCAATCTGCTCTAAGGAAAATATAGTTGTTTCCTCGGACGACGGCTTTAAAATCCCCGAATTTTCGGGAAACAAAAGACCGATTGTCTGCGGCTTCGGTCCCTGCGGTATGTTTGCGGCACTCATCCTTGCAAGAAGCGGCGCGTGTCCGATAGTTCTCGAGCGCGGTGCGGATGCGGATGAGCGAGTGAAAATCGTGGGAAAATACTGGAAGAGCGGCGAGCTTTCCGAACAGACAAACGTACAGTTCGGAGAGGGCGGTGCGGGTACATTTTCCGACGGCAAGCTTATGACAAGAATCAACGACCCGCTTTGCTCCTATGTTCTTGAGGTTATGGCAAAGCACGGAGCGGACGCGGATATACTCGTGAACGCAAAGCCCCACGTGGGAACGGATAAGCTCCGCAATATAGTAAAAAGCATAAGAAACGAAATAATAAGCCTTGGCGGTGAGGTGTACTTCAATTGTGCTCTTACCTCGCTTGAGCTTTCGGGCAACGGAAAAAGCGTTAAAATCGGCATAAACGGTGAGAGGGCTTCCCTTGAAACGGACGCACTTTTCCTTGCCGTGGGTCACAGCGCGAGAGATACCTTTGCAATGCTTGCAAAATCCGGTGTCGAGATGTGCGCAAAGCCCTTTTCCGTCGGCGTAAGAATAGAGCATCTTCAGAAAAATATAGACAGTGCACTCTACGGAAAATTCGCTTCCCACAAGGCACTTTCAAGAGGTGAGTACGCACTTTCCTGCAGAATAGGGGAGAGAGCGGCATATACCTTCTGTATGTGTCCCGGCGGTACCGTTGTTGCTTCCGCCTCGGAAAAGGAATCCATTGTAACAAACGGTATGAGCTACAGTGCAAGAGACGGACTCAACGCCAACAGTGCCGTTGCGGTTTCCGTTTCCGTTGAGGATTTCGGAAACAATCCCTTTGCCGCAATGGAATTTCAGGCGAATATCGAAAAAACCGCATACAAGGCTGCAGGCTCTGACGGAAGCGCGCCCATTCAGACAGTGGGCGGCTTCTTCGGAAAAACAAACGGCGAGCCTACAGAGGTCGTTCCAACCTATACGGGTAAAACAAAAATAACACCCATGACGGATGTGTTCCCGTACTTTGTTACGGATACACTCCTTGCGGGGCTTCGTAACTTCAACGGCAAAATTCAGGGCTTTGCCTGCGATTCTGCGGTGCTTACAGCCCCCGAAACAAGAACCTCCTCTCCCGTAAAGCTTCCCAGAGGCGAGGACAGAAGAGCAATCGGTGCTCCCTGCATTTACACCTGCGGAGAGGGTGCGGGCTATGCGGGCGGTATTACCAGTGCCGCGGTGGACGGAATAAGAAGTGCACTTGCATTTCTCGGTGTCTGATTTACGGACTCAATAATTTTGAAAAAACTTGATTTATATATTGATTGGAAATAACGGAGTAATTATTTAAGATGGATTTGTTTTGCAGTAAAAAGAGATGGCTGATTCCCGAGCACAATCGGGAAGCCGTAAGGTCTCTTTGTAATGAATTAAAGCTGTCTCCGATTACCGCAAGCATCCTTGTCGGGCGAGGCATTACAAGCTCTTCGGATGCGAGATGGTTTCTCAATTCCGAGGACTTGTATCTTTATGATCCCTATCTTTTAAAGGATATGGACAAGGCGGTTGCCCGAATAAGAGCGGCGATTGAAAAGGGCGAGAGAATCTGTGTATACGGCGACTACGATGTTGACGGCATCACCGCAACGGCTGTTATGTACAGGTACTTCTCCTCTAAGGGCTGTGACGTAACCTACTATATCCCCAAGAGACTTACAGAGGGCTACGGTATGAATATGCAGGCGGTTGATACGCTTCATTCCCTCGGTGTAAATCTTATCGTAACCGTGGATAACGGCATTACCGCCAATGCGGAAATAGAATACGCAAAAAAGCTCGGCATTGATGTCGTTGTAACAGACCACCACGAATGCAGAGCGGAAATCCCCGAGTGCTGTGCCGTTGTAAATCCCAAGAGACCGGATGACACTTACCCTTACGAAAGTCTTGCGGGCGTTGGCGTCGCCTTCAAAACGGTGTGTGCTCTTGAGGGCGAAAACGCCGATGATGATTTCATAAACAGTTACGTGGATCTTGCCGCGCTCGGTACGGTTGCGGATGTTATGCCGCTGACCGACGAAAACAGACAGATTGTCGCAAGAGGACTTGACTGTATAGGCAAGGGCTCAAATCCGGGACTCAACGCCCTTATAGATACCGCACTGTGCGAAAAGAACAAGGGACACGAAAAGAAGATAACCTCCTCCACGGTAGGCTTCCTTATCGCACCGAGACTCAATGCCGCAGGAAGAATCGGCAATGTTGAAAGTGCGGTGAATCTGCTTATAGGCGAGGACTATAAGTCAGGTCTCGGAATTGCCTCCGAGCTTTGCGCAAAGAACAAGGAGCGCCAGAGCGTGGAAAACAGAATCTTCACAGAGGCTGTTGAAATTATAGAAAGCGAGCACGACTTTGTAAACGACAAGGTCATAGTTGCCTGCGGAGACGACTGGCACCACGGCGTTGTCGGTATCGTTTCCTCGAGAATTACCGAAAAATACGGACTTCCCTCCGTGCTTATCTGCCGTGAGAATGACCTTGGCAAGGGCTCGGGCAGAAGCATAAAAGGATTTAACATAAACGAGGCTATTCATACCTGCAACGACATTCTCGTCCGTCACGGCGGACACGAGCTCGCCGCAGGTCTCACCCTTGAGCTTGACAAGGTCGCTGAATTCAAGAAAAGAATAAACGACTTTGCAAGAGACAGAATCACCGATGAAATGATAGAGGGCTGTGCCGAAGCGGACGCAGAGCTTTCGGGCGAGGACGTAAGCCTTGCCGTCTGCGAGGAGCTTCTTACCCTTGAGCCCTTCGGAACGCAGAATCCCGTGCCCGTGCTTTATATGAGGGATGTGGCGGTAAGGGATGTAATTCCGCTCGGACAGAACAAGCATACAAAGCTTATACTTGAAAAGGACGGCAGAGTCTTTGACGGTCTGCTTTTCGGATTCCCCGGCGAAAGCTTCATAGTGCCCGCCTCGGGTCTTATAGATGTTCTTTTCAATCTTGACATAAACGAATTCAGAGGCGAAAGAACGCCTCAGCTCATAATCAGGGATATACGCCTTTGCGGTGCCGATATGAAGCGGTGCGAGGGCGTAGCGGAAATGAAAAGCGAAATTTTGCAGGGCAGACACCCGGAATCTGTGCCGTCCATTGATGTGTGCAGAGCGGTGTATAAGCTCCTTCGGGCAAGAGATGAGGAGTCCTCGGGGCTTGTGAATCTCTTTGTGTTTGCCGAAGAGGTAAGCGAGAGCATCGGAATAAGGCTTCCCGCCTCGGTGCTTGGCGTGATACTTGAGATTTTCGCGGAGCTCGGTCTTGTGCGCCTTAAAAAAACGGACGAGCTTATTATGAGAATCGAGCTTGTAAAGGACTGCGGTAAGGTAGATATAGAAGGCTCTGAGGTTCTTAAAAAAGCAAGAAACATAAATTCCCAACCGTAAAGGAGGCTGTGGATTTGGATTACTTTGAACAACTGAAAAACGGTCTTGAAAGCACAAGCCGTAACTATGATATAGAAAAAATCAAGCGCGCCTACGACTACGCCGACCTTATGCACGAGGGTCAGATGCGTAAATCCGGCGAGCCCTACATAAGCCACCCCGTTGCGGTTGCGCTTCTCACAGGTCAGCTCGGAATGGACAGCGACTCTGTCTGCGCCGCTCTTCTTCACGATACCCTTGAGGATTGCGAGGAAAAGGTTGATGTAGAATACATAAAGAAAAACTTCGGCGATGATGTGCTTGAGCTCGTTGAGGGTCTTACAAAGCTTACGGGCATTCAGTTTGAGGAAAAAGAGGACGAGAGCATAGAGAATCTCCGTAAGATGTTCCTTGCGATGAGTAAGGACATCCGAGTTATCTTTATAAAGCTCTGCGACAGACTTCACAATATGCGTACTCTTTCCGCAAAGTCCGAGCCCAAGCAGAGACTTATCGCTCTTGAAACAATGCATGTTTACGCACCTCTTGCGCACCGTCTCGGTATCCGTAAGATCAAGGCGGAGCTTGAAAATCTTTCGCTGAAATATCTTGATCCCATAGGCTATGCAGAGGTCAACAACGACATTCAGCAGAAGTACGGCGAAAACAAGAACTTCCTTGAAAACGCCCAGCTTCAGGTGGTTGAGGAGCTTCATAAAAACAACCTGAAATTTGATATTTCGGGAAGAGTAAAAACCATATATTCCATATACAAGAAGAAGTACAATCAGAACAAGAGCTTCGACCAGATTTATGACTTCTACGCAATGAGAATCATCGTGGACAGCGAGCTTGACTGCTATACCGCTCTCGGTATTATCCACGAAAACTTCAGACTTATTCCCGGCAGATTCAAGGACTACATCTCAAACCCCAAGCCCAACCTCTACCGCTCGCTCCATACAACTGTTATGAGTAAGCACGGCATACCCTTTGAGGTTCAGATAAGAACAAGAGAGATGCACGAGATAGCGGAATACGGTCTTGCGGCACACTGGAAATACAAGTCCGGTGAGACAGACAAGGAAAACATTTCTCAGAAGCTCCGCTGGATAAGAACCCTTCTTGAAACGGGCGACGATACGGGCGATGCGGACGAATTTTTCCGCCCCTTAAAAATCGACCTTTTCGAGGATGAAACCTTCGTGTTTACTCCCAAGGGCGATGTTGTAAACCTTCCCTCGGGCTCTACTCCCATCGACTTTGCGTACAATATCCATTCCGCTGTCGGAAACTCAATGATAGGCGCAAAGGTAAACGGAATGATTGTGCCCATTGACACGGTTCTTGAAACGGGACAGATTGTTGACGTTATAACCTCCTCCGCCTCCAAGGGACCCAGCCGTGACTGGCTGAAAATCGTAAAGACGGCAGAGGCAAAGAATAAAATCCGTCAGTGGTTCAAGCGCGAAAAGCGTGACGAGAACATCATCGAAGGCAAGAACGAGGTGGATAAGCTTCTCCGCCACTTCGGAAAGTCCTTTACTGAACAGCAGAGAAACGAAATTGTTGCCAATGTCTGCAAGAGAATAGGCGTTGTTTCCGCAGATGACTTCTTCAATAACATCGGCTACGGCGGTATGTCCGTCGCAAAATACGAGGGCAGACTCAAGGACGAATTCGAAAGAGTCGTAAAGCCCGAAATCTCCGAGGCACAGCAGAAGGCAATCGAGGACAGAAACCTTGAAAGAATAAAGAACGCCGAAAAGGCAAGACAGAAGGAAAAGGCATCCACCGCAGTACAGAGCGTTATCGTTGACAGCATAGACAACTGTCAGGTAAGATTTGCCAAGTGCTGTAATCCTCTTCCCGGTGACGAAATCATCGGCTTTGTAACAAGAGGCTTCGGTGTATCCGTACATAAGTATGACTGTCCCAATGCGGTTGCCGCACTTGACCGTCCCGAGGAAAAGGACAGATGGATAAGCGTAAGATGGGCAAGCGGGGCAGGCGACAGCGCAGGCTCGGGCAGAAGCTTCGAGGCTCTCCTTACGGTTTACGCCCATTATTCGTTGAAGGTAATAAGCAATATTACAAATCTCTTCGAGGAGCTTCGTGTACCCGTTCATGCTCTTAATACGAGAATGTCGGGTAAGGAGAATATCATCATCAATGTTACTGTTACCACAAAGGGCACAGACCATATAAATGCTATGGTGTCAAGAATAAAGAGAGTTCCCGACGTTATTGACGTACAGAGAGGCTTCTCGTAATACAAAAATAAAAGAGGATAAAATGAAAGCAATAGTACAGCGCGTAAATTACGCACATATGATAATAGACGAAAAGGAATACTCGTCGATAGGCGTAGGCTTTATGGTGCTTCTCGGCGTCGCTGACGGCGATACCGACAAGGATATGGAGGTGCTCTGCGACAAAATAGCAAAGCTTCGTATCTTCACCGACGAGAACGACAAAATGAATCTTTCCCTCGCACAGGTTGCGGAAAAGGGCACCGAAACCGCGGTTATGGTGGTGTCAAACTTCACACTCTGCGGTAACTGCTCTCACGGAAACAGACCCGAATTCTTCGGTGCGGCGGCTCCCGATGAGGCTAACAGACTTTACGAGGCCTTCTGCGAAAGACTTCGTACGGTGCACAATTTAAGAGTTGAAACCGGCGTGTTCGGTGCACATATGCACGTGCAGATTGAAAATAACGGACCTGTTACACTTATTATTGATTCTGCAGACCTTAAAAAGAAATAATCGTAAAATTTGCGGCATATACTAAAGAAAGCGGTGACTGAAACTGAAAATAACACTTGAATCGAATATCGGCTCGCTTTCTGAGTTTTACCTGCAGACGCTTGTGCTTCTCTACCGCCCCTGCGAAATTTTCGGAAAGAACGATACCTCCGTATCGACGCTTTTCGTCCGTGCAGAGGAAAAGGACGGCAAAATAACGGCTTTCGTAAGACTTTGCGACAACGACAAGGAGTGCGAGAGCGAATCCCGCGATGACGAATACGAAAGATACCCCGACGGAATAAACATAGCAAAAACGGTGGTCGGCAGAGCCTTCTGCAGCTGTGCGGAAAGTGTCTACGGCTTTAAATCCCCCTTCGGAATTATCACGGGAATAAGACCCGCAAAGCTTGCACTCTCCTATCTTGAGCGAGGCTTTTCACGGGAGGAAATCCGTGACATCTTCGCTAACTGCTATATGATGGATACGGATAAGGCTGATGTCCTTACGGATATCGCACAGCGCGAAAGGTCGCTTCTCCACTCGCTTGAGAGGGATACCTTCAGCCTTTATATTTCCGTTCCGTTCTGTCCCACAAGGTGCAGCTATTGCTCCTTCGTTTCCTATTCCACCGACAGACTTCTTTCAATGATTCCGCAGTATACCGAAAGGCTTATTGCGGATATAAAAAGGGTATCTCAGGTGACACGGGAGCTCGGACTGAGCCTTTACTCCGTCTATGTCGGAGGAGGAACGCCGTCCATACTTTCGGAGGAACAGATAAAGCAGCTTCTCGACTGTGTAAACGGCAGCTTCGATACCTCGAAAATGCGTGAATTCACCTTTGAGGCAGGCAGACCCGATACGGTAACATACGAAAAGCTCCGTGCACTGCGTGACGGCGGTGTCGGCAGAATCAGCCTCAATACACAGACAGCAAACGATGAAGTCCTTCGTGTCGTTGGCAGAAGACATACCTTTGCCGACTATCTCGAAAGGCTTTCAATGGCAAGAGATGTAGGCTTTGACAGCATAAATACCGACCTTATTGCGGGACTTCCCACCGAATCCCTTGAGAGCTTCTGCGAAAGTCTTGATAAGGTAATTGATGCGGGTGTTGAAAATGTAACCGTTCACTCGCTGACCCTCAAGAAATCCTCAGACCTGAAAACGGCGGGCGAATTCGACCTTCTGCGTGAGGGAATAAGAGTCAGAAATATGCTTGACTACGCAGGCAAAAAGCTAAAGGACGAAAAATATCTGCCATACTATATATACAGGCAGAAAAACACCGTCGGAAACCTTGAAAACACGGGCTATGCAAGGGAAAACAAGGAATGCCTTTACAACATCCTTATGATGGAGGAATTCCACTCTGTGTTTTCGGCAGGTGCGGGAGCGGTGTCAAAGCTCGTTTCTCCCGACAGACAGACGATAGACAGACTTTTTGAGCAAAAATATCCTTACGAATATCTCGCAAAGGAAGAAAGCGGACTCGATTTCGATGCGGTAAGATGCTTTTACCGTGAGCATTTTTAATAATTGGAGGGACACCCTTGAGTAAGAATCCAAAGGGACAGAACCTGCTTATAGGCGCAATGGTTCTTCTTATATCCAACCTTATAGTAAAGGTTATCGGAGCTATATACAAAATACCGCTTACAAATATGCTTGGTACACAGGGTATGGCATATTTCAATGCGGCGTACAGCTTTTATGTAACAATATACCTTGTGTCCACGGCGGGAATTCCCGTTGCCATTTCAAGAATGGTAGCAACCTCCGAGGGACAGGGTAAGCACAGGGAATCAAAAAGAATCCTCCGTGTTGCGCTGATACTGTTTTCCATAGTCGGCTTTGTCGCAATGGCGATAATGATGCTTCTTGCGAAGTTTTACGCAACAAGGGTTGAAATTCCCGACTCCTACCTCAGTATGTACGCAATAGCACCGACACTGTTCTTCATATGTATTTCCTCCACCTTCCGAGGCTACTATCAGGGAAAGAAGAATATGACCCTTTCCGCAATAGCTCAGGTTATAGAGGCACTTACAAAGCTTATAGTCGGTCTAGCGGCGGTAAAGCTCTTTATATCCGTATTCGAGCTTCGTGTGACAAGTGCCTACGCCATCTCGGGCGTTACCATAGGCGTTGTTCTGAGCCTTGCCTTTGCTCTTTTCTATCACTTTAAGGAAAGCAGGGGAGAGGATTTTGACGATGAGGACGACAATTCTCCTCTTCGCTCCTCAAAGAGCATACTTGCAGAGCTTGCAATGATATGCGTCCCCATTGCGGTAAGCTCCTGCGTTACGGGACTTACACGATTCGTGGATACAAGCCTTATCGTTTCAAGCCTTCGTGATGTAGGCTATATCAAGGACACGGCGGAATCGCTCTACGGTGCGTTCTCCTCTATTGTAATCTCCCTTCTCGATATGCCTCCGTCACTTATAACACCACTTGCAATAAGCCTGCTTCCCAATCTCGCACAGTATTTTGCGGCAAGAGATAAGGAAAAGGCATTCGGCGTAATTGATTCCTCCTTCAGAATAGGCGCACTTATCGCATTCCCCTGTACCTTCGGTATGGCGTGCGTTTCGGGCGGTGTTATCAAGACCCTTTTCAGAGAGGAATACATTGCGGGAACACAGATTACAAACAGCGAGGTCTGTGCGACTGCGCTTTCAATTGTGTCGGTTTCCATATTCTTCCTTGCGATGATTGCAATTACAAACTCCATTCTTCAGGCGTGGCACAGAGAGGTATATCCGATTCTTTCCGCACTCTGCGGTATAGTTGTAAAGTGCATAATCGAATACTTCCTTCTCCGTATCCCCGGAATGGGAATCAACGGTGCTTCGCTCAGTACAGTTGCCTGTCATCTTACAATTATAATCATGAATTTCATATTCGTAATAAGGTTCACGGGATATGTTCCGAAAATCGGCAAGCTCTTTATGAAGCCCTTTATCGCCGCGGCTCTTTGCGGTCTTGGTGCGCTTCTTACCTACAGAGGAATTGATATCGTAACGGCAGAAATCATCTCGGGAAGAACGCAGGCTCTTGTGTGCCTTGTACCCTCTGTCGGCGTTGCGGTTGTAATTTATGTGGTTGCGCTTGCAGTTATGAAGGGACTTGTAAGAGAGGACATTATGATGCTTCCCAAGGGAAGTAAGATATGCCGACTTCTTACGAAATTCAAAGCAATGTAATATATATAAGGATGTGAAAATATGTCAGTAGAATCACTTTTGAAAAAGGAAAGCTATACTCCCGACGACCTTCGTGAAATAATGGAGCTTCTCCGCGCTGAAAACGGCTGTCCCTGGGACAGAGAGCAGGACCATAAGTCCATCAGAAACAACTTCATCGAGGAAGTATACGAGGTAATCGAAGGTATAGACACGGACAACGACGACATAATAAAGGAGGAGCTCGGCGACGTGCTTCTTCAGGTAGTGTTCCACGCGAGAATCGCGGAGGAGGCGGGCAAGTATAACCTTGACGATGTTGCGGATGGAATATGCAAAAAGCTCATTCTCCGTCATCCCCATATTTTCTCCGACGTAAAGGTGGAAAACTCTGCGGAGGTTCTTAAAAACTGGGACGAAATCAAGAAAAAGGAAAAGTCACAGAGGAGCGTTGCAGATACACTCAAGGGCGTTTCCGCATCCCTTCCCGCACTTGTCAGAGCATCAAAGATAAAGGCTAAGGCGTGCAAGGTCGGATTTGAATATCCTTCCGTTGACGGTGCCGTGGAAAAGGTAGCGGAGGAATTCGACGAGGTAAAGGCAGAGATAGCAAGCGGCAACTCCGAAAGAGTATCAGAGGAGATAGGCGACCTTCTTTTTGCGGTGGCAAACCTTGCAAGAATGTGCGGCGTAAATGCCGAGGAAGCACTGTACAATACCAATAATAAGTTCGTCGACAGATTCGAAAAAATGGAAAATCTTGCGACCGAGAACGGTCAAAACCTTGCATTACTTAATATTTCGGAAAAAATTGAGCTTTGGAACAAGGCAAAAAACCTCTGAAATTTTGATTTTTTTGTTAAATAAGCCCCGAATGTGGGCGTTTTATTAAAAAAATTGTAAATACATGCAAAAATATTCAAAAAAGACTTGAAATTTATTGTCATAAATGGTATAATATATACAATCTTAAATTTATAAGGAGATAGTAAAAATGAACAAGACAGAACTCGTAGCAGCAGTAGCTGCAAAGGCAGGACTTACAAAGGAACAGGCTGCAAACGCAGTTAACGCAGTATTCGGCTCTATGTCCGAGGCTCTCACAAAGGGCGACAAGATCCAGCTCGTAGGCTTTGGTACATTCGCAGTTAAGTACCGCAAGGAAAAGCAGTCCAAGAACCCCCAGACAGGCGAAAAGATCACAGTTCCCGCAACATACAGACCTTCCTTCACAGCAGGTAAGACACTTAAGGAAGCTGTTGCAGCATACAAGGGCTAATATCGGCTTTTCAGTATGAGCAAATAACGGTGATATCACCGTCATCCAGTTAACCGGGTCAGAGACGGCCCGGTTACTGTTGTATTTAAGACTATTTTTAAGGGTGAAAGCAATGCGTCTTGACAAATATTTAAAGGTTACAAGAATCATAAAAAGAAGAACCGTAGCAAACGAAGCCTGCGACAGCGCACATGTTACGGTCAACGGCAGAAGCGCAAAGGCATCCTACGAGGTAAAGGTCGGCGACGTTATAGAGGTTGCCTTCGGCGAGAGAACACTCAAGTTCCGTGTGCTTGACATAAAGGAGCACGCACTCAAGGCGGATGCTTCAAGCATATACGAGGCAATTACGGAATAAACGGCGGATTTTCTTCATACACTTTAGTAAATCCATATGGAGGCTTTGTGTATGCAAGAAACAAAAAGACAGTTCACCGAATCGGATGTAAGGCTTTATAACAGAAGCACAATAGAAATAGACGGCGTTGACGAGGTGCTCGGCTTTGACGAGAGTGTGATTTCCCTGTGCGTATGCGGCAAAAGAGCCGTGATAGAGGGGGAGAAGCTGAAAATAATCCTTCTTTCCGTACAGGAGGGAAGAATCAGCGCCAACGGAAAAATAAACGGAATATTCTACGAGGACGAGGCAAAGCCGAAGCGCACTCTTATGGGCAGACTTTTCGGTAGCAGGGAATGACCTTCTATGTAACCGACCAAAAAACGGTAGTTATTGCACTGCTTGTCTTCGGTGCCGCTGCGGGGATTCTGCGCGATACCGTTCTTGCGTGGCGAAGGCTTGTGCCGACGGGAAAAATTGCGGAATTTTTTCAGGATATTCTTCTGTGCCTTTCTCTTGTGTCCGCATATCATATGATTGCATTCGTTACGAATTACGGCTATGTAAGATGGTACGGAATAGCAAGCACCTTCGCGGGCTTTTTTCTGTACAGAGCCACACTGTCGCCTCTTGTTCTGCGACTTGCGTGCATTGGCGTAAGGCTTGTTATAATGACGGTGAGCTTTATTCTCTGTCCCGTGCGTGTTCTTATTTTGCTTTTGGTAAAATGCGCCGCAGGAATAGGGCGTTTTACTACGGCGTGCATTCTGAGACTTGACTCTCAAAGAAAGCGCAAAAGACTTCTGCGACTTTCGGCGATGGGCTTTTGAAATCCGAATTAACAGTAAAGGCAGGAACGTAAAATGAGCAAAGAATACAAAAAGCCGAATTTTCTTTTCAGAGCGGTAATGATTTTCATTGTTGCGGCGTTGATAATAATAAATCTTGTTCTTACTTACTCCACAAACAACATGAAAAAGGAAATGGAGGGACTCTCCGAGGAGCTCACAAGAGAGCGCCTTGAAAGCGAAGCTCTCCGTAAAAGACTTGAAACGGAAATGGACGAGGAGGCAATCCGCGAGGAAGCGAAAATCCTCGGCTACGTAAACCCCGACGATATAGTTTTCGAGGCGGACGTACCCAATTCCAAGTGACAAATCCAAGAGTAATACAACACAGAGGAAAACCAATGAGAGTTATAAATACAGAGCTTATAAGCGAGAAGGTGTGCGAGCTTTTCTGCAACGCCAACTATAAGCTCCCCGAAAGCATAAAAAGAGCGATTTCCGAATACAGAGAAAAGGAAACCGACGACAGAGCAAAAAGCATTCTCGGAAAGCTTCTTGAAAACACCGAGGCGGCAGACGAAATAAATGTCCCCATCTGCCAGGATACGGGCATGGCGGTTGTGTTTATCGAGATAGGTCAGGAGGTTTGCCTTGAGGGCGAGCTTCTTGAGCTTGCCGTAAACAAGGGCGTCAAGCGTGCATACGAGGAGGGCTACCTTCGTAAATCCGTCGTGTGCGACCCGCTTTTCGACAGAAAAAATACCAACGACAACACTCCCGCTATCATATATACCGATATCGTCGCAGGGGATAAGATAAAAATAATCGCCGCTCCCAAGGGCTTCGGAAGTGAGAATATGAGCAGAAGCAAAATGTTCACTCCCGGTGCAACAAGGAAGGATATCGTTGACTTCGTTGCGGAAACGGTGAAAATTGCGGGCGGTAATCCTTGCCCTCCTATGGTTATTGGCGTGGGAATAGGCGGAACATTTGAAAAGTGTGCACTCCTTTCCAAAAAGGCTCTTTGCAGGGACATTGATGTAAGAAACAGCGACGAAAGATACGCAGAGCTCGAAAGAGAAATGCTTGAGGCTGTCAATGCCACGGGTGTAGGACCTCAGGGCTTCGGCGGTGACTGTACGGCTCTCGGCGTGAATATCGAATATTATCCCACTCATATAGCGGGACTTCCCTGTGCTGTCAATATCGGATGCCATGTTACAAGACACGCGGAATGCATAATATAATATGATATGATTTTACCGGGTATTTTGTGTCCGGTTTCTCCTTTGTTTTCAAAATATCTGTTGAATTTTACGGATGTTTGTTGTAGAATAAAAGTATAAACTGTATCGGGAGAGGAAGGGCATAATTCAAATGAGCCGAGAAACGTTAAGATTTGTTATAACGGGCGGTCCCTGTGCGGGTAAAACCACCGCAATGGAAAGAATAAAGCAGTATTTTGAGGACAGGGATTACTGCGTGGTATTCATCCCCGAAACCGCAACCGAGCTTATCTGCTCGGGCATCACTCCGTGGACAATGGACAGCAAGAAAAGCTATCAGAAGCACCAGATGATGCTCCAGTCGGAGAAGGAGAGGGTGTACCTCGAGGCGGCACAGCATATCCCGAAGGGGAACAAAATAATAGCTCTCTTTGACAGAGGACTTATGGACAACAAGGCGTATCTTACAGACGACGAATACTCGCAGATACTTACCGAGCTGTCTCTTACCGAGCCCGAAATCCTTGCAAGATACGACGCCGTTTTCCATCTTGTGACCGCCGCCAAGTGCAAAAACAATGCGTACACTCTTTCCAACAACAGTGCAAGAACGGAAACACCGGAGCAGGCACGAGTTCTTGACGACAGACTTCTTGAGGTGTGGAAAAACCACCAAAGGCGCTGCATAATAGAAAACAGCAACGATTTCGATGAAAAGATAAACAACCTCATCGAGTGCATAACCGCATACTTAAGCTGAGAAAAGCCCGACTGTATTTTTCGTACAGCCGGGTATCTTTTATATGAAATCCACCGAGAAAATATTGACTTCCTCGTTGCCCCAGGTTTCAAGGGGAGTGATTGTGATGCTGTCAGCCCTGATGCCTGCGGGAATTTTGTTCATTCGCTGACGGTTCCTTGCGGTTTCGTAAATTACCTTGTCACCGTCCTCGGTATGGGCGGTGATTCTGTAGCTCTTTACGAGAGTTTTCGGTACCTTGTAATGCTCCTCGTGAAGCTTGAACATACAGGGCATATTGTATCTCGGACGGTTAAGGTTTGAGTCGAAGATGATTCTCATCTCGGAAATGTCCTCGAATTTATCAAAGGAGAATACAATGTCCTCACCGCATTTTACTGATACACAGTTTGCATTTTCGCCCTGAGGTCTGTCCTCACCGTTTTTGAGCACCTCGTATTTTTCTGCCGTTTTTGCATTTTTTGTAAGCTCGGAAACAATTCTTTTGATGCCGGGAATATAGCTGTCATCGTAAAGAAGCGTCTGCTGTACCTTGCCGATATCAATGTCTCTTATGTGCTTGCCCTCCTTTACGGAAAGAGCCACCGCAGTACCGATAGCCTGACCGAGTGTACCGCAGGTTGCCATAACTCTGCAGGAGGAAAGAGCCGCGTGGGTTACACTGATATTACGCCCTGCGAACACAAGATTTTCCGTTTCCTTTGAGTAAAGTGCACGAAGCGGCAGACACCAGGGAGAGGGGGCGGGATGATATATTGTCGGATGACCTCCGCTGTAGTAAAAGCCCTCGGGGAAGTGGTCGTCCATACTCCAGCCCGCATAGGCTACGGCATCGTCAAACTTGCCGCCTGCTTCAACATCGTTCTGATTGACTATGTATTCTCCGACATATCTTCTTGACTCGCGCTTTCCGGGAACGGCACCGACCCAGTCGAGCTCCCAGTTGTCCGCACCGTGGTCACCCTTGTTCTTGACGTGATCCCACACGCCGTAAGCGATTTTCAACAGCTCATCGTGAAGCTTGTCCGTGTCGTGTATGCTGTCATCCATACCTCCGAGCTCAAGCCACCAGAAGTTGGAGTCGTCCTCCATCATATGACCTCTGCCGCCCAGAGCCTTGTCGTCCTCGTAGGTATATGCCCATTCGGGCTTGATGAATTCGCACTTGTGGTCTGTTTCTCTGGGCTGAAGAAGAATGCTCATACCCATTGTCCGCTTGTCCGCCACATCCGGAGGAATGGTTTCGCCAAAGTCGGACTTTGCTTCTCTGCCGAGCATAAACTTCGCCCCGGTAAGCGGAGCAAGAATGGAGTCACCCGAGCAGTCCGCATAATATTTTGCATAAACCGTATGGAATGTTTCGCTTGTCATCTGCCATCCCTTTACGGACAGAATTTTATTATTCTCGCACTTTGCGTCAAGGCAGGAGCAATTAAGAAGAAGTGTGATGTTTTCCTCTCCCTTGACAATTCCGTAAAGCACATCATCCCATACATTGAAGGAAAGACTCTTGTTTATATAGTAATTCTCCAGCATCATCTCCTCAACAATGCCCGTTTCTCTTGTGTTCTTACCCTTTGCACCGCCCATCCACATTCTGATTTCGGAGGATGCATTACCTCCGAGTACGGGTCTGTCCTGCATAAGTATAACCTTTATTCCGTTTCTTGCCGCGGAAACCGCGGTACAAAGACCCGCAATTCCTCCACCGACAACGCAAAGGTCGGTTGTGTGTTCAATATACTTCATTGATTCTTCCTTTCTTATGTAATTTGTTTCGTTTTTTCAATTGGCTTATAATGCTGAAGCTTACAGCTCATATCTTTCTTGCACCTGAGTGTATTTTTCCTGCCCCGCAAAGAGATTTGCATAGCGAAGAATTTCCATTCTCAGATAGGTTTCGTTTTTTATTTTTATTACATCCGCACTGTCGATAACAACGGGAAGCCCTCTGTCGTCTGTCATTGTGGTGTATATACTGAAGCTCTGCTTTGCTTTGATTTTTCCGTTTTCGTCCTTGTCAAGAGTCAGGTGGAAGGCAACATTGAAAAGCGGTTCGTCAAAGTAACAGCCATCGCTGACTATGCGATTGTCGCAGAAGAGATTGCCCAGACAGTATATTTTAGTATAACCGTCGGTGAAATCGCTTTTCTGTATCAGGTGCTGATGATGACCGACAATTATATCCGCACCGAATTCCTTTATTTTTTCCGCCATATAAATGCTGTACGGATCAACCTCACGGATGTACTGACCGCCGTTGTGTATTACGGCAATTACATAATCGGAGCTTTGCTTTGCCTTTTTTATATCCGCCTCGAGTTTTTCAAGATGAGGTTTTACATATTCATATTCGGGGGATTTGTCGATATGGATTCTCTTTAAATCCTCTGCAATTTGCGTATAATCGTTCAGAAGATGTATAGCCCCCGGTGTTGTTTCCTCCGGCTGTAAGAGGTTTACCATGTAAGGATGCTCAACCGTCTTTTTGTGTACAAAGGTATTTATTCCGTAGGTGTAGTTTACAAAAGCGACTCTTATTCCGTTTAAATCCTTTACAAATGTTGTGTCTCGCTCGGCTTCCGAGGAATATATTCCTATGGTATCAAAACCGTACTTGTGGCAGTTGTCAAGAGTTTTTACAATACCCTCCTCACCTCTGTCCATACAGTGATTGTTTGCAAGCGTCAGCATATCAAAGCCACAATTTTTAAGAGCATCAAGAATCCCCGTGGGAGAATTGAAGCGGAATCTCTCATAGGTATAAAGCATTTCCTCTCCTGCAACAGGTGTTTCAAGATTTCCTGCAAGATAGTCGCAATTCTTAAGCTTGTGCGCTTTTGAAAAGCAGGCGGAAAAATCGCCACCTGTTATTTTGTTGATTCTTTCACTTGGTAAAATATCGCCCGTGAAGGTTATAGTGGGCATGGTATGTACTCCTTTCTTTGCTTTGTGAATTGTGTCATACAATCGATTTTCCCTTATTTAAAGGCTTTTTTGAGAATATATTTCTGTATTTCCTTTGCCTCAACATCCCTCGGAAGAATGTTCTTCTTCACAGCAATTGCCGCCGCATATCCCGCGCCTTCGCCGATACCCACACAAATCGGCATTACTCTGAAATTGGAATGTGCCTTGTGAGTGCCAGAAATACATCTGCCCGCAAGAAGAAGTCCGTTCACCCTTTCGGGAACAAGACAGCGGTAGGGGACAGTGTATCCCGTCATCTGCTTGAATTCGTGCTGTACTCCGTCCTTATCAAGTCCCGCACCGTCAAGATTGTGAATGTCAAAGTTGAAGTGTGCGTCAAGAACTATCCAGTCCTCAAACTGTACCGCATTCATTATGTCGTCCTCCGTGAGAGTGTACACCCCCTTGAAGTGCCTTGTCTCGCGGATGCCCATAAGCGACGCCGATGATATACAGTAGCAGTTTTCGTAGCCCGGTGCATACTCACGCAGGAATTTTACTATTCTGTCTATCTGCTCACGGCAAGTGAGGGTCGCTCTTGTCAAGTCCTCTGCCTTCGTGCCGTCAATGTCAATGCAGTTTGTCATATTGCAGGTAACAATCCCCGGAAGTGTTGACTTATACAGAAGAACGTGTCCCGCAGGGTGTCCGATAATTTCCTTGCCCAGAGCCTGAAGCTCACCCTTTTCCGTGTTCACAAGAGTCTCAAAGGAGCCGGGGAAAACAGCTCTTTCCAGATCAACTCCGCCAACCTTGAACATAATCGTGCAGGGCTGCATTCTGCCGTCCGACTCTCTGCCCTTGATGTATTCTGCGCCCGACTTGAAGGCTATGTCTCCGTCGCCCGTTGCATCAATTACAACCTTTGCCGAAATCACGCTTCTGCCTGTCTTATTTTCTATGATTACCCCCTTGACGGTGCCGTCCTCAACGATAACATCGCTTGCGAAGGTGTAAAGCAGAATTTCCGCTCCCGCCTCGGTAAGCATTTCGAGATACAGTGTTTTCAGCTTTTCGGGGTCTATGGTGTTCACGATTTTGCCGTGTAGCTCGCCCTCGTTCTTTTCTGCGCTTCTGCGGAGAATCTCAAGATATATCGGAGATTTCGACCTGCCCGTCCAGTGGCTCATAAGTCCCGAGGTTGAAATTCCGCCTAGGTCTCCGAGCGACTCGATAATAAGAGTCTTCGCTCCGCTCCTCGCACTTGCAAGCGCCGCACCGATTCCCGCAGGTCCGGAGCCGCATACAAGCACATCAACCTCGTAGGATATCGGGAGCTCTCTTGCACTTTCTTTATAATATTTCATTTTGTGCATCCTTTCTTTTATAAAAGGTATTGACATATATACAATGATATTGTATAATCATATCGGAAATATTACCTTGAAATTTGATTATAAAACCTATAAAAATATGCAAAGGCGGTGAGATTTTGGATATTGCCTTCGGAAAAGCCGAAAAATATATGGGCTATCTGCGGAACGAATGCGGTCTGCACATAACCGTCCACGATGCGGGCAAGGGCTTTATTGCCGATAATATCGTATCCATAAGTCCATATAACGTCCACTCAAACGGCTACTGCCTTTATGCCAAGACCAAAGAGGAGGTCTGGGACAAGTGCATATATAATCAGAAAAAGGTCGTTGAAAAGCTCCGCCGTGACGGTGCATTCTTCGGTATGTGCTATATGGGCGTGGAGGAGTATGTTTTCCCGATAAAGGTCGGAGAGGATGTTGTCGGCTTTGTTTCCGTCAGCGGATACGGCATAAACAGGGAAAGAGCCTATGCCAAAATCACAAGGGCGGCAAGCGAATTCGGTCTTGACAAATACGAGCTTCTGCGCAAATACGACGAGGAGCTTTCCCACGATAAGCCCTCCGACGAATTTATTTCCACCGTCATAGAGCCTCTTTGCTCAATGCTTTCACTCATATACATAACCTTCGGAAGCAAGCTTGAGCACGGCGCAAGGGCAGGGGGGGACAACTACGTTTACGGACACATCCTATCATATATAAACCGCAATTACAATAAAAAGATAACCGTGGACGACCTCTGCGCGCTTTGTCATTGCTCACGCTCCCACATAAGCCACCTCTTCACAAAAAAAGCGGGAATGGGCATATGCGAGTACATAAACAGAAAGCGCTGTGACAACGCCGCAAGACTGCTTACGGACACGGACGAGCGCATTCAGGAAATAGCCTACCTTGTGGGCTTTGACGATTCCAATTATTTCACCAACGTATTTACAAAATATATGGGTGCCTCGCCCAGAGAATACAGAAGCCGTGAAAAATCCGCTTCCGAGACTTAAAAATTGACAAACGAAAAGGAGCAATTACAATGGTTACCTACAACGATGTAAAAAATAACAAATCAATAGAAACCTATATAAAGCACGCAGATAAATCCCTTGAGGCTCTCGGCTATACCGAGCACAGCCTTGCCCATGTTACAAAGTGTGCGGAAACGGCAGGCGGAATTCTTGAGGCTCTCGGCTACGACGAGCATATGGTGGAGCTCGGAAAAATCGCAGGCTTCACCCACGACATAGGCAATCTCGTAAACAGAGTCGACCACTCCCAGAGCGGAGCCATTATGGCGTTCAGAATCCTTGACAAAATGGGTATGCCCGATGATGATATCGCAACCGTAGTTACAGCCATAGGCAACCACGACGAGGGCACGGGCGTTGCGGTGAACCCGATTGCGGCGGCGCTCATAATCGCGGATAAGTCGGATGTACGAAGAAGCAGAGTCAGAAACGGTGATGTTGCTACCTTTGATATTCACGACAGAGTAAACTACTCGGTTATAAGCTCATCCCTTGAGCTTTCCGCCGACAAGAAAACCGTAACGCTGGAGCTTGAGATAGATTCCTCCATAAGCCCCGTTATGGAGTACTTTGAAATATTCATCGGCAGAATGATAATGTGCAGAAAGGCGGCTGAGGCTCTCGGACTTGCCTTCAGGCTTGTTATAAATAATCTGCAGTTTACGTAAAATATACTGTCAGCCCCGTGCGAAAATCCGCGTACGGGGTCTTTTTTTGCATCGGATTTTCCTTTGTCTTGAGATAAAATTAACAATTATGTTTAAACAATGAACTTTATATACATAAAATGGAAAATATACAAAATATGCTTGCAAAAATATTTTTTCTGATGTATAATGAAATTACAATGGGGCGGAAGTGGGAAATGTGACAAAAGCACTCATTTCCGGCTGCTCCGATAAGCCTCGGCTTATAAAATTATTACCTGTATGGGAGGTGTAAGTATGAATCCCGGATTTGTAGTTGCAATGGGTATCGGTACCGTTTTCGTAGGCCTTATCGCCATCATTTTCGTATGTATGATTATGAGCGCGGCTGTAAGAGCTCTCATTAAAACAAAGCCCGAAGCACCCAAGGCGGCAGTAAATCAAGCTCCTGCGGCTCCCGCTCAAGGCGGCGCAATAGCAGACAGAGACAAGGTAGTTGTGGCAATCAGTGCCGCAATTGCAGAGGAAATCGGCGAAGAAGCCGGTGCAATCAGAATTGTATCCCTCAGAAAAATCTGACGGTACGCAAAGGCGCATCCCGTAAATCAAAAACATTTTTAAACTTTTGAAAGGATTGGTATTTATCATGAAAAAGTACAGAGTTAACGTAAACGGCACAGCATACGAAGTAGAAATCGAGCTTATCGATGCAAACGCAGTTGCATCCGCTCCCGCAGCGGCTCCCGCAGCAGCTCCC
>JAFYPA010000105.1 GCA_017560085.1 Clostridia bacterium
AGGTGCTTGAAGTGCATCTCGGTATTGCGGCAAAGAAGCTCGGCTGGAAGATTATGACCCCCGTATTCGACGGTGCAAACGAAAAGGACATCGAGGAATGCCTCAAGATGGCAGGTATGTCCGAGGACGGTAAGTCCGTGCTTTACGACGGACGTACAGGTGAGCGCTTTGACAACCCCGTTACGGTTGGTATCATGTACTACCTCAAGCTCCATCATCTTGTTGACGATAAGATTCACGCCCGTTCCACAGGTCCCTACTCCCTCGTTACTCAGCAGCCTCTCGGCGGTAAAGCCCAGTTCGGCGGTCAGAGATTCGGTGAAATGGAAGTTTGGGCTCTCGAGGCTTACGGTGCGGCTTATACACTTCAGGAAATCCTTACAGTCAAGTCCGACGACGTTGTCGGCCGTGTAAAGGCATACGAAGCAATTGTAAAGGGTCAGAACATCCCCACTCCCGGTGTTCCCGAATCCTTCAAGGTACTTGTTCGCGAGCTTCAGTCTCTTGCGCTTGACATCTCCATCCTTGATAAGGAAGGCAACCATATCAAGCTCAAGGATTACTCCGAGGATACCGAAATGCTCAGAAATATTCCCGCATCCTCCGATGATTTCGTAAAGGAAGAGGAATACGTTACAAACGAAAACGAGCTTATGGACAGCTTCAGAACAGGTGAAGCGGACGATATGGACTCCGACGCAGACCTTGACTTCGGCGACGGTCAGTAAGACAGATTCCAATACTGCGGTGCCCGCAAAGGCGGGTACTGCGGTAAAGATAAAAGAGAAAAATCTCCGTAAATGTAAAACAATACAAGTAAAGGAGCGCATATATAGATGGATCAGATGCAGCATAATGAATTTGATGCAATAAAAATCGGTCTTGCAGACCCGGATATGATACGTCAGTGGTCATACGGCGAGGTTAAAAAGGCAGAAACAATAAATTACCGTACCCAGAAGCCGGAAAAGGAAGGTCTTTTCTGTGAAAAGATTTTCGGACCGACAAAGGATCTCGAATGCTCTTGCGGTAAGTACAAGAGAGTACGTTACAAGGGCAAGGTCTGCGAAAAGTGCGGTGTTGAAATCACAACAAACAAGGTAAGAAGAGAAAGAATGGGTCACATCGAGCTCGCAGCTCCCGTTTCCCATATCTGGTACTTCAAGGCTATTCCCTCAAGAATGGGTCTTCTTCTCGATATTTCTCCCAAGATTCTTGAAAAGGTGCTTTACTTTGCACAGTTTATCGTAACAGACCCCGGTGTAGGCACAAACCTTATCCTCGGTCAGCCTCTTACAATGGAGGAGTATGCGGACAGACGTGAAAAGTTCGGCAACGGCTTCAAGGCTGAAATGGGTGCAGAGGCAATCAAGTCCCTTCTTCAGCAGCTCGACTGCGAAAAGCTCGCAGAGCAGCTTAAAGCTGAGCTTACCGATTCCACAGGTCAGAAGCAGGTAAGAATCGTAAAGAGACTCGAGGTTGTTGAAGCCTTCAGAAAGAGCGGCAACAAGCCCGAATGGATGATTCTCGACGTAGTTCCCGTTATTCCTCCGGAAATCCGTCCTATGGTACAGCTTGACGGCGGACGTTTTGCAACAAACGACCTTAACGACCTCTACAGAAGAGTTATCAACAGAAACAACAGACTCAAGAAGCTCATCGAGCTTCACGCCCCCAATATTATCATCAGAAACGAAAAGAGAATGCTTCAGGAAGCTGTTGACGCCCTTATCGACAACGGCAGAAGAGGCAGACCCGTTACAGGTCCCTCCAACAGACCCCTTAAGTCTCTTTCCGAAATGCTCCGCGGTAAGCAGGGTAGATTCAGACAGAACCTGCTGGGTAAGCGTGTAGACTACTCCGGACGTTCTGTAATCGTAGTTGGTCCTGAATTAAAGTTCTATCAGTGCGGTCTTCCTAAGAAGATG
>JAFYPA010000106.1 GCA_017560085.1 Clostridia bacterium
AAGTTTGCCGAAAGCATATGAATTGGTAAAGTCAAACGGTTTCCCTACAATACGTATTGGTACACGAATTCTTATACCCGTTGACGCTTATAAGGAATGGCTTGTTAAGACAGCGAGCAAAAAGGAGTAAGTGCGCATACCCGGTATGGGGGATGCAAATCTCTGTGACCTTCCACTCGTACAACGGGCGTGGGGGCTCACGCACAAAAAGACAAAAACAAAGGGGGTATTAACCCCAAAAACAAAACTACTATCAAATTTAAGGAGAAATTACTATGAAAAACAAAAGAAACTACACCGATTATCTCAGAAGACTTAATGCTTTGAGAAAAGAAATGTACGGAATAAAACCCGAAGCTGTTGAAGAAAGAAAAAAGCCTTCCGATACTTACGCTACAGCATTCTGGGAAACCATGCACACTGGTGTTCCTAAGAATGTTATGAAGAAAGGCAGCGACGGTTCGGGCGGATACCTTGTGCCTGACACATTCGAAAATCGTCTTGTGAAAGCTTTGACCGAAAAGAATGTTTTTCGTCAGATAGCAACAACCATACCTACTACCCGAAAGCTGATCATTCCCGTTTCACTTGGTGGTGTCAATGCAACCTGGATGACCGAAAATGAACCGTACACCTTCTGTGAAGCTGAATTCGGCAAGGTAGAGATCAATGCACATAAGCTTGGCACCTCCATCAAGGTATCCGATGAAATGCTTGAGGATGGAGGCATTGACCTTGAAAAATATATTGAAGAGGTATTTGCCGAAAGAATCGGTTCTGCCGAGGAAGATGCCTTTATAAACGGTGACGGTAACGGAAAGCCTGTCGGTCTTGTATATCAGGCTCCTGTCGGTGTAGAAACAATCGAGGTCGGAAAAATCAGTGCCGATGACCTCGTTGACCTGGAGCTTTCCGTATCTGAAGGATACCGTAAAAATGCGGTATGGGTAATGTCTAACGACGCATATTGCCGATTGAGTCAGTTAAGGCATTATCATGGTGAGTCTATATGGGGTAAGGGTCTGAATGACGAAAGTCCCATGAAGCTTATGGGACACCCCGTCTATATCAGCAACTATATGGATGATGTAGCTCCCGGCAATGTCCCCGTAATGTTCGGCGATTTCAGTTTCTACTGGATCGGAGATCGCGGTAAAAGAGTTGTAAAGCGTCTTGTAGAACGCTATGCCGATCGAGGACAGGTTGCGTATATCACTACGGAGAGGGTTGATGCAAAGCTTGTCCTTCCCGATGCGGTAAAGCTTCTCAAGGTAAAAGCTGACGAAGAATAAAAATACGGGAGGGCACCTATATGGTTACCCTCCCCACTACCGAAAGGAGATATTTTATGAAACCGCAAGATAAAATTGCAATTGATAACCTTCGTATGGAAGGTAAATCCGCAGGCGACATAGCCCTCATTCTTCACCTTTCCTCAAATACCGTACGTTCTCATATACGCCGTCATCCCGACATTCCCGGTACCCGTCGTTGCAAAACTTGCGGTGCATTCGTGGCACAGCCAAAAGGAAGACGTGAAAAGAAGTTCTGCTCGGACAGGTGCCGTATGGCTTGGTGGAACTCCCACCCCGAATCCATAAACAGAAAAGCATATTACAACCTCATTTGTGAGGAGTGCGGAAAGGAGTTCGTAAGCTATGGAAACAACCGTCGTAAATACTGCAGTCGGGAATGCTACATTAAAGCACGCCGAACGAAATCCGTATGACCCGTCCTCACTTATCCTTTATCACACTTCCGCAGCACTTGTAGAAAGGTTGGTGAAGCAAGGACTTTTGACTCATTCAGACTACAAGAAAGCCATTGACGTATTAAACAAAAAGTATGGCTTATCTTCGGGTAGTTTGTTTGCCGAAATCGCTTGACTTTATGGGCACTTAGAGTGATATATATAGTACCTTATATATGATACACAGGAGGTAATATGATAAGAAAAATCGAACAAGTTCACTTTCCTGAAGTGCTACCCAAGAAAAAGCGTGTAGCAGCATATGCAAGGGTATCTTCCGGTAAAGATGCTATGCTGCACTCCCTTTCGGCTCAAATCAGTTATTACAGCAAAATGATACAAAGTCACGGTGATTGGGAGTATGCGGGAGTATATGCGGATGAAGCCTTGACGGGTACAAAAGAAAACAGAGAAAACTTTCAAAGCCTTCTCGAAGATTGCCGAAACGGAAAGGTGGATATGGTCATAACCAAGTCCATATCCCGTTTTGCGAGAAATACGATCACCCTTCTTGAAACCGTAAGAGAGTTGAAAAAACTGGGCATTGATGTATACTTTGAGGAACAGAGTATCCACACTTCAAGCTCAGAGGGTGAGTTGATGCTTACGATCCTTGCATCCTATGCTCAAGAGGAAAGCCTGTCCGCAAGCGAGAATCAAAAATGGAAAGTTAGAAAACAGTTTCAAGAGGGCAAGATAATGAACGTCCGCAGGTTGTTCGGTTACCGAGTAGTAAAAGGGAATCTTGAGGTTGACGAAACTACCGCACCTATTGTACGGGAGATATTCCGAAGAGCGGCAGAGGGAGAAAGCTTTGGTGCCATTGCCCGAGATCTGAACAGCAGAGGTATTACGGGTGTGAACGGCGGTAAATGGAAAGCGAGCCGTATTGCTGCCTTGCTCGGAAACGAAAAATACTGCGGCAACGCTCTTTTACAAAAGAAGTACCGTAATAACCATTTGGAGAAAAAAGAACTCCGTAATACCGGAGAGCTTCCGATGTATTATGCAGAGGGGACTCACGAAGGCATCATTGATGAGGATCTGTTTTATGCCGTCGGTGAGATCCTTCGAAGGAACACACAACGCATATCCGAGCATACCCCTTGTGAACGGAGTATCTTTTCCGGGATGATAGTTTGCGAGAATTGCGGAAGGCATTACAAGCGTATCACAAACAACGGCAGAAAAGCATGGAACTGTGCTTCTTATCAGGAAAAGGGCAAAGAGGTGTGCACATCAAAGCAAATTCCCGAGGAAGAGCTGTTTCGGCTTGCATCGGAAGTGCTCGGTGGTGCGGAACTTACGCCGAATGCGTTTTTTGACAGGATAACGGCAATTACAGCCACGAAAGAAAACACCTTGATATTTCACCTTGCCGACGGTGAAACAGCCGTTAAACGATGGAAACCGCGTTCTCGCAGTAATAATTGGACAGATGAAATGAGAGAGGCAGCAAGACAAAGAGCTTGGGAAAGGAGAACACAGAATGGCTAAAAACGTAACCGTAATACCCGCCACACGAAATATGCATAAGGGGATATCCACGGCATCAAAAACAAAACGCAAGGTTGCGGGATATGCCCGTGTATCTACCGACAGCGATGAGCAGTTCACTTCATATGAGGCACAGGTGGACTACTATACCAACTACATCAAAAGCCGTCCCGAATGGGAATTTGTCGGTGTTTATACGGACGAAGGTATATCTGCACTCAATACTAAAAAGCGTGACGGTTTTAACCGAATGGTTGCTGACGCCCTGAACGGAAAAATCGATCTTATCGTAACCAAGAGTGTAAGCCGTTTTGCGAGAAATACGGTGGACAGTCTTACAACTGTCCGTAAGCTCAAGGACAAAGGCATTGAGGTCTATTTTGAAAAAGAAAACATATGGACAATGGACTCCAAAGGGGAACTGCTCATAACCATTATGTCATCCCTTGCCCAAGAGGAGAGCCGTTCCATTTCCGAAAACGTGACCTGGGGACAGAGAAAACGGTTTGCCGACGGCAAGGTCAGTATGCCGTACAAACAATTCCTCGGTTACAGAAAAGGAGCAAACGGTCTGCCGGAAATAGTGCCGGAGGAAGCCGAAATAGTACGACGCATATACCGTATGTTTATAAACGGCAAATCACCCAGTTATATCGCAAGGCAGCTTACTTCCGAGGGTATTCCCACACCGGGCAAAAAGAAAGTATGGCAGTCTAGCACCGTGGAGAGTATCCTTGCGAATGAAAAATATAAAGGCGACGCTCGACTTCAGAAGAAATTTACAACAGATTACCTTACAAAAAAGATGAAAGTCAACGAGGGTGAGGTTCCGCAGTATTACGTGGAAAACAGCCACCCCGCAATAATAGATCCAACCGAATGGGAGATGGTTCAAGGTGAGATCCTAAGACGAAAGAATGCTCCGAAACGCACATCTTGTAATAGTCCCTTTTCAGGAAAGGTCATATGCGGAGATTGCGGAGAGTGGTTCGGTCCCAAGGTATGGCACTCAACCGATCAGTACCGCCGTGTTATATGGCAATGTAATCATAAATTCAAGGGCGAGAAGAAATGTACAACTCCTCACCTTACAGAGGATGCACTCAAGGAATATTCCGTTATTGCATTGAGCTTTCTCGTTGAAAACCGAGAAGCCTTAATTGAGGACGGAAGGATTATCAAGAAAACCCTCTCCGATCATACCGAAATTGATGCCGAGATAAGATCGGTCACGGAAGAGATTGAGATAGTTGCGAGGATGATAGAAAAGACCATTGCCGACAATGCGATAACGGCTCTTAACCAAGATGAATACAATAAAACCTACGAGAGCCTTACCGAGCGTTATGAGGCCTTAAAGAAGCGTTATACGGCACTTACACGCCAAAGAGATGAAAAGAAATTCAAAGCAGACGTTCTCAGCGGATTTTTGTTTGAGCTTTCCGAGCTTGATCTCCTGGATACCGAATGGAGCGATAGCCGTTTCCACGCGATAGTCGAACGCATAACCGTACACAATGATGGACGGCTTGTGTTCACCTTCTGCAACGGTAGCGAAGAGACGGTGATGATGTAAAATCGTGTAAACATGATAAAAGCCCACCCAGGATTGCACAAGTCCGTAAAAAACGGACAATGAAAATAAACACCCTCCTATGGTATAATAAAGAAAATCATAGGAGGGAAATTTTATGCCCAGAGAATATCGACATATCAAGCAATACGAGAAAGAAATACTTGCATTAAAAGAA
>JAFYPA010000107.1 GCA_017560085.1 Clostridia bacterium
GTTTCCTTTTGCATTTTATCCGCACCGTCGTAGTTTTTTGCGACCAAATTTGTAAATATTTTGTTCGCTTGTGCAAAGTTTTCTTCCACGGTCAGGAGATAGATTCCTTTTCGATACTGAAATTCAAGCACCTTGTCCGAAGAGTCCTTATATTCGAGCTTTTCCAACTCAGACATAAGGCTTACGGCTTTGTCAAACTCATTTGCGTCAGCGTATTGTATGGCATGACGATATTCTGACTCCTTTGCAAGCTCGTCAGCATTCATATATCCGGAAATATTTTCAAATGCTGCTTTTGCATCTTCGCAGCTTCGTGCATTCAGAAGCTTACCGGCTTTGATGTAATCGACAAGCCTTGCGTCGTGAATTGCGGTAATCGGCACAGCAAAAAGCAGATTGTCAGCGGTATCAAACTCGCCGTTGCGTGCGCTGACCTTTGCTGCAACATAGCATCCGATATATGTTGTCAATAACACAATAAAAAGAACAATTATTGCTATAAGTATATTTTTATTGCGAGTGCTTTTTGCCTTTTTTTCAGCAGAGGCATATGATGAATCTTGCCCGGATTCTGCGGTGAATACAAATGGATGAATATTGTACGGGGAAAGTCTTATGATAACATCCTGCATAGAGGCAAAGCGATGCGTGGGATCCGGGCTTAACCCTGTGTTTATCAAATTGGCAAAGGCGGCATCGTCGCATGTAATTGCGTCGACTTGTGTACGGGAAAGAGAATTCTCCGGCTGTTTGCCCAGTGCCACATAAAGAAGCAGGGCACAGAAGGAATAAATGTCGGAAAGGGAGCCTTCGGGAGTTCCCTTGTAAATTTCAGGTGCGGCATAGCCATTCGAGTAGCGGTCTGCTTCCGATGCTGTAGCTGATGAAAGGCTTGCACCGCCTGCTCCTACAAAGACAGAATTGGGAGAAACCTGCAAATGTGTGTCTCCGGTGTTGTGCAAATCCCGCAAATGCAGAGCAACCGGAAGGAGCATTGCAACGGCGTCGGAGATCCCGATTCCGTCAGGGTAGGCGGACATATATTCTCTGAGCGGGATATTAGCTACTTTTGCGACAGTCTTCATTTTTTTCTTCCTCACGATAATAATTGAGAAAATTGCAGCTGTAATTACCACGGTACTTATTGAAACAATAAACAGTGGGAATAAATTTGAGGCTTCCGGGAGCGTAATTGCGTTGTCTGCTATAAATGCTATCAGTTCGTTTATAGCTATCGCACCGAAAATACCTTGAGAGTTATTGGTAACGTAAGTGTTTATACCTACTACTTCGCCGGCGGTATTAAACAGAGGTCCGCCTGAATTACCGGAATTTATCGCCGCATTTATCTGTAGCATTTTTGTGGGAGTACCATAGCTTGAAACGGTCGCTTCTCTTTGGGCGCTGACAATGCCGTCGGTAATAGTTGCGTCTGCACTTGTATGTGCCTCTTTATCTGACAGATAATCAGCCGCTCCCGGAAAACCTACTGCATAAACGACATCACCTTGCTTTGCGCCGTTTTCGGCAAATGGCAGAGGCTTTAAGGATATAGGATGGGCAAGCTTTAGAACACACATATCTTTTTGAGTGGTATATGCCAGAATTGTTGCACTGATGGTTTCATCTTCGCTCAGCCAGACCGAAATGTTGTAGGGCTTATTCTTTACAACATGGTAGTTTGTTACAATAAGAGTTTCTTCTTTGTCGCTTTTTATAACAAAGCCGGAGCCGGTAGAATAACCGTACGCATATTCAGCCAGTATCCGAACGACAGATTCCGTTGCCTGCATTACCGGCTTTGGTACAGACATTGTGGCATATGCCGAAAAAGAAAACAGAGCGATCGATATGATACATAACAATACTTGCCGTAATTTTTTCATAGATACTTCTCCCTTAGCACAATATGGATTCGTTCTACTGCCGTAATCTGTTATTAACTGTTATTTTACCACGAATTTTGACATTTTTCAATAAATTCAGCTAAATACATCTGTAACTTTTTTAAATATCTTTATAAAAAACAGAACGATGTTAAGTCTTTCAACCCGACATCGTTCTTTGTATGTTGTTTAATAATTTTGTTTGACGGATATTGTAAAACGGTGATTTTTTATCTTGCTTCAGAAGAATTACTTAAGCCCCATAGACTTAAGATAGTCATAGGACTTCTTCATACAAAGGAACGGATCCTCGCCGTAGCAGTTATCCTGCTCAACGAATGCGTGCTTAACCTCGAGGTCAAGACAGGTCTTGATGATGCTTTCAAAGTCGAGAATACCGTGACCTACGGGAGCGAATCTTCTCTCCTCGCCAACGATAACGGTGTCCTTGAAGTGTACGCAGGGAATTCTGTTCTTAACGGACTTGAGAGTTTCAATGATATCTCTTTCGCCTGTTGCTACCCAGTGAGTATCAACGGTAAGACCCATAATTTCCGCGGGAATTGTGTTTGTGATGTGATCCCATACACATTCTCCGTCAACGTTCTTGAATTCAAATGCGTGGTTGTGGTACATAAGATATGCACCGTTTTCGCTCATAGCCTTTGCAACGGGAAGAGCCTTGTCGGTAAATTCCTTCCATACCTCTTTGTTGTCTACCTCTGTGCTTCTGGGCATACATCCGATACCGATGTACTTACAGCCGAACTTCTTGTGCTTTTCAACAACCGCCTTTGTGTCGGCAATCATTTCGTCAAAGCTGTAGTGTGTAAGGTCGCAGGTAAGTCCCGCTTCCTTGAGAGCCTCTGCGAGCCATTCTCCCTCGTATGCGCAGGTGCCGGAAACCTGAACGCTTGTATAGCCGATGTCCGCAACCTTCTTGAGAGTTTCCTTGAAATCATCGAGTGTCTTTGTGAAATCACGAAGACCGTAAAGCTGTGCGCCTATAATCATTTTTGTATCTCCTTTTTGTAGGGTTTTAATTTGTTACTATTATTATACATTATTTTCACCAATGTGTCAAGAACTATTTTACACGGAAAAAGTTGAATTTTCACTTGAAACCTGCGAAAAAATATAACATTTCTACTGTAAAATATCAAATTTCCCCGCTTTTTCCATTTTCCTATTGCAAATTTTGTAAAGAAGATTTATAATATTTTTATACTGAATCAAATGCTTATTCCGAAAGGAGAATCTGTTATGTTTACTCCCGAAACCTCAAAGCATTTTAAAAAATATACAGACCCGAGCGGAGTTGTGTCCTATATTCTCACAACACGCTTTGCACCCGTACAGCAGTCCTTTTATTTTACAAGCTCCTGTATGACGGATGACGCAAGATATCTCTGGTTCTGGGGCAAGTTCCCGCCCTCTGTTGTGCCGATTTGCGCCGTGCTCGACTTTGAAACGGACGAGATTATACCCCATTTTGAGACCATAAACGCACAGATAGGTCAGGTTGATCCGGATAACGGCGACCTCTATTTCACAAACTGCGACGGACTTTATAAGGTTTCTCCGAGAGATACGGAAAGCGTTGAAGAGCGTGCGAATAAGTCGGTTATATCCTATACACCGTTTGACAGATTCGAAAAGAATCTCAAGGGTGACCCGCCCTGCAACGGCGTATACTGTCAGCACCTTACGTGGGCAAACGACAGAAAAACCTGCCTTCTCGAGCCTCAGTTCACCGTTAACGGCTCAAGGGTAGGTACAATCAACATCGAAACCGGTGAATACGAGGAATGGCTTCAGATTCACGGTAACCGCTATCACCACGCACAGATTTGCCCCGGTGACCCCACACTCGGTATGGTTAATGAGGACTTTTACATTGATGCGGTAACAGGTGAATATAAGCTCATAAGAACTCTTGAGGACGGAACGCTGTGCAGAATAGTACTTGTCCGCAAGGATGGCTCCGCAACGGTAATTCCTCCTATGTTCAAAACCCGTGCAACCCACGAATGGTGGGCGCAGGACGGAAAGTCGCTCTACAGCGTTGATATGACAATGGGTATTTGCAGATACACAATGGACGAAGGCGAATGGGAGCTTCGTGTTCCCGGCAAGGCATGGCACGGACATTGCTCCAAGAATGAGAAGTACTATGTTTCCGATATCGACCTTGTAGATCAGAATTTCCGAGGCTGTGAATCCCGTGTACGCTTCTACAACTACGAAACAAAGAAGGACATATTCATCATCACGGAAAACCCCAGATGGAACGCCCCCGACAAGCAGAACAGATTCCATATGGACCCTCACCCGCAGTTTACGGCAGGGGATAAGTATGTTGCGCATACGGTAACCGTTGACGGACATATTGACGTCGCACTTACATCGGTGGGACAGCTGGTTGAGATGACGAAATAGGGTTTTAGTGAAGAGTGAAGAGTGAATAGTGAATAGTTGATGTTGAAAGCTTCGCTTTCTTCAATTGAATTTAAATTGTTTTATCCGAAATTCAACGCATTCACTTAAGAATTTGCACTCTGCAATTTTAAATTAAATGAAAATTTGCATAGCAAATTAACCTGAGCTATTCACTATTCACTATTCACTAACTATTTGCTTTTCACTATTTAAATCATTCTTATAAAAATAAAAACACACAAAGGAGTTTACCCTATGTTTACACCCGAAACATCCAAGCACTTCAAAAAATACGTTGACGAGAGTGGAGTGGTATCCTACATACTTACCACAAGATTCGCTCCTGTTCAGCAGGGCGTATACTACACAAATCCCAGCATGACTGACGATGGAAGATACTTCATATTCTGGGGAACATATCCGCCCGGAAGCCTTAAGACAATTGCCGTTCTTGATTTTGAAACAGACGAGATTACAATACATACCGAAACAGTAGGCGCAGGTATTCCTCTTCTCGATACGGATAACGGTGACCTTTTCTATTCCATTGGCGGAAACCTTTACCGTTCCCGTATAGGACAGCCCGAAAGCTATGAGAAAATCGCAAGCTCAAGCCTTATCTCAAGAGGTGTTATCGACAGATTCCAGAAGAATCTCCAGGGTGATGAGCCTTGTTCGGGCTTCAATGTAACGCATATTCTTCGTACAAAGGACAAGAAGACTATGCTTGTTGACTCGCAGTACAGAGTAAACGGCACAAAGATAGGCTCATATGATTTTGAGACAGGCGAATACAAAATGTGGACAGACATCCACGGACGTATTTACAATCACGGTGCGATATGCCCCACAAATCCTGACCTTGCTCTTCTTGCGGAGGAGTTCTGGGTAGATGCCATAACAGGTAAATATAACCTTATAAGAACTCTTGAGGACGGAACACTCTGCAGAATCCTGCTTGCAACAAGAGACGGTAAGGTTGAAATGATTCCTCCCATGTTCAAAACAAGAGCCACACACGAATGGTGGGCGGACGACGGAAAGTCAATTTACAGCGTAGATATGACAATGGGACTTTGCAGATATACTCTCTGTGACAAAAAGTGGGAGCTTCGTGTTCCCGGCAAGGCTTGGCACGGACACGCATCCAAGGATGAAAAGTACTATGTTTCCGATATTGACCTTGTCGATCAGTGTTTCAGAGGTTGTGAATCAAGAGTTCGTTTCTACAACTATGAAACAAAGAAGGATGTATTTATAATCACATACAACCCCAGAGCAAACGAGCCGGATAAACAGAATCCCTTCCATATGGACCCTCATCCCGCGTTCAACTGTAATGACAAGTATATAGTTCACACAACCACGGTTGACGGACATATAGACGTTGCAATCACTCCCACAGCACAGCTTATTGAAATGACAAAGTAATGTAAAAAACGGAAATGCCCGTGTATTTATCGGGCGTTTCCGTTATCTTTTCGTTGGTGAAAAAACCACGTTTTCGGGTGAAAATTCAATGGAAATGCTTTAAAATTTGTGGTATAATCACTGTAATAAAATTACTGAATTGTTTTCGGAGGAATTTTTATGTACTCATATTCCGACTTCAAATATAAAGGCACAAGCTTCTGCGATGTCTTCGAGGTGCCGATGTCCGATGCATATAAGGTTGAGCTTTGCGGAAAGGAAATCCCCGTTTATTCCTGCAGAATTTCCGCATACCCCTTCAACACCTGGTGGCCCGGACATCAGAGACCGGTAAATCAGACAGACCTTGTTTCCTACATCAACCTTGTTTCCGACGAGGAAATCACTCTCACGGTTGAGCCTCTTAAAAGCAAGGACTACAAAAAGGTTATGCTCAAGCCATATTCAAAAAACGTAAGAACCAAGGAAAAGGACGGCAAAATAACCTTCACCCTCAAGGAAAACGGCGCATACGTCCTTGAGCTTGACGACTATCACGGACTTCTTTACATCTTCAACAATAAGCCCGTGCCTTGCGAGAATCCCGACGGGGTAACCTACTATTTCGGACCGGGCGTGCATTTTGCGGAAAGAATAACCTTAAAATCCAACGAAAGCATCTACGTCCATAAGGACGCCCTTGTTTACGGCTGTGTCTTTGCAAGGGATGCGGAAAACATCAAGGTCTACGGCAACGGCGTATTTGATGACAGCTGGGAGGAAAGACACAATCAGCATTGCTACGTTCCCTTTACAAACGGCAACGTAAAGCTCTACGACTGTAAAAATATAGTAATGCAGGGCGTTGGATATACAAACTCCGCTCTGTGGTGCGTGAATCTTTTCCATTGCTTTGACGTGGAAATTGACGGCATAAACGTTTTCGGTCAATGGAGATATAACACCGACGGCATTGATATGATGAACTCACAGCGAATTGTCATAAGGAACTCCTTTGTGCATTCCTTTGACGATACAATTGTTGTCAAGGGCATTGACAAATACTCCTTCGATAACTGTCAGGATATCCTTACGGAAAACTGTGTCCTCTGGTGCGATTGGGGTAAAACCTGCGAAATCGGTCTTGAAACCGCCGCTCCCGAGTATAAAAATATCACCTTCAGAAATTGCGATGTGCTCCGTGGCGGAAACAGCACCTGCGATATCCAGAACGGCGACTGGGCAAACGTACACGACATTGTGTTCGACGATATCCGCATAGAGCTCGAATCCTTCTACACTCCCTCGGTATATCAGGCTACGCAGGAGCAGAAATACGAATGGAACGGCGAGGTTGAAATCTCAAGATTCCTCTGCATCTCCAACCATCGCTTCAGAGATGCATATGCCTTTATTGAATTCGGCAAGGGAGACGAGCCGGAAAAGAACGAGCTTTACGCCGCAATCCACGATATAACCGTAAAGAACATCCGCATCTACTGTGACGAGGATGTCCTCTCAAGATACGGCAAGGGCTGTGCAAGAGTGAGAGTGTGCAAAAAGCTTGAAAGCGCAAAATACGAAAACATAACCGTAGAAAACATCTGCCTCAACGGCAAAAAGCTATCCGCCGACGACATGGACATAGACCTTGAAGCCGTCCCCCCCGAAGTCCTTACAATCAAATAAAAAAATCAAGAGTCTCGCCCAAAAGCGAGACTCTTTCACTTTACTCAATAATTTCACCTGCAACAATTTCAATAATTAAAATTCCGCAGGAATTTTTCCTCGATTTTGCATTTTGCCTGTTGCATTGTGCATTCTTCTTTAAATGTGTCCGA
>JAFYPA010000010.1 GCA_017560085.1 Clostridia bacterium
CAACCATTTGTGTTGTCATTTTTTATGTACCACTGATAAGTTGCATCCGAGCATCGTGAGAAAGCATAGAATGTAACTTCTTCACCAACGTTAGCACGAACTGTCGATGGTTGATATGCAAGATACGGTGTTGTTTTAGGGATAACGTACATACCCGTTGCCGTTCTTGAGAACCCTGTAGCATCTGTTACTTCGCACTTATATGTAATACGGTTTGAGAACTCCGCTTCATCGACAAGAATTTCTACAGTGTCTGCATTTACCTTATACTTGCTGTTGCTTGTAAGCTCTGTATACTCTCCTGAGTTTTCACTCTTATACCACTTGTATGTGTACGGAGCTTTACCGCCGAAAACGTTGACTCGCACCATGCCTTTTTCTTCCACGTCCGATTTATACAAGCATGGAGTGGTATGCATCATAGCCTTAAAGCCGTAATTGCCCATACCTTCAAGTCTTTGTGCAAGTGCTTCTCCGATGTTTTCAGCCACCCACAAATCATACGGGATTTTCTTTGGCTCATTTATCACGATTCCGCAGTAGTCACCCTGCTTTGCCTCGTCAAGGTTTTTATTGAACATTATAATTCCCGTAACAGCACCGAAAACCTCGACGCCTTTATCCTTCATATGTATCGAAACTGTTTCGCCGACTCTGACAGCCCCTTTTTCAACTCTGCCGACAAAGGTATATCCGTTTCCTTCCTTTGTAAAGCTTTCGGGCTTGAAGATGAATACCTTTTCGGGCATTGAAACGTATTCGGATTTTATCTCCTGACCGAGTGCGTCCGTAACCTTACAACAGAACTGACTTGTTGTTGAGTTGTCAATATCAAAAACAAGGGAAAGGGTATTTGTCTTTACACCCTTTACATAATCTGATTCGGTAAATTCGGTAAATCCGTTGTATCTGTCTCTTGTGCCCCAGGAATATGTATACGGAGCTTTACCGCCCGATGCTTCGACTGTATATGTAAGTGTTGCTCCCTCATCGGCGGAGTCAACCGTTTCCGGTTGAACTGCGATTTCAAAGGGCTCATACATGTCGGGCGTTTCCTCTTTTGTCTCTGCTTCCTGCTCTTCGGGGATTTCGGGGAGTATCTCCGCATCGACGGGAAGCTCAAAGCGAGGCTCTTCTGTCTTCGGTTCTTCCGCCTTTGGTTCTTCTGCCTTCTGCTCTTCCGTACCCATAGAGAATCTGATTCTCTTGGTTTCGTTCATCATTCTGGTTATGATTGCCGCAACCTCACATCTTTTGATGTTGTCCTCGGGCTTGCAGCTGTGAGCCTCGTCCGAGCCCTGAAGAATGCCTGCACGGTAGAGCTTGTAAATGCTGATTGAGCTCTCGTGTACCATCGGCACATCGGGAATTGAGCCGTCGGGAATGTTGTTCACAGCCTTAAGAGCCTCATCGGGAAGAGCGCTTGCGAATATTTCCATATATCCCGCTCTTGTGGCTTTTTCATTCATATCAATAACCTTATGGAAAAAGTTCTCCGTTATAATTCCGTGGGAGCTTGCATAGTCAACGTAGGTCTTATACCACGGGTCACCGCCGGATACAAGGTATACGCTTCCGTCCTTGTACAGCTGATACATACAAGATGCAAGCTTTATTGCTTCGGCGTAGGTAAGGTTGTCATCGGGAGCAAAGGTAGTGGCTGTCTTGCCGTTGATAATGCCGAGCCTTACGGCGTTATCGACATCCTCATAATACCAGCTGTCGGCGGCAACGTCGGTAAAGCTTGAGTAATGCTCCGCAAGAGTTACACAGGATGCGCTCAGAAGCATTACAGTGCAAAAAATAAGGGACAGTATTTTTTTCATTCGGTTTACCTCTTTTCTTTGTTTTTACGGTATTACTTCAATACTGTTGTTGCTGTCGCATAAGCACCTGTCGCATCGGTGACCTGACAGGCAAGTGTTATTTTGTAGCCTTCATCGCCCTTTGTTGTAACATATCTCGCCAAGACATCGAATGTTACCGTGTCTGTGTCGTGACCTGTACATTTTGCATTGTTTTCAAGATATTCAAAGCTTGAAACGGAATTGTTGTTCTTCTGGCTGTGAATATACCACTTGTATGTATACGGTGCTGTACCTCCCTTGGGCTTTACGCTGAAGGTAACCGTTTCGCCTACTGTTACATCCGTTTCCGCTTCAAGCGCCGTTTCAAAGCCGATGTCCGATGTTACAAGAGTAACAATATTGCTTTCTGCCGTGTTTCCGTAAGAGTCGGTAATAATACATTTTGCTTTGAAGCTTGTAGGCTCCTTTTCACCGTAATAAGCATACTGCATAAGATACCCCTTTTCCTTCCAGATTCCGCTGGTATCACGTTCTATGTATACCCATTCACCGTCAACCTCCTTAAACCATTCAAGCTTTTTGTAGGTTTCGCTTCCTCCATTTACATAGGCGGTAAGAAGAACGCGGTTTCCGGGAGTGGTGGAATATATGTCGTTTGAAACAGTGACCTCAAGGGCTGTGGATTTTGCCTCAAAGGCAAGATTCTGCGTTTTGTATTCGGATTCTCCTATAACCTCCTTCATCTTTTCCTGACTCTCATAGGTTTTTATCTTTGAAGCACGAAGCCCCACTCTGTCACCGGAAGCTGCCTTGTCGAGATTCTTTCCGAACATGGTTACCCGTTCAACGGTAAAGGAGATGTATTCGTGTTTTCCGTCAAAGAAGCCGGAGAAGCCTATTTTGTCACCCGCCGTAACCTCACCGCTTATTACCGTTCCCACGTATTCCGTGCCAACGCCCTCGATTTCGTTTTTGCTCTCAAGCTTTACCATAAGAAAATCGGGACATACCGCAATTTTTTCGGATTTTACCGTTGTACCTGCGGCATCCGTTACAACACAGTATATTTCCTTTCCGAGCAAGGTTGCGGATTCGTTCAGCTTTATGCTTATTTCGGATTTGAAGCGACTTACCTCTGTCTGGGGAAGGGTGTTGAGGGAGATTTCCGAAACGTTGTTCTTGTATCTGCTTTCGTAAAACCATTCGTAGGAATAGGGCTGCTTGCCTCCGTATATGTCAATATCGAATTCCAGATATCCGCCGTATCTCGGTGTGGTTTTTCTTACGGGCTGTGTTATGATTGAGAGGGGCATATCCTTAGGTGTAGCGTCCTTTACGCCCGTGGAGGTTAGAAGCATATTTCCGTCAGCGTCTGTGATTTCACATTTGAAGCTTGTCAGCATATTATCCGATTTCGGAAGATAATCGCCGGACATAGTGAAGGTTACCTCGGGAGTGTTTCCGAATTTCGGAGATGCCGTGTAGCTCTTTGTGGGAATAACAAATTCGCCGAAATACCACTTGTATGTGTAAGGCTCTTTACCGCCTGTAACCTTTACGGAAAGCGTAACATCTTTGCCTACGCACATATCGGTAAAATCGGGAAGCTCCTTTTCAAGGAAGAAGCCTGCGGTTGTTATGGTAACAGCTTCACTTTCGCCGACATTTCTGTCTTTGTCGGTGACAACACATTTTATAATGAACTCTTCGCCCGGAGTTTTTATAGAGCTATCAGTAAGCTCGAAGGAGGGGTCGAATGTTCCGTCAGGCAGAATCGATCCGCTTGAGTGATTCTTCCATTCGCCGTCTGTAAGGCGTTGCCATCTGTAGGTGTACGGTCTTGTACCGCCCTCGGCTTGTACGCCTACTTTGGTTATTGTACCTGTTTTATGTGTAAACTGTGTTCCCGAAACGGTAACCTTGATGATGCTTTTTTCGGGAGCTTCCTCCTTGACCTCTTCCTCCTTGACCTCTTCCTTGTTCTCCGCCTTTTTGATTACAAGGGGAACGCTGTCCGTAATAACCGTATTTCCGAGGGAGTCCACTACCTTGCATCTGAAAAGCAAAGCACCGCTTTCGCTTTCGGAAAAGTCAGCTGTAATCGTATCTTTGCTGTAGTCTGTAAGGAGTGTCGCAATGCTCGGCTTTTCCGCAATCAGTACGGATATGTCAAACCACGCATCCTCCATAACCTGCCAGGTGTAATTGTACGGTGCCTTACCGCCCTTGACCTTGACGGTTGCGGAATATATACCGTCGGAGCCCGTACTTTGGAATTTCGGCTGTTCTGTAAGAGTAAGTGGCTCGGTGCTTTCGGGAGTGCCCATATCAAAGCGTACTCTCTTGGTCTTATCCATCATTCTTGTAAGAATAGCCGCAACCTCACTTCGTTTGATGTTGTCGTAAGGCTTGCAATTATGTTCTGCGTCTGAGCCCTGAAGAATTCCCGCTCTGTAAAGTCTGTAAACGCCCCCGGAATAAATTGCAGACATCGGAACATCGGGAATCGCACCGTCGGGAACGTAGTTTATTACAGGAAGCATATCGAGGGGAAGTGCGTTTGCGAATATACTCATATATCCCGAACGGGAAATTTTTGTATTTACATCTAAGCTGTCAAAGTTTATGGGGGTATCCGGACCGAACATACTGTTGAAATAGCAATATTCCATATATTCCGCATACCACGGGTCACCGTTTTTAAGAGTTACCGTACCCTTTGTTGCCAGCTGATGCATACAGGCGGCAAGCTTGAAGGTCTCAGCATATGTAAGGTTGTCGTCGGGACAGTATGTAGTTTCGGTTTTGCCATTGACAAGTCCCATGCTGACTGCGTTTTTAACATCGTTGTAATACCACGCATCCATCGGGACGTCGGTGAATTTCAGCTCCTCTGCATTTACCGTCACAAGAAGCGTAATCGAAAGCGCCAGCGACAGCACCCCCGAGATAATTCTTTTGATTTTCATTGTTTTTCCTTCTCCTTTGCTGAACTTGACAAAATTCTCAAAAACGGTTGACGAAATCAACTTTATGTGATATAATAGTACCAACCTTTGGTATATTATATATTAAGGTTATTTGTCTGTTATATTTTACTTCAGCAAAAAACAAATGTCCCCACCCTTTCATAAAAATTCGGGGTGGGTAAATAAAGTTTTTTCTGAAAAAGTGTGGGGAAAAGTGTGGTTTTCGGCGTTGTACCGTCCCGAAATGCCCCTATTACGCAAATTTCAAGGAGAAAATCAGTATGAACAAAATAAAAGCTGTCCCGATAGCACTTGCGCCGTTTTTGCTTCTTACGCTTTCGGGATGTGCCTCAATAGGAGACAAAAATGCGAGTATGTCTCTGATATATACGGTTACCACGGTTCTTGCCTTTTTGCTTCTTGCGGGCTATTTTTTTGCAATCAAGAAAAAGGAGACCTGGTTTTACGTGCTCTTTACCTCTGTTTTTGTTGTAAACACGGGATACCTTATGCTTGCCTCGTCGTCCACTCTCAATATGGCGCTGTGGGCAAACAGAATCGCATATCTCGGCTCGGTATTCCTTCCGCTTTCAATGATTAAGATTATACAGAGCATTTCGGGGCTTAAGCGTTCAAAATGGGTAAGCATTGCCCTTGTTGCAATTTCGGCGACAGTATTTTTCATTGCCGCAAGTCCGGGGATACTTGACATATATTACAAGAGTGTAGACCTTGTAAACGTAGGCGGAGTTTCCGTCCTTGTCAAGGAATACGGTCCGTGGCACAGCATATATCTTTTCTATCTTCTCGGATATTTTTCTCTTATGGTAGCGACGGCAATACACGCCGTTGCCAAAAAGAAGATAGAGGCAACCTCTCACGCAATCATTATTATAGTTGCGGTTTTCGTAAACATTCTCGTATGGCTGTTTGAGCAGCTCGTGAGAATAGATTTTGAAATTCTTTCCATTTCTTATATTATAACAGAGCTGTTTCTCCTGAGCGTTTATCTTATGATACAGCATCAGGAACGGCTGATTACCGCATTAAAGGCACAGCTTGCCTCCCCGTCCGAATCGGAATCATCCGATACCGGAAGAAGCGCTGAAGATTTTGCCGACCATTGCAGATATATAGAAGAACAGCTTCCGACACTGACTCCTACCGAGCGTGCCGTTTATGACTGTTATCTTGCGGGCAAATCCACAAGGGAGATTCTGACGGAGCTTTCCATAAAGGAGAACACGCTGAAGTTTCATAATAAAAACCTGTACGGCAAGTTAGGTGTCAGATCACGAAAGCAGCTTGTCGAATATGCAAGGGTGATTCGGGCTTCGCAGGAGAGCGCGGATTGAATACGGGAAGGATATCTGCTGAATATATGGATTCGATAATCGGGGAGCATTCCTTCGATAGATAAGGAAAGTTATTTGCCATTTTTGAAAATAGCACTGTTTCATATGCGGTTACAATGCCTTTCAGGTAAAAACATCAACTACAAATCCATTCCCGATTGGTGCCCTGATGAGACTGGAAAAGCAATCGCAGAACACGAAGAGTGAAGTGATATAATGATGGTAGACACAAAAAAGTGACTACCATCATTTTTATGTTATAATAGATACTAAAGAAAGGAAGTTGATTTTTATGGGCAGACCTAAAGGTGGAAAAAACTTATATCACAGCAAAGAAGAAAAGCTTGCATTGGTATATATTCAAGCATATTAGCCTAATAGTG
>JAFYPA010000011.1 GCA_017560085.1 Clostridia bacterium
CCAAGCCTTCCTCCGGGAGGAAGGGGGACCACGAAGTGGTGGAAGGAGCCCGCGTGCAACAGAAAATTTAGACGGTACTTAATCTTTGTGCGTTTATTTCGATGACAGCAAAAACGGCAAAGTCACGCAGGCTCCCTCAGTCGCCTACGGCGACAGCTCCCTCTCGGAGGGCGCCTTACAAAGGTGGAACCTTGTGATTGCCCTCTAACAATTGTGTAGATTGTAATCGTTGCGATTCCCGTCGTCCCTCTCCGTCACGGCGTTGCCGTGCCACCTCTCCCAATGGGCGAGGCAAGTCAGCGAATGCCAACAACAAAGCGATAAATTCCAATTTTGCATTTTGCATTTTGCCCTTTGCATTTTGCATTTCGGTGCACCGCACCGACATCCAACCTTACCTCTTCACCATCACTTATCCCCAAAGGAGATACCGCAATGACACTTGAAGAAAACAAAAAATGGTTTAAAGAAGCAAAATTCGGTATGATGATACACTTCGGACTCTACTCTGTTCTGGGCGGAGAATATAAGAACAGCCGTGGCGGAATAAACGCAGAATGGATTCGTTCAAAATGCAGAATCCCGAAGGATGAATATGTAAAGCTCGCAAAGGTGTTCAATCCCGTTTTCTTCGATGCGGAGGAATGGGTAAAGCTCGCAAAGGATGCGGGGATGCAGTATATCGTCATTACAAGTAAGCACCACGAGGGCTTCTGTCTTTTTAAATCCGACTACGACGATTTCAACTGTGTTGATGGTACGCCCTTCGGAAGAGATATCATAGGCGAGCTTGCCGAGGCGTGCAGAAAATACGATATGAAGCTCGGACTCTACTACTCGCAGGAGCTTGACTGGAACGAGCCGAATTCGGGCGGATTTCTTCTTGATAAGCCCGAAAGCTATGTGGACTGGGCGAATACATGGGACTATCCCGACAACGCAAAGAAGGATTTCGCGCAGTATTTCTATTCAAAGGCAATTCCGCAGGTGAGGGAAATCCTCACAAAATACGGAGATCTGTGTCTTATCTGGTTTGACACGCCCGTAATGATACCGCCCGAATACAGCGACGAGCTGTACAATCTCGTAAGAGAGCTTCAGCCTCACTGCCTTGTAAACACCCGAATCGGCAACGGCAGAGGCGACTACAAATCCATGGGCGACAACGAAATCCCCGACGAATATATGCAGGACATTCTCGCAGAAACTCCCGCAACGCTCAATACCTCCTGGGGCTTCAAGTACTACGACAACAACTGGAAGGACGCAGACGAGGTCATCCGCATAAAGGAGCACCTTAATTCAAGAGGCGTGAACTATCTTCTGAATGTGGGACCCGATGGACTCGGAAGGATTCCGTTGCCGTCGCAGGAGATACTTAGGGAGGTAGGAAGGAAAACAATGCATAATGCATAATGCATAATGCATAATCGAGGATGGAAGCTTCGCTTCCTTCATTGGATTGAAATTTGTTTTTTGGGGCTTTTGCAAATAAAAAACAGGCAACCTCTTGATTTTGCATTTAATGTTTTACATTTCAATACACCAAACTACACTCCAAATTTTACCCACACCAATTTTAAATAAATAAAAATTTTTCTTTCAGAAAAATTTTCACATTAATTATGCATTATGCATTATGCATTATGCATTGTGCATTTCCCTCTACGCTACAGCTAAACAAAAAAACTACAAAGGAGACCCAACTATGACTCTCGAAGAAAGCAAAAAATGGTTTAAAAACGCAGGCTACGGACTTATGATTCACTGGGGACTTTATTCCCTTCTCGCAGGTGAATACAGAGGCAAGAGAATGGACTATATCGGCGAATGGATTATGTCAAAGTTCGAAATTCCCAATGCGGAGTATGAGAAGCTTGCGAATATCTTCAATCCTATATATTTCAATGCCGATGAATGGGTGAAGCTCGCAAAGGACTCGGGTATGGAGTATATGGTTATCACAAGTAAGCACCACGACGGCTTCTGCCTCTTTAAGTCTGAGGTGGATAAGTATAATGTGGTGGATGCTACTCCCTTTAAGAGAGATATCATCGGCGAGCTTGCAAACTCCTGCGCGAAATACAATATGAAGCTCGGACTTTACTATTCTCAGGTTATCGACTGGCACGAGCCCCACGGCGGTGGCTACGGTATGAGATTTTACCATACCAACAACGGCATGAGCTGGGACAACGACTGGGACTACCCCGACAGAAGTCAGAAGGATTATAAAATCTGCTACGAGAACAAGATTAAGCCTCAGGTCAAGGAAATTCTCACAAACTACGGTGACCTCTGCCTTGTATGGTTTGATACTCCCCTCGATATAAAGCCCGAATACTCCAAGGAGCTTTGCGATATGGTCAAGCACTATCAGCCCCATTGCCTTGTTGACTCCAGAATCGGCAACGGTATGGGCGACTACAGGTCTATGGGCGACAATCAGCTTCCCGACGAGTTTACCGAGGATTTGGTTGAAGCTCCCATTACGCTTAACCACACATGGGGATACAAGTCCTTCGACGAGGACTGGAAGAGCCCCGACAGAGTTATGGAGATTATGAATAAGTGCAACAAGTGCGGCGCAAATCTCCTTCTCAACGTAGGCCCCGACGGACTCGGAAGATTCCCTGCGCCTTCAATTGATATCCTTCGTGAGGTGGGCACACGCATCAAAAAGTGATTCGCTCGGCGTAAATCCTTTAGTTTGAATTGAAAATAACAAATTGCTTTAACGGAAAGTTGTCGGAAATGTGCACAATTTTCCGTTAAATGTGTTTATTTGTGAACATTAGTGTAAAAAACAGCCTCACAGCCCCGTTATCGGTTGACAACTGGAATGAATTGTGTTACAATATAATATCTTTATAGTATTATACAAAATATGGTAATGTAAAAGCTGAAAGGAGCTTACGGATATGAAGGACGCAACACTGGTTGTTATGGCGGCAGGTATGGGAAGCCGTTTCGGCGGACTTAAGCAGATGGAGCCTGTTTCCGAGGACGGAAGAGCCATTCTCGATTACTCTGTTTTTGACGCGAAAAGAGCGGGATTCACTAAGGTTGTATTTATAATCAAGGAAGAAATAGAAAAGGACTTCAAGGAAATTGTCGGCAAGAGAATCGAAAAGATGATTGATGTCGAGTATGTAAATCAGGATATGACAATCCTTCCCGAGGGACGCAAGAAGCCCTTCGGCACGGGACACGCCATTTACTGCTGTCGTGATGTGGTAAAGACTCCCTTTGCTGTTATCAACGCAGACGACTACTACGGCTGTAACGCCTTTACCGAAATCAAGAAGTACCTTGAAAACGCCGAGGGTCTGGACACCGCTATGGTAGGCTACCTTCTTGAAAACACAATCACGGAAAACGGTACGGTTGCAAGAGGCGTATGCAAGACAAGATGCGGATACCTCAAGGAAATCACCGAAAGAACAAAAATCAACGCAAAGCTTGAATACACCGAGGACGGCGGAGAAACATGGACAAAGCTTCCCAAGGGTACAATCGTATCCATGAATCTCTGGGGCTTTACTCCCGCGGTGTTTGAGGAAATCACAAACGACTTTAATGATTTCCTTGCAAACGCAGACCTTTCCAAGGATGAATTCTACATTCCCACGGTGGTTGACAACCTCATAAAGAGAGAAAAGACAAAGGTCAAGGTACTCAAGAACACCGACAAGTGGTACGGTATGACATACAAGGAAGACAAAAAGGATGTTATGGATGCCATAGCAAGACTTATTGCAGAAGGAGCATACGATGGAATTAACGACTGAAAGAATACTTAATATTGCAAGCGTGTTCCGTACAGAGGGCGAGCCCGTAAGCGCAGTACCCTTCGGCGGCGGCCACATCAACGGTACATATCTTGTTACAACCGAAACAGGCAAGAAGTACACCTTCCAGAGCATCAACGCAAATGTTTTCAAGAAGCCTCACGAGGTTATGGACAACATTGCTCTTGTTCTCGGACACATAAAGCAGAAGGTAAAGGACAACGGCGGCGACCCCAAGAGAGAGTGTCTCTGTCCCGTAAAGACCATAAACGGCGAGCTTCTTTACACCACGGATGACGGCGGTTACTTCAGAATGTACTCCTTCATCGAGGGCAATGTATACGACAGCGTAGAAAAGCCCGAGCACTTCTACTGTGCGGCAAAGGCGTTCGGTAAGTTCCAGAACTACCTTTCCGACTTCCCCGCAGAAAAGCTTCACGAAACAATATACAACTTCCACAACACGGTATGGAGATTCGAGAACCTCGAAAAGGCAGTAGCCGAGGACAAGTGCGGAAGACTCTCTGAGGTTCGTGACCATGTTGACTTTGCTCTTGCGAGAAAGGCAGAGGCAGGCAAGGTACTCAAAGCAATCGAGGACGGAAGCGTACCGCTCAGAGTTACACACAACGACACCAAGTTCAACAACGTTCTTCTCGACGACAACGGAGAGGGCATCTGCGTGCTCGACCTTGACACCGTAATGCCCGGCTCTATGCTTTACGACTTCGGCGACTCCATAAGATTCGGAGCAACCCACGCGGCAGAGGACGAGCCCGACCTTACAAAGGTTGACGTAGACCTCGAGCTTTTCGAGAGCTACACCAAGGGCTTCCTTGAGTCCCTCGGCGACAGAATCACGGAAGGCGAGCTTAGTCTCCTTGCGTTCTCCGCAAAGCTTATGACCCTTGAATGCGGTATAAGATTCCTCACGGACTATCTCGAGGGCGACACCTACTTCAAGGTACACTTCGACAAGCAGAATCTCTACAGAACCTGCACACAGCTCAAGCTTGTCTGGGATATGGAGCAGAAGATGGACCAGATGGAGGCTATTGTCAGAAAGTACGCGAAATAATATTTGGCGGAAATCAAAATTCGGAATTGAAAAAATTTTTTATCGGATTAAAAAAGGCTGTAGCAGGGTTGCTACAGCCTTTGGTTTATATAATGGTAAATTGGAATTTGTCGCTTTGTTGTTGGCATTCGCTGACTTGCCTCGCCCATTGGGAGAGGTGGCACGGCAACGCCGTGACGGAGAGGGACGGCGGGAATCGCAACGATTACAATCTACACAATTGTTAGAGGGCAATCACAAGGTTCCACCCTTGTAAGGCGCCCTCCGAGAGGGAGCTGTCGCCGTAGGCGACTGAGGGAGCCTGCGTGACTTTGCCGTTTTTGCTGTCGTCGAAATAAACGCACAAAGATTAAGTACCGTCTAAATTTTCTGTTGCACGCGGGCTCCTTCCACCACTTCGTGGTCCCCCTTCCTCCCGGAGGAAGGCTTGGTAAAGACGAATCTTTTTACATTTGCAAACAGCCCGACAA
>JAFYPA010000012.1 GCA_017560085.1 Clostridia bacterium
ATTACCTCCGACAGCAACCGACTTTACGCCTCGGGCTTTAAATCCTCAGCGGGATATATTCTCCTTAGCGAAAAGTCCTGCGAGCTTTATCTTGACTCAAGATACTGCGAAATGGCTAAAATCGCCAAATCCAAGGGAAAGCTTCAGCCGGAAACAGAAGTATTCCTTATGGAGAAAAACAGACGGGAGTATATTTCCGCATTCTGTGAAAAGAATAAGATAACAAAGCTCCTTTGCGAGGACAGAAGCCTCACCGTCAGCGAATATGCACAGATTGAGGGCGAAGCCTCGGGTATCTGCAAAATATCAGGTATGGGCGGTCTTATAAACGAGTGCCGAATCTGCAAGGACGACGAAGAAATCGCCAATATCAAAGCGGCACAGAAAATCACAGACGAAGCATTTTCACATATTCTCGGCTTTATAACTCCCGATGTTACCGAAATGGATGTAGCACTTGAGCTTGAATGCTTTATGCGTAAAAAGAGCTCCGAGGGCGTTGCCTTTGAAACAATATGCGTTTCTGGTACAAAATCCTCACTTCCTCACGGCAAGCCCGAAAATGTAAAGCTCAGCAAGGGCTTTCTTACAATGGATTTCGGCGCAAGAATAAACGGCTACTGTGCCGATATGACAAGAACGGTTTGTCTCGGAAAGCCCGACGACGAAATGCTCAAGGTTTACAATACTGTTCTTGAAGCACAGAAGCGGGCTCTCGATTCTATCTGTGCGGGGATACTCGGAAAAACAGTCGATGCCGCCGCAAGAGATTACATCTACTCGCAGGGGTATAAGGGCTGCTTCGGTCACAGCACGGGACACGCACTCGGTATTGATGTCCACGAGGCTCCCGGATTTTCCGCCGTAAGTAATACGGAAATACCCGAAAATGCTGTTCTGAGTGTCGAACCCGGTATTTATATCGAGGGGAAATATGGTGTAAGAATTGAAGATATTGTAAAAATTTCTGAATTCGGGTGCGAAAACCTCACAGAAAGTGCAAAAGAACTCATAATTCTTTAAAAAAGTACTTGCTTTTTTTAAAATTGTGTAGTATAATAGATAAGTAAATTTTTGCGTATGCAATGCATACGGTATATATATGGAGGATATAATATGATATCAGCAGGCGATTTCAAAAACGGTATTACTTTCGAATGGGACTGCAAGGTTTGCCAGATCGTTGAATTCCAGCACGTTAAGCCCGGTAAGGGTGCGGCTTTCGTAAGAACAAAGCTCAGAAATGTAATCACAGGTGCGGTTATTGAAACATCTTTCAACCCCACAGAAAAGTTCCCCACAGCACTCGTTGAAAGAAAGGACATGCAGTACCTTTACACAGACGGCGAGCTCTACTACTTTATGGATATGGAATCCTTCGAGCAGATTCCCGTAAACGCAGACCTTCTCGGCGACAACTTCAAGTTCGTTAAGGAAGAAATGCTTTGTAAGATTTGCTCCTACAAGGGCAACGTATTCGCAATTGAACCTCCCATGTTCGTAGAACTCGAGGTTACAGAAACAGAGCCCGGCTTCAAGGGTGACACAGCTACAGGCGCAGCAAAGCCCGCTACACTTGAAACAGGTGCAGAAATCAAGGTTCCGCTCTTTATCAACATCGGCGACGTTCTTAAGATTGACACAAGAACATCCGAATACATCGAAAGAGTTAACAAGTAATCATCCGATTACAGCAAAAAATATTTTAATTTCCAAGGAGGGCAAGTTATGACAATCAGCGAAAAGGTAGCACACCTCAAGGGTGTTATGGAAGGCATGGATTTTGATGCTTCAACAAAAGAAGGAAAGCTCATTTCTCTTATAGTTGACGTACTTGCAGATATGTCCGATGAAATCGATGTTCTCACAGACGACGTTGATACACTTTTCGACTACTGCGACGAGCTCGACGAAGACCTCGGTGAGGTAGAAGAAGTTCTTTTTGAATGTGATGACGATTGCGACTGTGATTGTGATTGCGACTGCGACTGCGATTGCGATGACGAATGCGATTGCTGCCACTGTGAAGAAGAGGACAAGTAATCAAAGCCTTATAACGATTATTACGCTCTTTCTTCACGAAAGGGCGTATTTTCCGTAAATTTTGCTTTTGGCTATATTTGCGGATACTTAAAACAGTAAAACATATTGAAAGGAATAATAAAAATGAAAATTCTTGTTATCAATGCGGGAAGCTCTTCCGTAAAGTATCAGGTATTCGATATGGACGATGAGTCCGTACTCGCAAAGGGTATCTGCGAACAGATCGGCGACGAAATGGGTTCTTTTACATACAAGGTACCCGCTACAGACTATAAGTATGAAGAACAGATTAAGATGGCTAACCACAGCGAAGCAATCAAGCTCGTTATGGATAACCTCGTTTGCGAAAAGCACGGTGTTATCAAGTCCTTTGATGAAATCTCCGCAGTAGGACACAGAGTTCTCCACGGTGCAGATAAGTTCTCCGGCTCCGTTATCATTACAGACGAAGTTATCGAAACTATCGTTGAATGCTGCGAGCTCGGCCCGCTCCACAATCCTCACAACCTCACAGGTATCAGAGCTTGTAAGGAGCTTATGCCCACAAAGCCTCAGGTAGCTGTATTCGATACAGGCTTCCATCAGACAATGCCTGACTTTGCATATATGTATGCACTTCCCTATAAGTACTATGAAAAGTACAAGATCAGAAGATACGGCTTCCACGGTACATCCCACAGATATGTATCCCTCAGAGCTGCTGCTATGCTCGGCAGAAACGATGCAAAGGTTGTAACCTGCCACCTCGGTAACGGTTCCTCCATCTCTGCTGTTGACAGCGGTAAGTGCTTCGATACAACAATGGGTCTTACTCCCCTTGAAGGTATCATGATGGGTACTCGTTGCGGATCTATCGACCCTGCAATTGTTCCCCTTCTTATGAAGAAGGAAGGCCTCGATGCTGACGGTATCGATAAGGTTATGAACAAGCAGTCCGGTATTCTCGGTATCTTCGAAAAGACAAGCGACAACAGAGCTATCGAAGAGGCTGCAAGAAACGGCGACGAAAGAGCTAAGCTCGTTGAAAGCATGCTCTGCCACCAGCTCACAAAGTACATCGGCGGCTTCGCAGCTGCTATGGGCGGTATCGATGCTATCGTATTCTGCGGCGGTATCGGCGAAAACAACCCCCAGTACAGATCCAGAGTTGCTGAAAAGCTCGGCTTCCTCGGTGTTAAGATTGACGAGGAGCTCAATGCTAAGGCTAAGAGAACTTCTGTTGAATATGACATCTCTGCTCCCGACGCAAAGGTTCGTATGCTCGTAATCCCCACAAACGAAGAGCTTATGATTGCTAAGGATACACTTGACCTCGTTAAGTAATTATTTCCTATAATAAAAAGGGCACTCGCAGATGGGTGCCCTTTTTTTACAGAGAGGTATTGTATGAAAAAAATAATATGCTTTATACTTGCATCCTTAATGCTTACATGTCTTTTTGGATGCTCCGATGAGGATATAAAAGTTATTGAAGAAATAGCAGGATATGTTGCAGAGGAGCTCACAGAGGAAACCGATATCAATGACGCTCCTGTCGAGGAAACACCCGAAGCAGCAGAACCCGTTGTTGAAGAGGAGCCCGTAACCAACGTCGAAGACCTCTTCGGCAATCCCGCGGAGGATATAGTCGAGGAAGCGGACACAGAGGAAGTAACGGTAACCGACAAGTCCGACATTCCTTCCACGGATGAGTTCACTCTCGACATTGACGGTACTTATACCACCGCAGAGGATGTTTCATTGTATCTTTATCTGTATGACGAGCTTCCCGAAAACTTTATCACCAAGGATGAAGCAAGAGAACTCGGATGGACGGGTGGGGGACTTGAGAAATATGCCCCCGGAAAATGCATAGGCGGTGATTACTTCGGTAACAGAGAAGGTCTCCTTCCGAGGGAAAAGGGAAGAACATATACCGAATGTGATATAAATACTCTCGGTAAATCCGCAAGAGGTGCCGAAAGAATCGTATTCTCAAACGACGGACTCATTTTCTATACCGATGACCATTACGAAAGCTTTGTTCTTCTTTACGACGAGGAAGGAAAAGCGGCATAAAAAACTGCGGTAGACTTTCTGTAAGCCTATCGCAGAATTTTTGTTTATATTAGAAATCAGTTTCTGAGAGAGTGAATGGGAGCGGGAATTCTTCCGCCTCTTGCAATGAACTTCACAGAGCCGAAGTTGTTAACTGGCATAACGGGAGCATAACCGAGAAGTCCGCCGAATTCAACCTTGTCGCCAACCTTCTTGCCGTAAGCGGGAATAAGTCTGCAGGCTGTTGTCTTGCCGTTAATCATACCGATAGCCGCTTCGTCTGCAATGATTGCGGAAATGGTTTCTGCGCTTGTGTCGCCCGGGATAGCAATCATATCAAGACCAACGGAGCAAACGGATGTCATAGCCTCAAGTTTTTCAAGGGTAAGAGAACCACAGTTAACAGCATCAATCATACCCTGGTCCTCGGATACGGGAATAAATGCCCCGGAAAGACCGCCAACATGCGAGGAAGCCATCGCTCCGCCCTTCTTGACAGCATCGTTAAGCATAGCAAGTGCCGCGGTTGTACCGGGAGCACCGCAGCTCTCAAGTCCCATAGCCTCAAGAATGTGAGCAACAGAGTCGCCTACAGCGGGAGTAGGCGCAAGAGAAAGGTCAACAATACCGAAGGGTACATTAAGACGCTTTGAAGCCTCGCAGGCAACAAGCTGACCCATTCTTGTAACCTTGAACGCGGTCTTCTTGATAATATCCGCAAGCTCGGAGAAGTTGCAATCGCCCGCCTTTTCAACAGCCGCTCTTACAACACCGGGACCGGAAACACCTACATTGATAACACATTCGGGCTCACCAACACCGTGGAATGCACCTGCCATAAAGGGATTGTCCTCGGGAACATTTGCAAATACAACGAACTTTGCACAGCCGATGGAGTAGTTGTCCTTTGTAAGATATGCAAGCTCCTTAACGGTGTGACCGAGCTTTGCAACTGCATCCATATTGATACCTGCTCGTGTAGAGCCGATGTTAACGGATGAGCAAACACACTTTGTTGTGGAAAGTGCCTCGGGAATGGAAGCAATCATCATCTCGTCAGCCTTTGTAGCACCCTTGTGAACAAGAGAGGAGAAGCCGCCAAGGAAGTTGATTCCGAGGGTGTCAGCCGCTCTGTCAAGAGCCTTACAAAGATTAACATAGTCCTCGGGACTTCTGCTTCCGCCGATAAGGGAAATAGGTGTAATGGAAACACGCTTGTTTACAATCGGAATACCGAACTGCTTTTCGATGTCCTGACCTGTGGAAACAAGGTTTTCAGCATATTTTGTGATTTTGTCATAAACTCTGTCGCAAAGAACCTTGTTGTCGTCGGTTGCACAGTCGAGAAGGGAAATACCCATCGTAATTGTGCGGACGTCAAGATGCTCCTCACGAATCATATTTATGGTTTCAAGAACGTCAGAAAGATTTATCATTTGTGCCTACCTCATATTCTGTGCATGGAGTTGAAGATATCCTCGTGCATAACATCGATAATAAGACAGTTCTGCTTACCGAGGTCCTTCATGCTGTCAACAAAAGAGCCGAAATCCTGAGTAAGCTCGTTGATGTCAACAAGCATAACCATCGCGAAGTATTCGCTGAGTACGCTCTGTGTAATTTCAAGGATGTTTGCACCGAATTCGTTGCAAAGTGTGGAAACCTTTGCAATAATTCCCTTTGTATCCTTACCTGTAACCGTTACTACTGCTTTCATTTTTATACCATTCCTTGTTTAAAAAATATCATACTTTATATTATATCATACATTTTTCGATTTGTACAGAGGTTTTTACCTAAATTTACAATTTTTAAATAAGTATTTGTGCCTGTTTTTTTATTAAGTGTTACAAACAATTGTCTATACATTTATATTGTATTCAAAAAGCTGATGTATGATATAAAAAGTACAATGAAATGGAGAAAAAACTATGGCAAACAATATCAGAACAATTTCGGACGAAGAAAAAATGCGTTCCAATTATGCGGAATATCTCGTAAGATGTAAAAGCGCAAAGACCGCACTTATGAAGGTTGGTATAATTCTCGGTGCGATTGTGATAATCGCTCTTGCGTTTATGCTTGTGCTTCGCTGGGTAGCGGCGGCAATGCTTCCCATCTTCGTAGGTACAATGGCTCTTGGCTGGTACCTCTGGAGATTTACAACTCTCGAGTATGAGTACATTATTATTTCCGCAACGGTAGAATTCCACAGAATTTACGGTGAGCGCTCAAGAAAGAAGATTCACGAAATCAAAACATCCGACATCGAAAAGGTCGCTCCCTTGCACGCACACCCCGAGGTTATGGATGCGGAATATGCCGAAATCTATGATTTTTCCGACGGTAAGCACGGTGAGGATTGCTTCTATATCCTTTACAACGGTGAAAAGGGTAAGAGCATTATTTACATCAATGTTATCAAGAAGACTCTTGACGTATTCAAGTACTACAAGGCTTCTGCGGTTGAGTACGGTAACATAAAATAATTTCATAAGATGATTTGGGAGGGTAAAACCTCCCTTTTTGTTTTTTTTCTGCGGAATCAATGATACAAAAAGACATAAATAAAAGTAAAAATCGCATTGACAAATCACATGATTTATGGTAAAATAACAATGTATTACTGTAATTATGCTGTGATAGTATAATTTATATACAATATGCACGGATAATTCGGTAAAGAAAAATTTTTTAAGGAGGATTTTTTCCATGAAAAAGTCATTGACTCTTCTGTTAGCTATCATGATGATGCTGACAACATTCGTATTCACGGCAAACGCCGAGGATGCAACTCCGATTGTTTTCACTTTCGTTGAAGCAGACGGCTCTGTTCCCTACGGCCAGGGTAGAAACGGAAACTGCTATTTCCCCAAGGGCAGCTCCACAATCAATCCCGAGGTTTATACCTGGTCTAACAGCACAAAGCTTACAGCAGAAAACGGCTTTGCGGTTTTCAACGCAACAGGTGCCGGTATGCTTGAGCTTGATACATTCCCCGCAGGCAAGGAATGGAAAAAAGATCAGAAGCTCTCTTATGTTGTAATCAACCTCAAGACAGAAAAGGCTTCTGCAGGCTCATCCATTGCATTCGTTGCACAGGGTGCCAGCCACAAGAAGAGCTTCCCCGTTGATTTCACAGGCGAATGGCAGCAGCTTATCTTCGACCTTAACGATGCTTCCGGCTGGTATCTCAAGGACGGCACTGCTATAAACTTCTCTCCCATGAACAAGGATGGCGCTCAGATTATCAGCGGCGGCTTCAGACTTGACCTTCCCGGTGCACTTATGGGTAAGACAGTAATCGACTATGTTGGTCTCTTTGCAAGCCCCGAGCAGGCAAAGGCATACAAGGGCAGAGAAGAGGTAAAGAGCTCCTCCGCTGTTGACGGCAAGGTTGAAACTGTAGTGGATTCCGAGGAAAAGGCTGAGGACGTTGATCAGAAGAGCGTTGATATCGGCAACTCTGTTCTCTTCAAGTTCATTGAAGATGACGGCAAGATTCCCAGCGGTAAGGGTAGAAACGGCGATTGCTTCTTCCCCCAGGGTACTTCCACAATAAACCCGGAAATCTACACATGGAACAAGGGCGTGTTTATTGCTGAAGCAAACGGCTATTCCGGCTTCTATCCCGCAGCTGACCTTGGTATGATGGAAATCGACTCCCTTCCCAAGGATAAGGCTTGGACTGCAGACAAGAAGCTTTCTTATCTTGTATTTATGATTAAGTCTTCTTCTCCCGCAGCTGCAACACTTAACATCCGTGCACTCGGCGGTAAGTACAAGAAGGACTTCAAGGTTAACTTCACAGCAAAGTGGCAGAAGATTGTTATTGACCTTA
>JAFYPA010000108.1 GCA_017560085.1 Clostridia bacterium
ACTCACGCACCTTGTCGTCGGCACCCATAATGAGTGTAACCGGATTTACGGGTGCGTAGTGCTTATACTTCATACCGGGAGCGGAAGCGATTTCGTCGTCGTTCATTTCCGAGAGAATCGCACGGGAAATCTGCACCTGACCGAGAAGTGATGTGAGCGTTTCAAGGGTAACGGCACCGGGACGAAGAAGCACGGGCGGATCTGTCGCAAGAGTTACGATTGTTGACTCAACGCCGACATTACAGGGGCCGCCGTCGATAATTACATCAACCTTGCCGAAAAGGTCCTCGATAACATGCTCAGCCTTTGTGGGGCTGGGTCTGCCGGAGATGTTCGCGCTGGGAGCGGCAATGGGTACGCCCGCAAGCTCAAGAAACTTTCTTGCCACAAGATTTTCGGGTACTCTGAAGCCCGCATTGGGAAGTCCTGCGGTTACTACGTTTGAAATAAGCGGACACTTACGAAGAATTACCGTTAAGGGTGCGGGGAAAAGTCCCGCGATTTTTTCAAAATAAGGGTTTTCGCTGACATAGGCATACTTTGAAATCTCATCCGCGCTTGCAAGATGGGATATAAGAGGATTGTCCTGAGGGCGACCCTTTACCTCGAATATTTTCTTTACCGCCTCGTCGTCAAGGGCGTTTGCACCAAGTCCGTAAACCGTTTCCGTCGGGAATGCGACAAGGCCTCCGTTTCTTACGATTTCTGCGGCAATTTTAAGGTTTTCTATATCATTGCTTCCGGATAAATCCGTTGATACATGAAGTATTTTTGTGTCCATAGTTTTTTCTCCGTCGCCATAAGTTTATGGCTATGCATATCAAAATTCGCTGTTTTTGAGCTTTTCCGCTCTGTCTGTTGTAATAAGTGCGTCTATTACATCGTCAAGGTTGCCGTTCATTATATTTTCAAGGCTGTAGAGGGTAAGACCGATTCTGTGGTCGGTAAGTCTGCCCTGAGGGAAATTATAGGTTCTTATTCTTTCGCTTCTGTCACCGCTTCCGACCTGACTCTTTCTCTCGCCCGCTCTTTCTCTGTCCTGCTTTTCTCTTTCCATATCGTAAAGCTTGGTACGGAGCATCTTCATTGCCTTGTCACGGTTTTTGTGCTGGCTTCTTTCGTCCTGACACTCAACCACAACGCCCGTGGGCTTATGGGTGATTCTGATTGCGGAGTCGGTCTTGTTTACGTGCTGACCTCCCGCACCGCCGCTTCGGTAGGTATCTATTTCAAGGTCTGCGGGATTGATTTCAACCTCTACCTCCTCTGCCTCGGGAAGCACGGCAACGGTTACCGCCGATGTATGGATTCGTCCCTGAGTTTCCGTTTCGGGGACTCTCTGAACTCTGTGTACGCCGCTTTCGAACTTGAATCTCGAGAATGCACCGTCGCCCTCAATCATAAAGGCAACCTCTTTGCATCCGCCGAGCTCGGTTTCGTTGATGTTCATAATTTCGACCTTGAAGCCCTTTGCCTCGGCATACATCGTGTACATTCTGTGGAGGCTGTGAGCAAAGAGTGCGGCTTCTTCACCGCCCGTGCCCGCTCGGATTTCCACAATTACATTCTTGTCGTCATTTTCGTCTCTCGGAAGAAGAAGTATCTTGAGCTCCTCCCCTATTCTTTCAAGGGCTTCCTTGGATTCCTTGAGCTCCTCTTCCGCAAGGTCTCGAAGGTCTCTGTCCGATTCCTCTCGGATGATTTCCTCTGCACCTGCGATGTCACGCTCCGTCTTTGTATATTCTCTGTATTTTTCAACTATTGGGGTAAGCGTCTTATGCTCCTTCATAAGGTTCTTGAAAACCTCGGGGTCGTTTACAACATCGGGCTGCATAAGCTTTTCCGCTATGTCCTCGTATTTCTTTTCCGCTTCTCTTAATGCTTCAAACATTTATTTACTGCCTTTCGCAAATTATTCCTGTGATTCTATCTGCTTTATATTCTTTTCGAGCTTGACCCTCGGAACAATTACCTCCCGCTCGCAGGAAAGGCATTTTATCTTTATGTCACTGCCCAGAGTCATAACCGAGAAACGAACCGCTTTTTTGTCGCACGGGTGGGGCTTTTTCATTACGAGAACATCGCCTACACCGAATCTTTTGATTTCCATATCCGTTCCTCCGTTTTTAAATTATACCGATTTTATTATAACACAGAAATTTCATTTTGTAAACAGTTTTTTCCCCTTTTGACAAAATTTTTTACTCGTATTTCAGCAAAGAAAAAGCCGCTCCGAAGCATCGGAGCGGTTTGGGATTACATATTTACTATTTCTGCACCGAGAGGAGCTACGGTTATCGGCTTTCCGCCAAAGTCAAAGGCGATTTCGCTTTCCGTGTGGTTTACGAAAATCTGTGCCCTTTCGCCGTCCTTTTCCCACGCGGTTGTATAGATTACGGGAAGCTCTACATTGTAGCCGCTATCCGTCGGGAAGGATTCGGTGGGTACGCTGATTTCAATCGGCTTTATCATATTGCCGTCGTAGAGGAATCTGCCTGCCCTTTCCTTGTAGAATTTCTGCATATTGGCGGCAAATTTTATTGCTCTGTCCTTATCGGGAAGCTTTGTGAAATCGTGGTTACCCCAGTTTGTCATAAGCTTTCCGAAGGGTGTGAGGACTATTGTCATACAGTCGCCCGCAGTGAAGGAATATGCCATTCTCGCGCACATACTGTCCTTTTCGTTTGTAAGCGGGCAGGAAACCTGATTGCCCATAAAGTTACGGAGATATTCGTGGTAGAGATAGGAATAAAGCGGGATAGGCTCGCCCAGTCTCCAATTGAGCTCATATCTGTTGTCGCTGAAAAGGAGATTGCCCATATAAGGCTCTGCAGAGGCGGATTCACAGCCGAAGAGCTTTCCCTTGCCCATTTCGTTCCAGCCGTCAAGAAGCTTTCTCATTCCGCTTGTCATCCACTTGCCCGGGGCATGGGGATGTCCGTGCTTTTTGGAATAGCAGAAATACTGGCTTCCGCCGTGATTCTGGTCAAGAATCTGACAGTAATCGGCACGGCTTTCAAAGAGCGGAAGGTATGCCTCGTCAAGAAGCCTTTTGCCGAATTCCGATGCCGCACAGATGTCATAGCCCGAGCGCTGTCCCGTGCAGATTCTGCTTATCCACGCATCTCCACCGGGGGAAGCACAGAAGGCTTCCTTGAGATTTTCCTTTTCGATTCGCTCGGAGTTGTCGTATTCCTCGCAGAGGTTACTGTGAAGAGTAAAGCCGAAGCCCGAGCAGTATACGCCGAGGATGTGCTTTCTTTCGTGAAGCTTATCCGCAAAGCCGTTGAACATATCCTCTCCGCCGTAGGGAGGCCATACATAAGGGGGTGCCCAGGGTGCCGTGCCTTCCCAGTGCATAAGAAGCACAAGAAGCCTTGAGCCGACCTTTTCCGCAATTTCATCTATTGTCGGAAGGGCGTTTTCGTAGGGGAACAAGGCATTGGGATCCATTTTGTCCATATCGTGGATGCCTCTTACGGGATAGGTTATAACAAGCGGAGAATCCTTATACCATTCGGGAATTGCGGGGTTTTCGCTTATCTTTTTTACATTTGACGGAAGATTGTTCTCAAACCAGTCCTTATATATTTGTGCACCGTCGTGCCACGTACCGTCGTATCCCTTTATTACTATGTCGAAGTCCGTGCTGTAGCTGTCGCCGTAGTTTACGCCCGTGTAGAGTCTTATGAACATTGACACATTGTCATTCTTGCCGTAAAAGTCAAGTCCCTTGGGGGCTCTGTCCTTGTCGTGGGCGGCAAGGTAAAGACCGCAGTCGGCTGCCTGATAGCACATAAACTGACCGAAGAGCATATAGGGGAACATCCAGTACGACCCCTTCGAAGGGTATTCAGCAAGGATTGTACCGCCCTTTTTGTTGATGTCGTCACAGAGTGCGCCCTCGTTGTAGGTACAGAGGATTTCACCGTCGCCGCCGTTTTTGCGAAGGGGCTTTACGGAAATTTCGGGGAAGGTCACCCATTCGATAAGCATATCCGTATTATTTTCCACGGATATTTTCCAGCTTTCGCCGTCGGCATTTACCTTTACTGCGATATCGTATTCAAAGCCCGAATATTCCGCTCCGTTTTCCGACACGGTGCAGACTCCTGCATCAAATGCCGTCAGGGTGTGCATTACAAGGTCCGTACCGCGAAGGCATACCGTGAAAATCGGCTTTCTGCCGTTTATTATTTCCTTACCGTTTACTTTTATCGAGGATATATAACCGCCCTCAAAATCCGCATTTACAACAGTGTTTTTTACTTTTATTTCAGTCATAGCTTTGCCTCCGTTGCGAAATAATATTTGCTGATTACATTATAATTCGGCAGGTGTCCCGTGTCAATAGTTTTTTGCTACTTTTTACCCCTTCGGATTTTTAAAAAAAGTAATAATCCACCACAGGAAAACATATATTTTACAAAACAAAATTCAACCGCAACGCGGGAAAGGATAAGGTAACTTAAATGCTTGAACTCTACAAACCCGAAGGAACAAATATCGACAGTGAGGAAAACAGAGAGCTCTGCGAAAGTCTGCAGGGACTTGAATATGCATATACAAGCGGAATCACGCTTGAGGGCACGGTCACAAAGTGCGACACCGACAAGAATCTTACGGTGGAGCTCGGCAAATTCACGGGCATCATTCCGAGAAGTGAGGCTGTCTACGTGCCAAACGGCGAGCCCGCAAGGGATATAGCCGTAATCACAAGAGTGGGAAAGGCTGTATGCGTAAAAATCACGGAGATTTCCAGAGATGAGTGCGGAAACATCCGTGTTATGCTTTCAAGAAAAAAGGCGCAGAAGGAATGCTGTGACAACTATGTTTCAAGGCTTACGCCGGGTGAAATTATCGATGCGAGGATAACTCACATCGAGCCCTTCGGAGCATTTTGCGATGTGGGATGCGGTGTGATTTCGCTTATGTCCGTGGACTGTATTTCCGTGTCGAGAATTCAGAATCCAAAGGACAGATTTTTTGTCGGGCAGTATATCCGCTGTGCTGTGAAGAGCGGTATGGATGAGTTCGGCAGAATAACGCTCACCCACAGAGAGCTTCTGGGCACTTGGGAGGAAAACGCTTCTCTTTACCGTCCCGGAGAGACCGCCGCGGGGATTGTCAGGAGCATAGAGCCTTACGGAATTTTCGTGGAGCTGACTCCCAATCTTGCGGGGCTTGCCGAATGGCGTGAGGATGTGAAGGTCGGTCAGCGGGCGGCGGTTTACATAAAGAGCATTATTCCCGAAAAGATGAAAATTAAGCTTGTGATTGTTGACACGCAGGGTGTGGAATCCGCTCCCAAGCTTCCCGAATATTACATTTCCGAGGGTAAAATCGATTATTGGAAATACTCCCCCGATTGCAGTATAAAAACCGTTGAAACTTATTTCGGCACCGAGGAATAAAAAAGCTTTCCGTGGGTACATTAAGTACGAAGAAACACGGAAAGGAAGAAAAGAAATGAGCTGTAAAAACAGAATTGTAAAAGCGACGGTTGCGGGAAGCATTGCCGCTCTTGTTGCGGGAATGGTTGTGGGATGCGGCACGGGAATGATGCCCTGCTCGAGTACCTACAAGGTGAAAAAGAGTGCAAAAAAGGCGCTTCGCTCCGCAGAGCATTATATAGACAGAATACTTTGACAAAAGTAAACGGGCTGTAGCAAGGTTGATTGCTACAGCCCGAAAAAATCGCTTTATAAATAATTGTCTGTAGGGGACGACCTGTGTGTCGTCCCGCTTTTTGTACCTCGTGCGAGTGTTGGTACGGCATCAATTTTTATTTTACTGATTGTTGTTCATATCATCGTAAGCCATAGCCTTGCGCTTGTATTCGTTAAGAGCGAGAGGATAAAGCTGTGCCGTCATACCGCCGTCGACCATAATTTCAGCACCCGTAATATTCTTGGACTCGTCAGAGCCGAGGAACCACGCCGCATTTGCGATATCCTCAAAGTCGGAGATATCACCTATGGGAGTAAGTGTTCCGTTTACAATCTGCTTGTTGCCCATCTGCACCCAGCGCGCTGTTTTGATGGTACCGGGAAGCACTACATTTGAACGGATTCCGTACTGACCGAGGTCAATTGCGAATGCCTTGGACATAGAGTTGATACCGCCCTTGGATGCACAGTATGCGCTTCTGTTGGGGATTGCTCTGTAGGCTGTGTTGGAGCCGATAAATACAATCGCACCGCCACCGTTATCCTTCATTCTTCTTGCCGCCGCTCTTACAATTGTAAAGTTCCATACGAGATTTGTATTGAATACGTCCGCAAATTCCTCAACGGAAACCTCGAAGAAGGGCATTCCTCTTACGGGGTCGTCTCCGAAGCCCATATTTGCGGCATTGAGAACTACCGTCTTTACGATTCTTCCGAGGCTGTCGATGTCTGCGAAAACATCCTCTACGTCCTTTTCGTTACCGGGTACTATACCGTAGCCCTTGGCGAAAACTCCGTACTTTTCGGCTACGCTCTCAGCCGCCTCCTGTGCTCTTGCGGCATCACGGCTCTGAATGAATACATCGTAGCCCTCCTTTGCGAATCTTTCCGCGGAGGCAAGACCGCTGCCTACTGTTGCGCCTGTTACAAAAACTGCTTTTTTCATATATTTATTCCTTTCGTAAGACAAAGATAAATCAAAGCAAATCAGATAATAAAGTTACCAAGTGTTAAAACAAGAGGAGTATCCTTGATTGTAAGGTTGTGAATGAAGTAAACATTGTCGCCTCTGTCCTCAATCATATCCTCGGGAATTTCGTAGATGTCACCGGTCATTACATCGACAAGCTTGAAGTTATTGCCGTATTCGCTGTAGATTTCGATTGTTACCTCGGAGCGGAAGCTTGTGGTCATAATGTTTGTAGGATTCCAATATACAAACGCCTTACCGCCTTCTCTTTCAAAGCAGCCCGACTTGAATTCGCATCTCTTGAGCTGAGGCTCGTATGTTCTGTTGGAGATATCCGTTCTGTGGGGAACTATAATCGGAATCTTGCTTACCTTTACATCCTCCGCAAAGAGGGAGTTGATATTCTGGAATACATAGAAGGAAGGCTTCTTATAGTATTCGCCCGTGGGCTTTACACCGCCCTCGAACTGTGCGCCGAGGATTCCGAAGTAGCCGTAGTCTGTGTAGGAGGCAAGGTCGCCTACGGTTCCGTTGATGGCTTCTACCATATCAACGCAGGTGAAGTATGAGGTAAAGTGTACCTCTGCCATAAGGTCTGCGAAGGTATGTCTTGCAAGCTGCTTTGCCTGAATTTCCTCTGTCCACGCACCTGTGAAGAGTGCTCCGTGTCCGCCGCCTCTTGACTGTGTACCGCTTTCGCCCTGAATGATTTCAATGTTGGGGTTGTACACTCTTGCAAGAGTTCTGAAGGAGTCAACTGTTTCGTCAACGCCTCTTTCGTCGTGGGTGTACTCGTGGAAGGAAACGAAGTCAATGTAGGGTGCCATAATCTTGAGTGCGGTATTGAGGTATGCGAGTCTTCTTGTGCATACAACACCGCCGATAACCTTGGCATCGGGCTTTACTTCCTTAATGGCAATTGCGGTTTCCTTAGTGAACTGACCGAGCTCTGTAGGGTTAACGCCGGTCTTCCAGAAGCCGAGACCGTCGGGCTCATTCCAGATTTCGAAGTATGTGATTCTGTCGCCGAACTTTTCAACAAATGCCTTGACATAGCTTATCCACGCCGCCTTTTCCTCTTCGTTTGAAATCGGAGGAACGCCTGCCGCACCGTAAACCGTCTTTGCAAGCTCGTTGTAAAGCTGATTGCCGTAGCCGAAGGATGCCCAGGGCTGGATTCCTCGACTGAGGAAGTTATCAACTATGGTTTCAAACCAGGAGAAATCGTAAACGCCCTTCTCCTTTTCGGTTTTCTGCCAGCCTGTCTGGATTCTTGCCCACTTTGCACCGGATTCGGCAACTCTGTCGTATACCTTTTCGGGGTCGAATGCGTCTCTGTCGAGCTTTTCAAAGCCGAGACCTATTTTGCTGTTCTTGATTTCGCTTGATGCTTTGGGCTGAATTTTGCCTATTTCCTTGTATTTATACATAGTAAAATCTCCTTTTTACTTTTTGGTTATTCTGAACATTTTCGTTTCGCCCACTACCGTATCGAAAATAATTTCATTGCTGTTCTCGCAGTAGTATTTCTTCTCGTAAACCTCAAAGGCAGAGCTGTTCTCGGGAAGCTTTATTGTCTTTTTGCCCGAGGTTGATGCGTGGAAGGTTATGTAATTTCTGTTAGCAAAGAGAACATCTCCCGAATCGGAATAGATGTGACAGCCCGCACCCTTTGCGATATTTCTCATTGTTTCGGCGGCGATATGCTTTGCACCGTAGAATATCGAAGTAAATCCGTCGCATTTTTTGACGGTGAATGCGGGCTTTCCGCTTGTCATAAAGCTTGCCGCAACATCCGCATCCTTGTCCTCGGTGTAGAACACGGGATAGAGAGATGAGCTCCAGTTCAGGTCCTCGGCATAGCCTACGCACATTGTTCTCTTTTCCGTAGGATTTCCGAACACGAATCGCTTGTCAAGGTTATCGGTGAAAGGTGTTTCGGTACCGCCAAAGCGGAAATTCGCATCGTAGCAGTCGTTTATCATTCCGACCTTTATTCCGGTAAGCTGTTCGATATTGGCAACATCGAATTTCGGCTGTGCTTCGGGGTTTATTATGCCCGAGGCATACATCCACACGGCAACGGCGTTGTCCATTCTGAGCTTTGCCTTTATTGCTTCTCTTTCCTCGTTTGTAAGAGTAAACACATTAAAGAACACATACATCTTGTAGCTCGGCATATTCGGGTTTGCCATATCGTTGTGATAGTACTGGTCAACGGGAGCGCCGATTCTTGCGATTTCGTAGTTTCGCATAAGCTCGACAAGCTCCTTCGTTGTTCTGAAGGATGTAACGTGCGCGCTTTCCTCGTCAAAGATGAATGCGATTTCCGAGGATGCTGTTCTGTCAAGACTGTACGCCTCGTGGGCGATTTCCGTCTGACGGGTGAAGAGCTTGTACATCTCGGGATCCTTATAGCGTTTACCGCCGAGAAGCTGGTCAAACCACCAGCCTTGCACATCCTCGCATATAGTTCTGCCGAACTCACGCTTGAGAACATTTATGGAATCCTCAAGGTCGAAAAGCCCGTACTGCGAGCCGAAGTAGCGGTTTTCGTGGTGAGTTCTGGAGTCGTCCTCGATAATAAATATTTTATTGCGCAGTGCAAAGGAATCAAAGGTTTCTCTCTGACCGACAAATCCGCCGGGCGCTCTGTTTTCGTATACACCGGGAGCGGCAAGGAAGTCGATAACATTGCTGTCAAGCACCTTGAGTACAGCCGCACCGGTTCCGTCCTTGAAGTAGTTTGTACATCCGAAGGAGCCGTAGAACGCCCCCGTGAGCTTGTCGGGAGTTTTTGTCTTTATGATGCTTCCGTAGTATATTACCGATTCCGCCGTACCGTTATGCCACGCTCTGTAGAAGTCGTAAACATCCTGGCGCTTGTCTATATTCACGAACGTACCGATATTGCTTCCCATTGATTCCATAGCAGGTACGGGAGCATTGGAGAGCATATTCTTTCTTACCGCACAGTCAAGGTCAATCTCTCTTGTGTAGTAGTGCGCCTCCGGCTCGGGAATTGCGGGATTTTCGAGAGTTACATCCTCCCTGCCCCACGCCTTCTGAAGCATTGTATCACTACCGTATTTTCTTGTGAGGTACTTTGTGAAATTACGTCTGAAGCTTTCGCCGTGGTCAAGCACCGCACCGTTATCGTTGAACATCTGAAGGATATAATACCATTCGGAAGTACCGCCTGCCGCAAAGAAGCAGCCGATGATTCTGTCGGCATAAGGCAGGCTCATAAGCACATCCCACGTATCGGAAAGTGCCTTTCCCGCATCCTCACGCCATTTTTCCGAGCACATAGAATACTGCATGGGAAGGTCGGTTACATAGGATTCGGTAAAGAGACGAGTACCCGGCTGTGTGCCGTCGCTGTACTTACAGCATTCCTCGGGGTGTGCCTTTATCCACTCATTGGTGGGATGAAGTCCGATTCTCGGGACTATGTATGCATCGGGAACGACCTCGAGAAGTGCTTCGGCTTCCTCACGAAAGAGGTTTATTGCGCCGGGCTTCAGCCATTCCGTGTCGCAGATAAGGAAGTATATTTTGATTCCCGCCTTACCGAGCTGTCTGTAATACTCCTTATCTATTCTCATTTTGTCGTTATCTATTGTACGGATTGTCGCCATCATCGGAGGGTATACCTTGCCGTCTATGAAGATGGCGGGACGACCGTTGTGGGGCTTTATTTCGGGCATAAGAATGCTCCTTTCGAAAATGCACAATTCACAATGCACAATGCACAATTGATGTTGATTTGCGTTGCAAATCTGCAATCGGAATTAAATAAATATTAGAAATAGAATTCGGATTTGGGAGGTCTTATGTCGGTAAGTGCGCCTGTGTAATGACGGAGTGTGTGGGGGGTGTAAGGATGTGCAAGGCACGCTTCTTCGTCGATTTCTATACCGAGACCGGGCTTGTCGGGGATTGTGATGTAGCCGTCGGCGTATTCGAGAGCCTCGTTGGTTACGTCCTTTCTCCACTCTACATCGCTGTACATAATTTCAAGGATGCAGAAGTTGGGACAGCAGGCTGCGAGCTGAAGTGTTGCCGCGTTCGCTACGGGTCCCGAGGGGTTATGGGGTGCAAAGGGAATGTATCTGCATTCTGCCTCTGCGGCTATCTTCTTAAGCTCCATAATACCGCCTGCGTGGGAAACGTCGGGCTGGATGTAGTCTGCGGCACCGAGGTCGAACATTTTCTTGTAGTCCCATCTTGTGTAGAGTCTTTCACCTGCGGAAATCGCAACGGGGGACTTATCGCGGACAGCCTTGAGTGCATCGAGATTATCCGGAGGAACGGGCTCCTCAAAGAACATGGGCCCAAACTGCTCAAGCTCCTTTGCTATCTTTGTGGCTGTTGGGATATTGAATCTGCCGTGTCCCTCGATAAGGAGGTCAACGCCGTCGCCTACAGCCTCACGAACAGCCGCAACACAGCGGAGTGCCTTGTCAAGGTCCTTGCCGGAGATATCGAGATATGACTTTCCGAAGGGATCCCACTTCATAGCGGTAATGCCCTTCTGAACTGCGATTTTCGCCTTTTCGCCGAATTCCTCGGGCTCCTTTGCACCTGCGAACCAGCCGTTAACGTAAATTCTTACCTTGTCGTGTACCTTGCCGCCGAGAAGCTGATATACAGGCACACCGAGAGATTTTCCGAGGATATCCCAGAGAGCGGTTTCCACTGCGGAAAGAGCGGACATAAGCACGGCTCCGCCTCTCCAGTATGCATCTCTGTAAATATCGTGCCAGTGCTTTTCGATATCAAGGGGATTTTTGCCTACGAGGTATTCCTTGATATGCTCAACGGCACCGAGAAGTGCCTTTTCCTTGTATTCGAGTGTTGCCTCGCCTACGCCGTCTATTCCTTCGTCCGTGTAGACCTTAACAAAAACCCAGTTTGTTCTGAAGCAGTCTACGGTGAAGCATTTTATGTCTGTTACCTTCATTTTTGTTTCTCCTTATTTATTTTATTATGTCGAAAACTCTTACATAGTCAACGATAAATTCATCCCCAACAGCAAGCTTTGCCTGCTCGGAGGCGCATCTGTCCTTGGAGCGGTAGCCGTTTACCTCGGTGGAGATAATGATAAACTCCTCTCTGTGAGTCATAGGACCATCTGAATGTCCGTCCTCCTTGCCGTCCATATAGAAGGTGTAGCCGTTTTCGTCCCAGAGAAGTCCGAAGGTATGCCACTGCTCGACATCAAGGTCTCCTCCGCCGACTCTTACTTCCTTGTAGTCCTCGCCGTAGCCGTTGTATATGACGTTGTGCTTTACTATATTTCCGGGCTTGAAGGATTCCATAATGTCGATTTCAACGCCTGCGATTTCCGTATCGTCACAGCATCCGATTGTGGGTGACTGTATCCAGAATGCGCTCCACCAGCCTTCTTTTTTCTGGAGCTTACAACGGCATTCATAGTAGCCGTGTCCGTGAACGAACTTATGCTTCTTGAATTTGCCTATGGGCCATACAAGACCACCGCCCCAGCAGTCGCCGTCGTCCTTGTGGGGAGCGTCCATATAGTTATAGCCCGTCTGAAGCTGGCAGGAGCAGATTTCTCCGTCCTTTTCGATACATTTGAAGATAAGATTTGAGTTACCGTCAAGCTCTACGCCCTCGTCTGCAACCCAGGTTCTGTGGCGCTTGCCCATCATATGGAGACGGAAGTCCCACTTTGTTTTGTCAAGCTCATTGCCGTCGAATTCGTCGTTCCATACAAGCTTCCATTCCTTATCCTCGGGGAGGAAGGACGATACGTGTCCGTCTACCTTGTATTCTTTCATGGCTTGTCTCCTTTTGTTTTTATTTTATTGTACATTTGCCGTTCTTGTGCTTTTGTGGGTAACGGGAGGAGCAGAACCCCTCCCCTACGGGGGGTTATTATTTTACCTCATCAAAGACTCTTACGTAGTCAACTATAAATTCATCACCCACGGCGAGCTTTGCCTCTTCCGATGCTGTGGCGAGCTTCTTTCTGTAGCCGTCAACCTCGGTTGTGAGGAGGATGAACTCTTTTATTTTTGATACGGGTGCATCGACGTGGCCGTCCTGCTTACCGTCAACATAGTAGGTATATCCGTCCTCATTCCAGAGAACGCCGAAGGTATGCCATTCGTCTACGTCAAGCTTCGGGCATCCACCGACCTCGGTGCATTTGTGGTCAATGCCGTATCCGCTGTAGTGGTTGCAATGCTCGATTATTTCTCCGGGGTGGAAGGACTCCATAATATCCACCTCGATTCCCGCAACCTCGGGGTCGTCACAGCAGCCTATAATGGGTGACTGAAGCCAGAATGCACTCCACCAGCCCTCCTTCCTCTGAAGCCTGCAACGGCATTCGTAATAGCCGTAGCCGTGAAGGAATTTGTGCTTTTGGAATTTACCGAGCGGCCACACAAGGCTTCCCTTCCAGCAGTCCTCAGCCTCGCAGGGGGCGTCCATATAGTTATAGCCCGTCTGAAGCTGTGTCGAGCAGATTTCGCCGTCCTTTTCTATACATTTGAATATGATATTGGAGTTACCGTCAAGCTCGATGCCCTCGTCCGCAATCCATGTTCTGTGGCGCTTGCCCATTATGTAAAGTCGGAAGTCCCACTTTGTTTTATCAAGCTCCTTACCGTCGAATTCATCGCTCCATACAAGATTCCACTTTTTCCCTTCGGGAAGATAGGATGATACGTGTCCGTCTACCTTGTATTCTGTCATAGCGTTGCCTCCTTTTGTTTTTTATTGCACATTTGCCGTTCTTGTGTTTTTGTGGGTAACGGGAGGAGCAGAGCCCCTCCCCTACGGGGATTTATTATTTTACCTCATCAAAGACTCTTACATAGTCAACTTGGAAGCAATCGGGAAGCACCGCCTTTTTGAGTGCCTCAACGGGCTTTCCGCCCCAGGTCTTTGCGTCTCCCGCGGCGCTTGATTCCTTGGAATCGTTACCGAAGCATCTGTTGTAGCCGTGGCATTCCGTGGAAACAAGTATGAACTGCTCGACCTCGGATACTGCGCACTTGGGTGCCATTTGTCTTCCGATTTCCTTTCCGTCGGCGTAGAAGATATAGCCCTCCTTCGACCAGTCAACGGCATAGGTATGCCAGCCGTCCTCGGTTTCAACATAAGGGAATTCAAAATGACCGTACCACTTGGATTCGGTGCCGTAGCCGTTCCAGCCGCATCCGCAGATTACCTTTCCCTCGGTGGGAGTGAGGTAGTTTTCCATAATATCGCATTCAACTCCGCACTGTGCAGGGTCGGGATGTGTACCGATACCCGGTGCCTGAAGCCAGAATGCGGCGTGCCAGCCGTCGTTTTTGGGAAGCTTGCATCTTATTTCGTAGTATCCGAACTTATGCATAAACTTCGGCTTTTCCTTTTCGCCGAAGCTCCAGAAGCCGGGCTTGCCGTCTGTTCTCGGAATATCGAAGGTAAGGCTTCCCGTCTGAAGATGGGCGGAGAAGAAATCATCGCCCTTTCTTATGAGATTGATTTTCATTGTACTGTCGCCGCACACTTCTACTCCCTCTTCGGTAAATGTGGGAGAAAGCTTTCCCCAGAAGCACTTACGGAAGCCCCATTTTGTTCTGTCAAGCTCTGTGCCGTCAAATTCGTCGTTCCATACGAGCTGCCATTTCTTTTCCTTCGGGAGGAAGGATGAAACGTGTCCGTCTACCTTATATTCTGTCATTTTGTTTTTCTCCTTATTTTAAAGCTTTATTTCCTTGAAGAATTCGGGGACGATTTCAAATCCCACGGGCTTCTTGTCGTCAAAGAGACCGACATGAAGCGGAACTGCCTTCTTTGCACCGCATTCCTTTGCAAAGCGGAGTGCATCAACCATATTAAGGTTGTTACCAACGCCGTTTACGGGAAGGAACACAGCCTCGATATCGTCGGGAAGGTCCTCGAAAATATCCGTGTTGTAAAGTGTGTCGCCCGTAACATAATATTTCTTTTCGCCGTCGTCAATGATTACGCCAATCGCACAGAGGTCGCTGTGGTCTGCCTTCACGGCGGTGAACTTAAGGTTGCCCTCTGTCCACTGTGTGTGACGGTTGAAGCTTACATAGTTATTACCGCTTCCGATTGTTCTTGCCTTCTGCCATGCGTTATAGGATGCGAGAACAAGCACGCACTCGTCACCGCAGAGATAATGCTCAAGTGTTTCGGGGTCTGTGTGGTCGAGATGGTCGTGGGTGAGGATAATGATGTCGGGCTTCATATTAAGATAAGCTTCATCCACGGGAACGCGTCTGTTGCTTGCGGGATTGAGCTTTCCGCAGGAGTTTGAGAGGTAGGGGTCTACCATGATTTTCTTTCCGTCCGCTTCAAAAAGAAGTCCCGCCTGACCGAGCCATGTTATTTTCATAAAATTATTCTCCTTTTTATATAAAAAAATTAATTTCTTTGCTCCATTATAGCATTTATACTTGACAAATAAAAGAAAGAATGTTATCCTATTTTTTAGAAATATTACTTTTTTGGGAGTAAAATATGCAAAACACCATACCCTCAATATGCGGTCTCGGAATATACGATGCCTCCGTAATGCATAAAAACAAATCGGTAACTCCTCAGAGGCTTGTGTCGCTGTTTGAAATAGAGTATATTCTCGAGGACGGCGGCATCTCTTACATAAACGGCAACGAATACGAAATAAAAAAAGGAGCGGTAATTGTGGCAAAGCCCGGCTATCAGAGACACACCGTGCTTCCCTTCCGCTCGATTTACGTTCATCTTATTATTGACGACAAGGAAATAGCCGAGACGGTTTCAAAATGTCCCGACTTCTTTATGCCGGAAAATCCTTCGGAATACGAAAATGCTCTGCTTGCGGTGATACTTGCCTCGGCATCCGATTCACCGTTCAGGAACATTGCCGTTTACGAAAAATTATTCTCGCTGCTGTCCTTGCTTTCGTCGGATATATCCTTTTTTGATGTCGGTAATACCGATTCGAAAAGCAACATCGGGGTTGTCAAAAGCGCCATTGAATATATGGACAACCACTTCTGCGAGAACATCACTCTTGATGATGTTGCAAAATCCGTGCATCTTTCAAGGATATATTTCAGAAGTGTATTTGTCGCCGCCACGGGACAGACTCCTTATAAATATATAAGAAGCAAACGCCTTTCCCTTGCAAAGCAGTTGATTCTCACGACGGATAAAAGCTTTTCCGAAATTGCGGTAAGGTGCGGATTTTCCTCGCAGTCCTATATGAACAGTATTTTCCGTGAGGAATTTGACAAGACTCCCCGCGAATTCCGTGAAGAGACAAGCAGGCTTTACTGAAAACATTCCTATATATAAAAAAGAATGCGGTGCACCAAAGGTACATCGCATTGATTTTATTTTATGCTCCTCTGTTGTCAATCTTTACATAAAGCGCCGAAAGAAGCGTGGGCACAACCGAGAATACAATCGCACACACCGCAACTCTCGTTCCGTATGTAAAGGGAATCATTGCTCCGCCGTAGCAGATTGCCATTATTATGCCGCACACAAGCTCAAGCATCGCACAGATATGCGGGAAAAGTGCGGGAGCTTTTCTTGTACTGGTTCTCATAATGCAGAAGAGTGACACAAGGCACTTGGACACAAACATAACGAAGAACGCACACGCCGTGCCCGCCTCGGGATTTGCCGTCTGCATAAAGCCCGCTATATATGCAAAGAATGAACAGAAGCCACAACAGATTCCCGAAAATACCGCCTTGGGAATTATTCGCACGGGGCTGTAATAGTTAAGAAATGCCGTCGGCTTATCGGATATGATGCTTGACGGTGTTTTTATGAACGCCGTAATGAGCGAGATTACAAGGTCGGTCACGAACACTGCTCCGAGAAGCTGTGAGGTTGCAAGCGGAAGCGTTCCTCCGTTAAAGAATGAGGCAACAATTCCGAGAAGGCAGAACAGCATTGCCGCCGTCTGTCCGCAGACAAGATAGCCCGCCGAAAGCATTGAGCATCTTATCATATTTCTGCATATACAGATTGTTCTGTAAATTACGCCGATACCGTTTTTCTCCGAGTGGATATCCGACACTCGTTTAAGTGTTTTCGGAGCATCCTTGCCGAAGGAAATGAGAACATCGCCCTCCGACATATCAAAGGCGTCCGCAGGCTTATCCGCCGCAACGGTGACAAGCTTTTCGGTGTACTTTTTGTTTCGCACAACCGCTCTCTTCTGAAGTCCGCCGAGACCCATATACAGGGTGTAGCTTGCAAGGTCGTCAGAGTATATTTTCTCGTCAAGTGCGGAAAGGCTCTTTGCGGTGATATAGTTGTCGCTTTCACCGAGGACACCGATTTTTCTCGCGTCGTCTATAACCATATCCGAAACCTCGTTGGAGAAAATTACGGGGGTTATACCGTTTCTGCGAAGGAGACTTACATACTTTTCACTGCCGTAATTGAGTCTTGTACCGAAAACGGCAAAGCCCGCAAATATAAAGCCGTCCTTGAAGTCGCCTCGTGTAACTCTGTCGCACGCCTTGAAGCATACGGCAACCACACGGCAGCTTTCGTTATTTTCGTAGGATTTTGCGTTTCTTGCTATTCGCTCGCGCATATTGGCGTCAAGCACCTCTGCGCTTCCGTCGATATCGTAATAGGCGCACTTCTTGAGTATGGAGGCAACGCTTCCCTTTGTTATGAGAAGGTTCTTGCCTCTGCATCTGCAGAAGCTGCTTACAAGTGAGCCGTTTATGTCGTGAAATTCCGCCATACGCTCAAGGAACTGTCTTTCGTAGCCGGGCGGTGCGATGCCTGTTTTTCTTGCCGCCTCAAGTGCCGCAAGACCTTCAAGGTCACCGCCTATGCTCTGGATTCCGTTTTTATCCGTTTTGTAATAAAGCTCGCTTGTGCAAAGAAGCATCTCTCCGAGCCTTTTTATGTGGGTAATATTTTCCGCCGTGAAGTCAAGGCTTCTGCCGGTATAGCACGCCTCAAGAACCATTTTATCCACATTGAAGCAGGTGGATCCGCAGCAGAGAACGTTTTTGGAAAGCACAAGCATTTCCGCACATTCGAAGTTTCTTATATGTGCTCCCTGAGACTTGAGTCTTGCTCCGCCCACCGCAAAGGCGGCAGCGATACAAAGCTCGTAAAGCACCGACGGAGCGCAGGACATAACCGCAACCGAGAACATAAACGTATCCGCAATATCAGCCCTTGAGAAAAGACCGATAAGGAATATCACCGTACCGACACCGAGCCCCGCAAGTCGCATAACCGCCGCTGTTCTTTCGGCTGTGGCTGTAACGGAGTTGTCCTCACTGTAGCCGCCGTCACGGATAACGCCCGTACCGAATGCGCTTTTACGCAGAAGCCTTGTGCCGTAGCTGCTTGAGCTCTTACGCTTATTTACGTAAAAGTCGGCAATGTCGTCGCTTATATTTATTATTCTTCTTGCAACGGCAAGAGTCATTCTGTCATCCGTAACCACCGCAAGAGCATCACCTGACGTGACGGCAGAGCCCTCGTACACCATATTCTTGCGAAGTCTCAGCGGTATGTCATTCATTTTAACGGGGAAAAACATTGCGTCCTTGCTTACGGGCTTGACTCTTTTTCCGCCGTATTTTTCCACAACGACAAGGTTGTCGCTGTCAATAAGCCTTAAATTGCAGGGAGCGATATCCCCCTTTGTCAGGTGTATGACGTCACCTCTTACAAGCGAAGACCCCTTGATTTTTTTGATTTTACCGTCTCTGAGGACCCTGTAAACGTCCTCGTCAGTAGAATCCTGGCGGGACGAGCCCGTATATACAATAAGGAAGGTCCGTATGAGAGAGCAAATCAGTATAAAACCGACTATTATTCCGAGGATTTTTCCGTGTGTCTCGGCAAAGAGCTCACAGATGAAGGCTCCCGCCAGAAGAAGCAATACGGAAAAGTCGCACAGCATTCCGCCCACACTTCGGAAAAAGGCGGTCACGGGATAAAAGAAGTCCTTTATCTCCCGCAGAGCCGAGTCTCCTTCCGTGCTTCGGAGAATTGCCGCAGAGCTTGTGAGTCCTCGCTCGAAGTCGGTTCCGAGAAGCTTTTCAAGCTCGCTCCTCGAGAACAAACACCAATTAAGCATTCAACTCAACCACATTCAGCCTTTCATTTTCGCTGCTTACGTAAAGTCCGCGTATTTTTGCATCGTATTTGGAAATTATGATTTCCGCCGCCTTGTCCTCGATTTCCGTCTGGATAAAGCGTCTGAGGTTTCTTGCACCGAACTTACGGCTGTAGGAATTCTTTGCTATAAATTCAAGTGCGGATTCGTCGTATACAAAGCTTATGCTCTTTTCGGCAAGGGAGCTCTTCAGGTCGTCAAGCATAATTCTTGCGATATCCTTGAAGTTTTCCTCGGTAAGCTGATTGAATACGATTATTTCGTCTATTCTGTTTATAAACTCGGGACGGAGGAATTCGGAAAGGGCGTTCATTATTCTGTCGCCCGCAATGCTTCCTTCCTTTTCCGAGAAGCCGATGGAATTCATACCCGTGCTTGAGCCCGCATTTGTGGTGAGGACAAGCATTGTATTTTCAAAGTTTACCTCTCTGCCCTGAGCGTCGGTAATCTTGCCGTCGTCAAGAATCTGAAGAAGGATATTGAGAACATCGGGATGTGCCTTTTCGATTTCGTCAAAGAGGACAACGCTGTAGGGTCTTCTTCTGATTTTCTCGGTAAGCTGACCTGCCTCCTCAAAGCCAACATATCCGGGAGGTGCACCGATAATTCTGGACACGGCGTGCTTTTCCATAAACTCCGACATATCAAGGCGGATAAGAGCCTCGGGAGAATCGAAAAGGTCGTTTGCGATAGTCTTTACAAGCTCGGTTTTACCGACACCCGTAGGGCCTGCAAAGATGAAGGAGCAGGGCTTTCTCTTTGCGGCAATACCCGCTCTTGAGCGCTTTATTGCCTTTGCGGCAACGCTAATTGCCTTGTCCTGACCTACAATTCTCTTCTTAAGTCTTTCCTCAAGCTTGTCGATTCTTATATATTCGCTTTCGTTTATACTGCTTGCGGGGATGCCCGTCCAGATTTCGATACAGTGTGAGAGATGCTCGGGAAGGAGTGTTACGGTCTTTGCCGCCTCCTCGAATTTTTCGTATTCCTTTGTCACCTCAAGCTCACGGGCTTTAAGCTCCGCAAGTCTTCGGAAGACGTCCATCTGCTCCTCCTCGGTGTGCTCGGAGGATTCTATAAGCTCTCTTTCAAGCTTTATTTCCGAAAGCTCAAGACCGAGGCTTTCACATTTTTCTATGCTGATATCGTTAATTGAAAGGTAAGATGCCGCCTCGTCTATAAGGTCGATAGCCTTATCGGGGAGGAATCTGTCTGTGATATAACGCTCGGAGTATACTACCGCCTTTTCCACGGTTTCCGTGGGAATCTGCACCTTGTGGAAATCCTCGTAATATGACTTTATTCCCTCAAGAATCTTTATTGTATCCGCAATTGAAGGCTCGTTTATCATTACGGGCTGGAATCTTCTTTCAAGTGCGGCGTCCTTTTCGATATATTTTCTGTATTCCGCAAGGGTTGTTGCACCTATAACCTGGATTTCCCCTCTTGAGAGTGCGGGCTTGAGAATGTTGCCTGCGTTCATACCGCCCTCGGCGTTGCCTGCGGAAACGATGGAGTGTATTTCATCTATAACAAGAATGATGTTACCGAGCTTTCTTACCTCCTCGATAAGCCCCTTCATTCTGTTTTCAAACTGTCCTCTGAACTGTGTACCTGCGACAACGGCGGTCATATCAACAAGATATACCTCCTTACCGCGAAGCTTTGAGGGGACGTCGTTGTTTGCAATTTTAAGTGCGAGTGCTTCGGCAACTGCGGTTTTACCTACACCGGGCTCACCGATAAGACAGGGGTTATTCTTCTGTCTTCTGCAAAGAATCTGCATTATACGCTCAAGCTCTCTGTCTCTTCCGATTACTCTGTCAATTTCGCCTCTTTTGGCTTTATCGGTAAGATTTACGCAGAATGCCTCGAGGTTCTTTCTGCCCTTTTTCTTCTTCTTTTTTTCCTTTGCTTCCCCGGTTGAAGCTTCCTCGGATTCTTCCTCCTCGGATTCCCCGGACTGCTTTCCCATATTGCCGAAAATCGAGCCGAGGTTTATGGACGGTGCTCTTCCGCCCTCATCGTCGTCGGAATCCTCGTCGTCCTCCGATTCTCCGCCAAGACCCATATCCATGGGGAACATTCCGTTTTCGAGCATACCCGACATTTCGCTTTCCATTGCGTCAAGCTCCTCCTCGTTTATGCCCATTTTTTCAAAAAAGTCGTTTATGGGCTTTATACCCATTTCTCTTGCACATTTGATGCAGTAGCCCTCCTGAGTTGTGTTTCCGTTTTCGTCAAGCTTCTGCATAAATACCACAGCTATTCTTTTTTTGCACCTTGTGCAGTAAGTCATTTTTGCCATTTAGTCTATTCTTACCCCTTGGGGCAATAACTCCTTTCGTAATAACGCCGTTTTTTCTCAACCGAAAATATCTGAGATTATATTGTTTTCTTCTATATACGAGTAAATATAAGTTTTTTCCGCCGCATCCGCACTCCATTCGCCGCCTACAATTTCGGGATTCGAAACAATGGGAGATGTGAGAATAACGAAAAGCGAGGAATAAAGCACCGCAAGAATAAGCCCCACAACAACTCCGCCGAGCTTGTTTATGGCATTGAGCACGGGAAGCCTGAAAATCACTCCAAGCAGCCACTGCACAAGGCAAAGAGCCAGAAATGCCGCCACAAACACAAGCAGAAATCCGAGAACATATGCAATGCTTTCCATAATCGGATGGACGATATATTCCGCAAGAGCCACGGACAAATCCTCACAGCCCTCTCTTGCGGCGTTTTCCACCGCGCTCTTTGTGCCCTCGTCGCTGACGCCCAGCTGTTCGAGGAAGGCAAAGAGAGCGGGATTTTTTTCTCTGAAGGCGTTTACAAGACCCTCGGAATCGAAATTCTCGCCGAGTCTTGAAACCATTTCGGCAATCTTACCCGTTGCGGCATCTCTCGCATCGGTGTAAAGATTATGCTCCATAATGAATACGGCAACCGTCCCCTTGAATATGGAAGCCAGAATAAAGGAAACCACAAACTTCAGTACGCCGAATACCGATTTTATGAATCCCTTTGCCGCACAGACAATGAGCGTCAGCGCAATAATCAATACAATTGCAGCATCAAGTGCTATACTCATAAGCAGTCCTCCTTATAAAGCCGTATTTTTCCATCGTGCCGTCATTTGCTTATCTGAACCGCACCGAAGGGTGAAACAAGGATATATTCATCCTCCGCAGAGGCGAACACATCGGTATATACACCGTCGACCTCTATAAGTCTCCGTGCGTTTTCCGCATCCGCTTCCGATTCGGGAGCCGTTTCTACAACATGGAGGCTTCCCTTTTCAAGGGCGTATACCGTGTCCTTGTATGCACAGAAGGAGAGGATGTTGTCGTAAAGCTCCTCTGTTTTGATTTCCGTGCCGTCTGTTCTGAATATTCTCAGTGTGCTGACATCGGAAACGCTTCTTGTGTATGTAAGTGCAACGAAATTTCCGCTGCTGTAGAAGCCCGAAAGATTGTCCGAGGCGTGGTCAAAGCGCTTTACCGTATTTCCCTCGTAGTCAACAAAGTGGAGAGATCTGTCGGTAAGCACGCACATCATATCCTCGGTTGAGAAAAGCTTCAGCGGAAATTCGCCGACGAATTCCTTTTCCACCACGGGCTTTTCGTTTCTGGTGTTGTAGGACATCAGAAGGAATCTGAAATCACCGTTATCAACGGTAAGTGCGACAAAATTAACCTTGTCGGTGTTTTCGGGAAGAGACACCGCTACAATTTCCTTGTCTCTTGTCTCATATGAAAACTCGCCGTCATCCTCGAAAACAGATACCTTCGAGCGGATATGCTTTGCCGCTGTTGCAACGGCGTAGCTTCCGTCGGAGCGCACTGCGGCGTCCTTGATTCCGTAGTCGAACTGCTTGCTTTCTATGTTGGTATACGAATTGTAAAGCTCAAGCGAGGTGCCCGCAACATCAAAGCACAGTGCGTACTTTCCCGCTGTTTTCATTGTGGGATTCACAAAGGAAAGCTTTTCGTATATAAGCGACGAGCCCGAAAAATCGTAGGTTCTGAAGCCCTTTGAGGACAGCATTGCAAGGTCGCCCTTGAGATATCCGTAAAGAGAGCCCTCGTCCGCAGAATAGGTAAGGCTGTTCGTATCGCTGTAGCCGTGACTTATATTGAAGTTTGCGTATCGCATAATGTAACGCAGGTTATCGTAGGTAAGCTCCTTCTTGAAGCTTGTGAAGCCTATTACTATCAAAAGAACAAGCGCCAGAAGAACCGCGTATCTTACAGTGTGCAGTACGGTCGCGCTTTTTCTGTAGTACTCGGCATCCGCGTTTCTGTTGTCCATTTTTTCAGCTCCCTTCCGTAAAAGATGCATTGCGGATATTTCCGCCAAAAATCAGTAAAATACTCTGTTGAGGAACAGTCCGTGCGCCCTTGCGGTATCGCCCGCATTCTTTCTTTCGCCGCTTTCTATTATACGGCTGATGTCACCCTTTTTAAGGTTTCCCTTGGCAGCTTCGAGATATGTTCCCGCCATAATTCTCACCATATTGTAAAGGAATCCGTCCGCCTTAACGTAAATTTCAACAAGCTCGCCGTGTCTTTCCGTTCTGAAGTATTCCACGGTGCGGATTGTGTCGTCGGTAATCTTTGACCCCTGCGACATAAAGGCACGGAAATCGTGCTTGCCCGTAACCTCCTCACCGACAAAGGCAAGTGCCTCGTCGTCTATTCTGTAGGGAATATACATCGAGTAATCCTCAAGGAACGGATTTCTGTATTTTGCATTCCAGAATTTGTAAACATATTCCTTGCCAAGGCAGGAGTATCTTGCGTGGAAATCGGCATCCTTATATTCCGCGTTGTAGCAGGAGAGCCTTTCCCTGACATTTGCGTTGAAGGCACGCATTAAAGCCTCGGGCGGCATTTTCACATATTTTGCGTCCAGATGACAGACGTACATATTTGCGTGGACTCCCGAATCCGTTCTTGAGCAGCCCGAAACATCGGGGCGTACTCCGAGCACTCTTTCGAGGGCATCCTGCACGGATTTCTGCACGGTGGGGGCGTTTTTCTGCACCTGCCATCCGCAGAAGTCCTTGCCGTCGTACATAAGGGTCAGGGCAATTTTTCTGTTATCTTCCGTCATAATTATTCCGTCGTTTTCTTTTGTTTTACTTTACAGCTGCGATTGCTCTTGTGGGGGCACCGTCCGCATTTTCGAATCTGAGCGGAAGTGCGAAAAATTCAAAGGTATCGCCGTTTTTGAAATCAAGATTGCAGAGGTTTTCCACAATGATGAAATTATCCGAAGCAAGCACGGTTTTGTGTACATCCAGCGGAACTCCCACGGGGTCAATGCTTATTGCATCAACGCCTATGCCCTTTTTGCCGCGTTTCACAAGAAGCTCTGCCGCTTCAAGGTCTATGCAGGGAAAGCCTCCGAAATATTTGTCCTCGTTCCAGTATTTCTCCCAGCCTGTTTTAAGGATGAGGAAGTCTGCCTTTTCAAAGGCTTCACCGAGTGAGAGGAGCATTTCCTTGCCGATTCTCGCATTTTCGGGAAGAGCTGTACAGTCAAGCACAACCGCCGTTCCGCAGAATGCCGAGGCTTCGAATTCATCAAGGCTCTTGCCGTTCTTGTAAAGATGTGCGGGAGCATCGGTATGGGTTCCCGTGTGGGAATACATATTGAGAATTGTCTCGCAGAAGCCGTCCTTTTCTATGGTGTTTGCCTTGTTGAGAGTCGGCTTTTCCGTTCCCGGATATACGGGCATTGATTCGCTGATGGTATGTGTAAGGTCGATGTATTTCATTTTTTCACCATATCAGATATACAGGAATTTATTTATGAGAAGCGTTACGGCAATGACTGCGACAAAGAAAAGAAGTGCCGCAAAATCGTATGCGTGAAGCTTCAGTATTTTCATTTTTGTTCTGCCCTCTCCGCCGTGGTAAAGTCTGCATTCCATTGCGGAGGCAAGCTCATCCGCTCTTCTGAATGCGGAGATGAAAAGAGGTATGAGAATAGGCACAATTGCCTTAGCGCGCTTCAGAAGGCTTCCCGTTTCAAAGTCGGCACCTCTTGATTTCTGTGCGCTTATAATCTTGTCCGTCTCCTCGATAAGCGTGGGGATAAAGCGGAGCGCGATTGTCATCATCATCGCAAACTCGTGAGTGGGTACTCCGAGCTTTTTAAGCGGTGAGGTAAGTCGCTCTATCGCATCTGTAAGTGCCATAGGCGAGGTGGTATATGTCAGAAGCACAAATGTACCCGTAATAAGAGTGATAAGTCTTGTTACCATAAGTGCCGCCGCACGAAGTCCCTCGGCGTATACCTCTATGCTTTTCCACTTCCACAGAAGATTTTCACCCTTTGTCCAGAAGATATTTGTAACGGCGGTGAAAATTATGATAATGAGAAGCGGCTTTATGCTTTTCGCCACGGTGCGGATGCTGATTTTGGATATTGCGACCATACCGACAAGAAGCAGAACGAGAAATCCGTAGGATACCGCGCTCTTTGCCGTAAATACCGCTATTATAAACAGAATTACCGCTATGATTTTTATTCTCGGGTCAAGTCTGTGAAGTATGGAATTCCCGGGGAAAAACTGCCCCAGTGTTACATCCTTTAGCATTTGATGTTATCTGTCCTTTCAATTCCGATGCTGTGTATATTCGCCGCATACGCGGTGATTTCCGTTATTTTTTAACCTTGGGCAAAAGCTCAGAAAAGGCTTCGTCCACGGTGTAAAGTGAAGGGTTGACGCTCTTTCCGCTTCTTGAAAGTCTGTGAAGAACGTCCGTTACCTCGGGAAGGGAAAGTCCCGATTCCTCAAGGATATCAAATTTTGAAAACACCTCGTGAGGCGTACCGCTGCAGAGTATTTTACCTGCGGAAAGCGCAATGATGTTGTCGGAATATTCCGCAATATCCTCCATACTGTGCGACACGATTACAAGGCTGTTGCCTCTTCTCTTGCGGTACTCCATAAGTCCGCCGAGTATTTCGCTTCTGCCTCTGGGGTCAAGTCCCGCCGCGGGCTCGTCAAGAACAAGCACCTCGGGGTCCATGGCGATTACGCCCGCAATGGCGCATCTTCTTTTCTGACCGCCGGAAAGCTCAAAGGGTGAGCGCTGAAGTATTTCATCGGAAAGTCCCGTGAATCTTGCGGCGTTCATTACTCTGTCCTTTATTTCCGCTTCGGAAAGTCCCATATTGCGGGGACCGAAGGCGATATCCGCTCCCACGGTTTCCTCAAAGAGCTGATATTCGGGATACTGGAACACAAGACCTACACGAAATCGTGCATCACGGGCGGTCTTTGCGTCCTTGTTTATGTCCTCACCGTCAAGAAGAACGGTTCCGCTTGAGGGCTTGTAAAGTGCGTTCATAAGCTGTACGAGAGTGGATTTTCCGCTTCCCGAGTGACCTATGATGCCCGTCACCTTGCCCTTTTCTATTTTTACGGAAACGTCGTCAAGTCCCTTCTTCTGGAAGGGTGTACCCTCTCCGTATATATACGTTACGTTTTTAAATTCAAGCATAGTTCTCCGTTAAATTCAAAAATCAATTTTTTACTTGATTGCGTTGCCTATAACTCTTGCGGCCTCCTCGGCATTGAGCACCGTTTCGGTAATATCCGCACCCGCATTTTTAAGACGCTTAACGAGATTTGCGCTCTGCGGAGCTTCAAGTCCCGCATTGTACAAAAGCTCGTCCTTGTCGAAAACCTCACGGGGTGTGCCGTCTGCGATGATGTTACCGCCGTCAACAACGATTATTCTGTCCGCCTGTGCAGCCTCGTTCATATAGTGGGTTATAAGAACAACGGTGATATTCTTTTCCCGCTGAAGCTTTTTGATTGTCGAGATTATTTCCTCTCTGCCTCTGGGGTCAAGCATAGCGGTGGATTCGTCGAATATTATACATTCGGGAAGCATTGCAAGAATACCCGCAATGGCAACTCTCTGCTTCTGACCGCCGGAAAGCTTGTGGGTGTCGTGCAGAACATATTCGGAAAGCCCCACGACCGCCAGAGCCTCGTCTACCCTCTTACGGATTTCGGATGGCTCGATTCCCATATTTTCGGGAGCAAAGGCAACATCCTCCTCGACAACCGTCGCAACAAGCTGATTGTCGGGATGCTGAAACACCATACCGAAGCTTTTTCTGATTTCAAAGAAATTGTCCTCGATGTCGGTTGACAGCATTTTGCCGTCGCATTCGCAAAGCACCTTGCCCGAGCTCGGAGTGAGCATACCACAAAGGAGCTTTGCAAGAGTGGACTTTCCCGAGCCGTTATGTCCTATAACAGCGGTAAAGGTCCCCTTTTCAATTTCAAAATCAAGTCCGTGAAGCACCTCACGGTAAGTATTTTCGTCCACAGGATAAGAAAACTTCAAATCCTCGACCTTGATAATTGTACTCAAAACGCACCTCAAAATTAGTGAATAGTGAATAGTGAAT
>JAFYPA010000013.1 GCA_017560085.1 Clostridia bacterium
AATACCTTTTATAAAAATATAACTTTTCGGCTTAATAATATAAGATTTTTCATAATTGCTTGACAAACACAGTGCTGTGTGATATATTGGGAATATAATCCCAAACATAAGGAAATCATAACAATGAAAATAACTTTTGATGCAGAAAAAATATCATCACTTTGCGGTGAATTCAAGGATTTTGTGCCTTATCTCGATACGGAAATAAAATTCCCTTCTGCCGATTCACCCTTCGGCAAGGCAAGAATTGAGATGGGTGAAAAGTACCTCGATTATGTTACGCCCGCTCTTCCGCTGTCAGCCTTCAGACGCTTTGTTGCGGACGGTAACCGTGTGGAATACGAGGCTGTTTATTTCAATATCCATAAGGCACTTATGAATCTTGTGCTTGCAGAGCTTAGCGAGGGTAATGGCAGATTCATGAGCAAAATCTGCGATATTCTCTGGGCTATAACCGAGCAGACCACTTGGGTACTTCCCGCACACTACAGAGAAAACTCGGGTAAGGCGTCCGTTACGTTGCCCATTCCCATTGACCACGAGGGCGTATGCAATATCGACCTTTTCTCCGCAGGCACGGCAGGACTTGTTTCAATGGTGTATTACCTTTTGAAGGACAGACCCGAGGAGCAATTCCCGTACGCTGTTAAGCAGAGAATAATTTACGAGCTTAAAAAGCGCATTATAACTCCTTACAAGCAGCACACCGACTACTGGTGGAGAGGCTACAACGGTCTCCCCGTAAATAACTGGTGTGCATGGATAACCTCCAATGTACTTACAACGGCGGCAATCGTGTGTGAGGATATTCGGGACAGAAGATATTTCCTTCGTGAAGCTCTCTACAGCCTTAACTGCTTCCTTGATGCCTACGGCGAGGATGGTGGATGCGATGAAGGTCCCGGATACTGGGATGCCGCAGGTGCCTGCCTTTACGATGCCCTTGAGCTTGTATACGATATGACGGGCGGAAAGACAGCGGAGCTTTTGGAATATCCGCTTGTAAAGAATGTCTGCGACTACACAAGACGCTCCCACATCGGCGGAGATTACCGCTTCAACTGTGCCGACTGTCACCCGAAAGAGAAGGTTGGCTATGTTTACGCAAAATACCTTGAAAGAATGGGTAAGCGCACAAATAACGAGCTTTTACGGGCATACGGTGCTTCCCGCAATGTGGAAGAATGTGCAACGGATTACGCAAAAAACAGCAACGGATCAACGTGCTCCATGTCCTACAGAGCATTCAGAAACAATATTGTCTGTGACTGTGAAAAAACGGAATACAAGCCCGCACTCTGCGAATTCCTCCCCGATTTGCAGTTTGTCGCAATGAGAAGCGAGCGCTCGGAAAGCAGCGGAATGTATCTCGGTATAAAGGGCGGTCATAACGACGAAAGCCACAATCACAATGATGTCGGAAACTACGTTATTTACACCGACGGAAAGCCCGTAATAATAGATATCGGTGTCGGAACGTACACAAGATTCACCTTCAGCGGTCTTCGCTATGAAAAGTATTTCAACTTCCGCAGTGAGGGACACAACCTCCCGGTAATCTGTGGTCTTACCGAGGGCACGGGCAGAATGTTCAGCACAAGCTCCTTCGAGCTTGACAAGGAAAATATGTGCCTTGTGGCAGGTCTTGAAAGGGCGTATAAGGGATATGAGGGCGTAATTAAGTCCTATATCAGAACCGCAAGGCTTTCGGACGGAGGCTTTACAGTTTACGACGAAATTCAGCTTTGTGAAAACGGCGATGCACAGTTTATTTACTACACACCCGAAAAGCCGACTCTTGACGGCAACACCATAAGACTTTGCGCAAATACGGCTCTTGAAATATCCGAAAATGACGGAATTGAAATTACCGAAATTGTATTTGACGACGAAAAGCTTGTAAATGACTGGAGCGAAAGCATCTGGAAAATCACCGTAAAAGCACATTCGGTTGACGGAAAAATTACAATGCGGTCAAAGTTTTATAAAGATTAAGGTGTAAAATATAGGTAATCTTTAGAAAAATTATACTTTCAGGAAGGACTTTTTACTATGAAAGCAACCATCACAATGGAAAACGGCGGAGTAATGGTACTCGAGCTTTACCCCGAAAAGGCACCCATTACCTGCGAAAACTTCAAGAACCTCGCAGACAAGGGCTTCTATAACGGACTTATATTCCACAGAGTAATTGCGGGCTTTATGATTCAGGGCGGATGCCCCGAGGGAACAGGCATGGGCGGTCCCGGCTACACAATCAAGGGCGAGTTCTCCTCCAACGGCATAAAGAACGACCTTAAGCACACAAGAGGCGTAATCTCCATGGCGAGAACAAACGCACCCAACTCTGCGGGCTCACAGTTCTTTATTATGCACGAGGATGCATCCTATCTCGACGGTCAGTACGCCGCATTCGGTAAGATGACAGAGGGCTTTGAAACTCTCGACGAGATTGCAAACGTTAAGACAGACTTCTCGGACAGACCTATGATGGATATGAAGATTGAGTCCATCGTTGTTGAGGACTAAAAGAAAAATGGGCACAGTGCTGTTGCTGTGCCCGTATTTTTACATATAAAAAGGAGGAACCGCAATGACAACAAGAGAAAGAGTTCTCGAATACATAGAAAAGGGCTGGGACGATACCACTCGCTTCCACCCAAAGGACGAGGAGGCGGGCGTTGCCACTCTCTACGGTGTGCCTTATCCTTACACAATTCCCGCCGCGGGTATGTTTGAGGAGCTGTATTATCAGGATGCCTATTACAACAATATCGGTCTTGAGCTTTCGGGAAGATATCAGCTTGCCAAGAACGATATAGACGACATACTCTTTATGATAGAACGCTTCGGCTGGATGAAAAACAGCAATCGTCATTTTCATGCAGGCGTTTCCCATCCGCCATATTCATCCGCAATGGTGCGCAGTATATACGACCACTACAAGGACAGAAGCTGGCTCTACGGTGCGTACAATACCCTTAAAAAGGAATATAACTTCTGGATGACCGAGCGAATGACGGAAATCGGTCTTAATCAGTACGGCGGTAAAAACACCGACAAGAGCGAGGCTGAAAAGGCGGCTGACTTCTGCCACAGAATTTCGGGAAGACCCGAGGGAATGACAGATAAGGATCTTGTTGACGAATATATGATTTTCTGCGAATGCGGTCAGGACGCCAACCCTCGCTGGGGCTTTGAGGGCAGAAGCACCGTGCAGATAGACCTCAACTGTCTTCTCTATCTTTATGAAACCAATATGGCATACTTCTCCGAGCAGCTCGGAATGAACGAGGAAGAAAAGTGGCTTGATGCCTCGGAAAAGCGCAAGGCTCTTATGAAAAAATATATGCTCTGTGAAGAGGGCTACTATACCGACTATAACTTCGTAAAGGGTACGCACAGCAAGGTTTTCTCCGCATCAAACTTCTTCGCAATGTATGTGGGACTTGCGGACGAAAACGAAGCAAAATGTTTTGTGGATAACCTGCACCGACTCGAGCTCAGATATGGTCTTGCCGCCTGTGAGAAAAACGAATACTGCGATAAATACACTCTTCAGTGGAACTACCCGATAATCTGGTCGTTCTTCCAGTATATCACACCCAAGGGACTCGACCGCTACGGCTACAAGGAAAAGGCGAAGGAAATTCTCGGAAAATATGTTGAGCTTATAGATTTAAACTTTGCAAAAACAGACAAAATCTGGGAAAAGTACAACGGCATTGACGGCTCACTCGACGTTATCAAGGAATATGAAATGCCTCCGATGGTGGGTGCTAACGCATCGGTATATCTTGCCGCACTTCATTATTTCGAAACGGGTATAATTTAAGAATTTACACCTTGTGATGCCTTGCGGAATGCACCCGGAGTTGTTCCCTCATACTCACGGAATACCTTGCTGAAATAGGCGAAATTGTCAAAGCCAACGGCAACGGAAATATCCGAAATACTGTCCTCGGTCTGTGCAAGAAGCTGCTTTGCTCTTGAGATTCGTGAGAGGGTAATATATTCAATGACGGTCATACCAACCGTGCTTTTGAAGGTGTGGCAGAGATAGTATTTGCTGACAAAGGTGCTCCTTGCTACAGAATCAAGTGAAAGCTTTTTATCAAGATTTCGGTTTATGTAATCAATTACATCCGAAATCTTGTTTTTTATGCAGGAAACGGCAACATCCTTTTTTGCGGTAGCCGTGCAGATAAGCCTCATAAGCTCGGAAGCAAAGCGCATACTTCCTATGTCCGAGCCGTCTGAAATCGCTTCGGAAACCGCAAGAAAGCATTTGTCGATGGCTCTTTCATCCTCCGAGGAAAGCTTTACGGCACATCCTCCGTTGTAAAAAAGACCTTCAAGCACCGAGGTGCATCCGAGACATTCGCACAGCGACAGCAGAAGCTTTTCGGAAAACACAATCTTATTCCGTATATATCCGCCCGGATTCTGCGGTGAAGAGTAGTGTGCATCTCTTCCGCACACGAAAAACACCGTGCCCTGAGACAGGGGATAGAGCTTGTCCTTTATCATCATAACGCCGTCACCGGAAATAATCTGCAATATTTCAAGCTCCTTATCGTGAAAGTGCCTCTTTCCGTTAAGGCTGTCCGTGCCGACATCGTGATATTTCATAAGCAAAACGTCCTTCATAAAATCACCTCGTTGATTATTATATACCAATTGATTACAAAAAGCAAGATATTTATAAAAATACTAAAAATCTTTATAGATTATAATAAAATCTAGGTGTATCATTAAGAAAAAAGCACAGGAGGACACACAAATGCTTGAAATGGAATGCACCTGCGAGCAGAAAAAGCACACTGCTCCGATTAAAGTAACTGAAATTTCCGAAAATGCCGTGGAAAAGGTAGCGGAAATACTGAAGGACTACAAGAGAATTTACGTCATCTGCGATAAAAATACATACGAGGTAGCGGGAAGAAGGGTAGAGGAGCTTCTGAAAGAGGCGGGAAGCTATTCCCACACCTGCATAATTGACGAGCCCGCACTTCCCAATCTTTCCAATGTGGGAAAGGCACTTATAGAGGCGGGTACGGACAGAGCGGTTTTTGATATAAACGAATTTTCATATAACCCCGACTTCGTGCTTGCGGTCGGCTCGGGCTCTGTGAACGATATTTCCCGTATGGTGAGCTACAGAATCGGCGTTGAATACGGCGTTGTGGCAACGGCTCCCTCTATGGACGGATACATTTCCGTGGTGGCTCCGCTTATCAACGGTAACAGAAAAATCATCTATACCTGCACAAGCGCAAGATATATCATAATTGACCTTAATATCTGCGCAAACGCCCCCTACGAGCTTCTTCTTGCGGGCGTCGGCGATATGATAGGAAAGTATGTTGCAATACTCGACTGGGAGCTTTCCAAAAAGGTAACGGGCGAATACTACTGTGAAAAGGTAGCAAATATGGTGCTTGAGGCAACGGGAAAATGCATCGAATCCGCAACCGTGCTTTCCGAAAGAAAAATCGAAACAATCAAAAACACAATCGACGGACTTCTGCTCTCGGGACTTGGCATTGCATACACAGGCTCATCAAGACCCGCCTCGGGTACGGAGCATATGGTCGGACAGACCTGGGAGGTAATGGACGTTGAAAAGGGCAAGACACCTCAGCTTCACGGTATAGAGGTGGGCGAAGCAACCTTTATGGCTATGCTTATGTATAAGAAGCTGTACGAGGACGACAGATGCGACAGCTGGCTTCGTGAGCTTATAGAAAAGTATATCCCCGCATTCGATAAGGTGCTTGAGCTTCAGAAAATAATAAAGATTCCCTTCACCGTAACGGACAAGGAAAAGTTCGTTGAGGGCATTATGCGTGGCAGAACCTTCAGAGTAAGATACACACTTCTTCAGTACCTCTTTGACAAGGGAATGCTCGAGGAATACGCGGACTCAATCTACGACGAAACAATGAAGTACTGCTTCGGTACGACAGACTGACGGAGGTGTAAATATGTTCAGCTTAAAAGGAAAAATTGCGCTTGTTACGGGCGCATCCTACGGTATCGGCTTTGCAATAGCAAAGGGACTTGCCGAGGCGGGTGCTAAAATAGTTTTCAACGATATAAACGAGGAGCTTGTAAACAAGGGTCTTGAGGCATACCGTGAAATCGGCATAGAAGCAAAGGGCTATGTCTGCGATGTAACCGACGAAAAAGCCGTTGCGGATATGGTTTCAAAAATCGAAAACGAAGCAGGAATAATAGATATCCTCGTAAACAACGCGGGAATAATAAAAAGAATCCCCATGCACGAAATGTCGGCAGAGGATTTCAGAAGGGTAGTGGATGTTGACCTTATAGGACCGTTTATAGTTTCAAAGGCGGTAATCCCCTCAATGATAAAGAAGGGACACGGAAAAATCATCAATATCTGCTCCATGATGTCCGAGCTTGGCAGAGAAACGGTATCCGCATACGCAAGTGCCAAGGGCGGTCTTAAAATGCTTACAAAAAATATCTGCTCGGAATATGGTGAGCATAATATCCAATGTAACGGCATAGGCCCCGGATATATCGCAACACCGCAGACAGCACCTCTTCGTGAAATTCAGCCGGACGGTGAGAGACATCCCTTTGATAAGTTCATAGTATCCAAAACTCCCGCCGCAAGATGGGGAACACCGGACGACCTTATCGGTCCTGCGGTATTCCTTGCGTCGGATGCTTCCAACTTCGTAAACGGACATATACTTTATGTTGATGGGGGAATACTTGCTTACATAGGAAAACAGCCGTGATGTGGGGAAATTCGGAATTTGTGCGATGTTTCCGAAGGAAACTCGACAAGAACGCTTGCGTTCTTTGAATTCGGAATTCGGAATTCGGAATTCGGAATTGAGGATGGAAGCTTCGCTTCCTACATTATATTGAAATATTGAAAAAATAAAGCAAAACGGGCGGTCTTGGTTTGACCGTCCGTTGTCTTATTTTGATTATCAATAAATTTCCTTAAGGAATCTGTGGAGGTTATCAATACCTACTCTTACACCGAACATCGGGTCTTCCTTGCCCTCGAATTCGATTGCGAGAATTCCGTCATAGCCGTTTCTCTTGAGAATGCGAAGAGCCTGCTTGATCGGAACATCACCGTGACCGATAACCGTACCCTTGAGCCAGTTTTCGTTTCTTGTTGTGAACCAGCCCTCACCGGGGAAATCCTTGTAGCCGGGTCTGTAGTGGAAGTCCTTTGCGTGAGCGTGACGGGCATACTGTGCCATAAGACCTACCGCCTTGTCAAGGGGAGCATCGGCACAGGCAAAGTTACCGATATCAACAAGTGCACCGAAGTTGTCTCTGTCTACCGCATTGATGAGCTTTTCAACTCTTTCGGGATCCTGAGAGAAGTAGCCGTGGTTTTCAGTACAGGTTTCAACACCGATGCTTTCCGCATAGTCAACAACCTCACGGATTGCCTCAACAGCACCGCTCTCAAGGAATGAGTCGTAGCTTCTCTTGGATTTTACCTCAGCGGGGAAGCCGTTTGCAACGTCGAATCTCATCTTTGTACCGAGTGCCTTTGCAATATCAGCCTCGTTGCAGAGCATCTTGATAACGGCATTTCTGTCGGGAGCAAGGAAATTGTTGCCCGTGCAGTAACAGCCGGGGAGAAGTCCTATCTTGTCCATATGCTCTCTGAACTGTGCAGCCATTTCAAGAGCCTTGCCCTTGTCTTCCTTTTCAAAGGGAATGAAGTCTACCGCTTCACCGCCAAATTCCTTGATTTTGTCAATAACACCTATAATACCAAGCTCCGCAAGGTATTTGCCGAAGCTGTATGTGCTTACGCCAACCTTCATCATAGTTTTGTACCTCGTTATGTTTTGATTTGAAGATGTGTTTTTGCTTTTAAATAGAACTTTGATTTTGCTTTGAAATTCGGAATTCGGAATTCGGAATTCGGAATTGAGGATGGTTGCTTCGCAACCTTCATTAACTATTCACTATTCACCATTCACTATTCACTTTAACTTAGTTTTCGTATGCTTCGATTTCCTTAAGATATCTGATAAGGTTCTCGCATCCGATTTCGTTGCCGAGAATCGGGTCCTCGATACCCTCGAACTCAATGGAAACATAGCCGTTGTAGCCTACATTTTTAAGAATCTTGAGACACTGCTTTATCGGAACGTTACCGTGACCTACGATTGTGGAGCGTGCATAGTTGCAGCCTCTTGTAAGACCGTAGCCTCTGCCGGGATTTTCAAGCATACCGTTTCTTATGAAAAGGTCCTTTGCGTGAACATGGAACGCATTGCCCGCAAGAGTGGAAACGCTCTGAATGTGGTCACCGTCAATGCCTGTGAAGTTACCCATATCGATAAGCGCACCGAAGTTCTTGTGTGCAACCGTGTGAATAAGCTTTGCGATTCTGTCAGCCGCCTGAGAAATTCTGCCGTGGTTTTCGGTACAGAGCTTAATGCCCATATCCTCAGCCGCCTGAGCGATTTCCCTGAATGCGGGTGCAACAAGCTCGATGATTCTGTCGTAGCTTCTGTTAAGCTCTGTTGCGGGAAGATGTCTGAAGGTTACGTCGATACGCATAACGGGACATCCGAGCTCCTTTGCAATGGGGAGACATTCGTTGATGATTCTTTCCTTTTCGCCGTCAACACCTCTGTCACCGAAGAATTCCGCATCCTGACAGTAGCAGGCGGGCTCAAGACCGAGCTCGTCAAGCTTTGCCTTTATCCTTGTTGCCATTTCAAGGTCAATGTTCTTTCCCTCCGCCTTGAGTGCGGGGATGAAGTCTACAGCTGTTGCGCCTATTTCCTTGATTTTTTCAAGAATCTCAAAAATCGGAAGTGCGGGGTTACATCTGTGGAAGCTGTATGCACTGATACCTACCTTCATAATTAAATCCTCCTTGGATAATAAAAAATTCATTGTAATATTCATCGGCATTTCACCGTATCACTATTTTAACATTTATATTTATAAAGGTAAAGTAATAATGTTGTTCTAAAATAACACAATATTGCTTTTTGCCGTGTTTATAAAAATAAATTATACAGTAAAACCATTTGACAAACGGGATTATCTGATGTATAATGGTAACAATATAAAAAAGTATCCCGCGGAGGAATCACAAATGCAGTCCCTTATGAAAAATTTAGCATTTTACGACGGTAAAACCGACCTTATAGAAAATATGACAGTACCAATGACGGACAGAGTCTGCTGGTTCGGTGACGGCGTGTATGAGGCAACCGCCGTAAGAAACGGCGTAATCTATTGCCTTGACGAGCATATCGACCGCTTCTACAGCTCCGCATCCCTTGTTGAAATAGAAATCCCTTATACAAAAGAAGAGCTGAAGCTACTCCTTTCCGAGCTTGTTGCGAGGGTTGACACAAGCGAAACAAATAACGAAGCCTTCCTCTACTGGCAGATAACAAGAGGTGCAAATATCCCGAGAAATCACGTCTTCCCCGAAAATACAAAAGCAAATCTCTGGGTAACCGTAACACCGAAGAAGCTTGCCGAGGTATACAGAGACGTAAAGCTTATCTCGCAGGAGGACATCCGATTCTTTATGTGCAACATCAAAACCCTGTGCCTTCTTCCCAATGTTCTTGCATCGGAAAAAGCAAAGAGAGCGGGCGCAGAGGAGTGCGTAATGTACAGAAGGGAAGCGGACGGCATAAAGAACAGAGTCACCGAATGCTCCCACGCAAACATCCATTGCATAAAGGACGGAAGGCTTTACACAGCACCGCTTGACAATCTGATTCTCCCCGGTATTGCAAGAAAAAATCTTATCAGGGTCTGCGCAAAGCTCGGTATCGAGGTTGTGGAAAAGCCCTATCCGCTTGATTTTCTTATGTCAGCGGACGAGGTTATAGTAACCTCAAGCTCCAACTTCTGCGTTGCGGGAAGTCATATTGACGATACTCCCGTGGGAGGAAAAGCAAGCGAGCTTCTTTCCAAAATCCGTGCGGAGCTTGTTGCGGATTACCTTGCCAAAACCGATAAATAAACGGAGCGTGACACAAAATGAAGCAGAAGCGTATTTCCGATTACGGAATAAATATTGGCGAATTCCCCAAGGGAAGACTCAATAAAATAACAGATGTAAAGGGCGTAAGGGTAGGTCACAGCACCCTTCGTACGGCGCAGTACAATACGGGCGTTACCGTGATTTTACCTACGGAAGGCAATATCTTTTACGAAAAATTCGTCGCCGCAAGCTTTGTCCATAACGGCTTCGGAAAGACGGTCGGCACGGTGCAGATAGACGAGCTTGGTATTCTCGAGTCGCCTATCGCTCTTACAAATACCCTCAACGTCGGCAAAATAGCCGATGCGCTGGTAGGCTATATGGCTGAAAGATGTGAAAAAGAGGGAAGACCCATCGCAAGCATAAATCCGGTTGTCGGCGAGTGCAACGACTCAAAAATCAACAAAATCACCGACAGACCTCTTGATGAGAAAAGCTTCGGGGAAGCCCTTGAAAATGCAACCGAGGACTTTGCCGAAGGAAGCGTTGGCGCAGGTACCGGTACACAATGCTACGGTCTCAAGGGCGGCATAGGCTCTGCCTCAAGAGTTGTAAGCATCTGCGGAAAGGACTACACTCTCGGCATTCTCGTCCAGTCCAACTACGGAAGAACAGCAGACCTTATACTTGACGGCAAGCCGATCGGAAAAGAGCTTGACAAAAAGGTAAACGGTACGGAATGCGACCAAGGCTCGATTATGGTCATTGTCGCAACGGACGCCCCCCTCACGGCAAGACAGCTTAAAAGAGTTATAAGACGGTGTTCTGTAGGAATAGCCCGTTGCGGCTCATACATCGGGCACGGAAGCGGTGAGGTTTTCATCGGCTTTTCAACAGCCAATATAATTCCCGCAAATCCCGACGGAATTCTCAATATTTCAAGCATTCCCGAAAATAAAATTGATTTACTTTTCCGTGCCTGCGGAGAAGCAACGGAGGAAGCGATACTCAACTCTATGGTTACGGCGGAAACCGTAAAAGCGGGAAACGGAGTTGTTCTTCGCAGTCTTGCGGAATTTATTTAAACAAAAACGGTGTTGTACCTATGACGATACAGCACCGTAATTTTTGTTAAAAAGTGGACGATAAGGAGTGGACAGTGTACAGTGTACAGTGGGCAGGGAAGGATGGAAGCTTCGCTTCCTTCGAATTTTGAAAATTTTTGAATCTCAATCAACTTCAATAACCGAAGATTCCGAAGGAATCAACCTTCACTGTCCACTGCCCATTGCCCACTGTCCATTATTTACCTCTCTTCTCCGAAAGAAGCTTCATCTTGATATCCCAGAGCTTTGTTGAAAGGTCAACATAGTACTTGTGCGGATTCTCGAATCTCTTGACCTCATCCCAGAGATGGGCAACTCTGTCGGCACAGTAGTCCTTGATTTCCGAAAGGGAAGGACATTCGTATACGCATTCGCCGTTCTTGAATACGGGTACGGAAAGCTCTCTTGCGTAGAAGTTTGTGAGAGTCTTTCTCTTCCATGTGTTTTCCGGGTCGAATATTTCAAGAGGCTGACTGTCGTCAATTACCTCGTCGTGAACGCAGAGCATATCCGCAACGGCCTCGTTGCTGTCCTTGTCGTATATTCTGTAAAGCTTCTTGAAGTGGGGATTTGTAATCTTGATTGCGTTTTCGGAAATCTTGATTTTCGGCTGAATGCTTCCGTTCTCCTTCTCCTTTGCAACAAGCTTGTAAACTCCGCCGAAAACGGGGTCGCTCTTGGCTGTGATAAGTCTTTCGCCTACGCCGAAGGCATCAACCTGCGCACCCTGATGGATAATGTCACGGATGATAAATTCGTCAAGCGAGTTGGAAACAACGATTCTGCACTGAGGAAGTCCCGCTTCGTCAAGCATTTTTCTTATCTTCTTTGTAAGATATGTAATATCGCCGGAGTCAAGTCGTACACCGAAGGATTTTACTCCTTTGGGAAGAAGCACCTCCTTGAAGGCACGGATAGCATTGGGAACACCGCTTCCGATTACATCGTAGGTGTCGATAAGAAGAGTTGCGTTGTTGGGATAAACCTCACAGTATGTTCTGAAGGCATCATACTCATTGTCAAACATCTGAACCCAGGAATGAGCCATAGTGCCCGAGCAGGGAACACCGAATTCTCTGTCGGAAATGGTGCAGGCGGTAGAACCGCATCCGCCGATGTAAGCCGCTCTCGCTCCGAGCATTGCACCGTCAGCACCCTGAGCACGTCTTGAACCGAATTCCGCAACCGCACGACCCTGAGCCGCTCTGACGATTCTGTTAGCCTTTGTTGCGATAAGCGACTGATGGTTTACGCAAAGAAGAACGTAGGTCTCGATAAACTGCGCCTGAATTGCGGGAGCGCGCACGGTAAGAATAGGCTCGTTGGGGAATATGGGAGTACCCTCGGGAACAGCCCAGATGTCGCCCGTGAATTTAAAGCTCTTGAGGTATTCGAGAAAATCCTCGCTGAAAAGCTTCTTGCCTCTGAGGAACGCAATGTCCTCATCAGTGAATTTAAGATTCTTTATGTAGTCAATAATCTGCTCAAGTCCTGCCGCAATAGCAAAGCCGCCACCGTCGGGAACTCTTCTGAAGAACACATCGAAATAGGCAATCTCGTCTCCCTTACCGGAGAGGAAATAGCCGTTTGCCATTGTAAGCTCGTAAAAGTCACAGAGCAGAGTGTAATTGTAAGGTGTCATTTTTTCTCTTCCTTTTTTCGGTAAATGATTTATATATACTTATTGTAATACATTTCGGTACAAATGTCAAGAGCAAAGACGAAAGCACAATGTACGATTTTTCCCTTCCTCTCACGGACAAGTTTTGTTTAAGTTTAAATCTTTGTCACCAATTTTCCAAAATGTGGTGATATAATGTATTATGAAGCAGTTTGAATTACAGACCGAAAGGAAAATTATAATGCCTAATTTCAGAGTAACCTTTTCCAAGGATGACGTCCTTGTGTATATATCCCACCTCGACCTCAACCACGCATTCATCCGTGCACTTAACCGTGCGGACGTAAAGCTCCGCTTCTCGGAGGGCTTCAATCCTCATCCGAAGATAGTGTTTGCACTTCCGCTTTCCGTCGGTATGGAGGGGGAAAACGAAATAGTTGATATCGGCGTTGCGGACGAGGAAATGACGGAGGAGAAGCTTCGCGATATTCTCACCGAACAGATGCCTCCCCACATTACGGTAAAATTCGTAGTGAGGGTTGAGGGCAAGCTCAAGGATATCTCAGGCGCGAGATACGAAATCCGCATATCGAAATCGGGTATTGCCGATAAGCTGAGCGAATTCTTCAAGTCCGAAATCTCTGTTCTCAAGAAAACCAAGAGCGGCGAAAAGCAGGTTGTTATTTCGGGACAGATTCAGAAGATAAGCGCTGTGGAGACGGACGGAATCACTCTTATCGATGCGGTGCTTGACGCCCGCGCGGACAGCTACCTCAACCCCGAGCTTATAATGCGTGCCGCACTGGATGCGGGTATAATATCACAGTCTGATGCATACGGCATCAACAGAAAAGAAATTTACTTCGGCAAAAACGCATAAGTCCTTATTGCCCTTGTAAAGATTCGGAAAGGGACACAATGGAGAACAAAAGGGAAATTCACCGCAGGGAAGAAATCAAAAACGTCCATCCCACTTCTCTTCGCAGAAGCGGAAGCAAAAGCGTTGCCTCGGATAATATCCGCATAAAGGACGTCCATACCTTCAAGCCTTCTCCGAGCACGGAGAACAGAGCGGATTCCATCCCAAGCAGTGAAGCACGGCTTGACACAGGTACAACCAGACCGAGGACGGACTCCAACACCCAAAGGAGCATCCCCGTCAAAAAAACACAGAATACAAGTCCCGCAAAGCCCGCTCCGACTCCATCGCCCAAAAAGGCAAAAATTACACCGGAGAGGGAAGCGGAGATATACACAAGAAACCTCGTAAACCTTATACTCTGCGGTGTATTCGCTCTTATGGTTATAACAATGAGCCTCGTTGTAATTATACATATGATGCTCCCGAACAAGGCGACCTACTCCGAGTTTGAAAAGAGAAGCCTCGAGCAGGCACCAAGGCTTACACTGTCCACTCTTTTTGACGGAACGTTTTCCGAGGGCTTCGACAGGTTCTTCTCGGATAATTTCCCGATGAGAGAGACACTTGTCGAGGGTGCAACCGCACTCAAGCGCTTCAGAGGCGTCAGAGCCTTCAAGGCGGACGCAAGTCAGGTTATCGGCGGAGACAACGATATTTATTCCGAGGGTGATATGGAAATCAGCGTTGACGAAAACAAGTTCAGCAATGCCGAGGAAATAGTCATCGCGGATTCACCCGTACAGGACGCACCTCTCACAGCCCCCACCACGGACGAGGAGACGCTCGTTCCCGAAGTGGTACAGCAGACTCCCGCAGTTGAAGCTGTACCCGAGGTCGGAACGACCGCCGAGCCCGCAAAGACAGAGCCTCAGGGACAGATGAAGGGCGAAAAGCGAGATACACTCTATCTTATAGGTGATACCGCCTACGAGTATTTCAGAGGCTCAACCAAGTCCTCGACAGACTATATAAATGTCCTTAATACCTACGCAAAGTATATTCCGAGCGAGGTAAAAATCTTCAATATAGTTATCCCCACCCACCCCGAATTCGGTCTTGAGGGTGCGGACAGAACGGTTTCAAACGACCAGAAGCCGGTTATAGATTATATAGGAAGCAATCTCGACAGAAGAATCACATTCGTGAATCCATACAACAGGCTTCAGAAGGCGTACAAAAACGGCGAATATATCTATTTCAGAACCGACCACCACTGGACAATAAGAGGCGCATACCGTGCCTACGAGGAATTCTGCGAGAGCGCAGGCTTTACCGCCGTGCCGGTCGACAGCTACGAAACAGGCAGAATCGAGCCCTTCCTCGGCACCTTCTACAGTGGCTCCAACCGTGACAAAAGCCTCGGAGCAAATCCCGACTATGTCGAGTACTTCAAAATCACAACTCCGAATAACACCACAAAATACGATGCCAAGGGCGTTGCCTCAAGATGTAAGCTCTATTACACAAGTGTAAGCGGTGAAGCAAACGGATATCTTGCCTTCATGGGCGGTGACCACCCCTATGTCAACATCAAAACCGACAACGAAAACGGCAGAGTCCTTATGATATTCAAGGAGTCCTTCGGAAATCCGCTCATCGGACTTCTCGCCCAGCATTACAGCGAAATCCATGTTGCGGACATAAGATATTTCCCGTACAACCCGATAAACTTCATAAATCAGTACGGTGTTACGGACGTCCTTTTCTGCAACGGAATAATGTCGGCAAACTCCAAGGCAAGGGTGAACGACCTTATGGGACTTATGAATAAATAAAAACGAATTATCTTTGAAAAGCTCACTTTTGGTGGGCTTTTCTTTTTTTAGTGCGATTTGCATAAAATGAATAAAAGATTACCAAAAAAAAAAGAAAATACTAACAAAATGTTGAGAAAGCATTGACACGACGGATTTTTTGTTGTATAATTCAAAATGCGAAAAAATCTAAAGAAAGAAGGAAAGAAAAATGAAAGCAAAAAGATTTGCGATAATCCTTGCGGCTCTTACAATGCTTATGGGAACAGCGGGAATGTCCGCATACGCAAACGAAGAAGTCCTCGACACAGTCGAAGAAGCTGAAGTAATCGAGGTTCTTGAAGAAGAGGAAATCGAAATGTTCGATGATGTGGCAGCCTCCGTTGCGAAGGTTGGCGACACCGAATATGCTACAATTGATGAAGCACTGGCAAATTGGACACATAATACTACGCTTACACTTTTGGCGGATGTTACTTTGGCAAATACAATCACATTGAATTCTAATGAAATGCATACCCTTGAGCTTGGCGATTTTACTATGTCAACTGCCACCGGAAAAACTGCAATAAAATTTTCTGTTAAGGGCAGAGGTAGTGCCGGTACTACACTTATTATAAATGCAACCGCTGATGGTGGAATAAATGCCGGAACTGTAATAAATTATTCAAACACAAATAAAAATCTCCAAGACCGTTCAATAATTAAAGTTAATGGCGGTACATATAACGGAAATATCAGCATAAACTGTCCTAATAATACAAATGCAGCACAGCTCCATATTACGCAAGGAACTTTCAACGGAACAATTTCCGGAAGAAGCCCACTTGTACTTATAAGCGGTGGCGTATTTAATAAAAAAGTATCATTGAGTGTTGCATCTAACAGCTATGCACAAATAACAGGTGGTAGATTTTACGATCTTTACAGTGACTCCGACCTTACAAATAAGGAAAAATTCTTCTTTGGAACAAATGCAAGTGCAAGAGGTGACTACAGCGGAGTTGACGTATATGTTGATTCTGACGGATATTATGTTGTTACAAAAAATATAGACAACAATAAGCCTGAGAATTTTGAAGCATCTGTTTCAGCGGATACAATTGCCACAAAATACAATGCTTCAACCCATTGGAACGGCTTCAAGAGTAATATGGGCTTGTTTGAATATACCAAGTCTATCAACGAGGGTCTCTTCTATAAGGATGCGGCAATGGCTTTGACTCAGAACACACTTGGAACTGTTATACTCTACACAGAAGCCGAC
>JAFYPA010000109.1 GCA_017560085.1 Clostridia bacterium
ACTCCTCTCTCTTTCTCACTCCTTTCTCTCTCAAAAAAGAAGGAAAAGAGGAAAAGAAAAGGAGAAAGAGAGAGAAAAAGTTTTTGCCTTTTTTGTGAAAAGAGAGAAAAAATAACATTTGCAATGACAGATTTTATTTTGGGGCAAACTCATTTTTTCTCTTCGGGGCAAAAATCTTTTTCCTCTCTCCCTCCAAAAGCGAACAATAAAATACAGTATTTTCAAGGACCTTGTTTGAAAACACAAGGTCCTTTTTGTCATTCAAAAAAGAACTTGTAGAGTTCATCTTTTTTCTCCTTCTTTTAAATATTTATTTTATCCTTTCGGATTCATAAATAGTATGTAAGAAAAGAGACAAGAAAAGTGTGAGATATTGAAGCTTGTGGAAAATAATCGATATAAAATATAAAATTGATATTGTTCAGCCCCATATCACAAAATGATACAGGGCAGCTTTAAATGTTATTTATTTATAAAACGATAAAGGAATGTAACAACCTGTCCTCGTGTACAAGGCGAATCCGGGCTGAATGTATCAGCACTCGTTCCGCCTGTTATTCCCTGCTCTACCGCCCATAAAACAGCCTTGTAATAATAGCTGTCTGAACCGACATCCGTGAAATCACACTTGTCGGATTTGGCTTCTGGTTGACCTGCCGTACGCCAGAGGAAAGTAACAACCTGACCTCTTGTGCAAGCTGTGTCGGGGCTGAAGGTTGTGGCGCTTGTACCGCCTGTGATGTTGCTTCCGAGTGCCCATTTTACGCTCTTGTAATAGTATGCGTCCTCATTTACATCGGTGAAGGGCATACCTATTGCCGCAGGCTCGGGAGAGCCTATCATTCTGTGAAGGAAGGTTACAACTTGACCTCTTGTGCAGGGGGCATCGGGACTGAAGGTTGTTGTGCTTGTCCCGCCCGTGATGCCTTCGTCTACCGCCCACATAACGGCATCGTAGTAATACTGATCCTTCGGAACGTCTGTGAAGGCTAATTTGGGTTCTTCCTGCGGATTTTCGGTCGGCTTCTCGGGTTCTTTTTCGGGCTCACTGGGTTTTTCTGCGTCTTTAGGCTTTTCGGTTTCGGCCTCCTTGAGAGGTGTAAAAGCATATCCGACAAACATGGCTTCCTCATTTCCGGCGGCAATTGCCGTATTGCCGTTGATTGCACCTCTTACAAGCAAATCACCGTTTTCATCGGTATCGAATTCATATCCCTGAACCGGTCGTACTCTTATCGCCACATAGTAATTTTCATTCGCCTTGAAGGTATCGTTTTCCGTCATTTTTCTTTCGTTGTTGCCGACACCCTCATACCATATGACACCGTTCTTTGTTGAACCTTCGTGCTGTTTATCGAGATAATAAAGTCCGTCTTCACGGTTATCCTTCGGCTCAAAGGACGGATGCGCGCCGATTGCCGGTGCATCAATGTCAAAGGTCACGATGCCCATTACCTTTTCGAGAGCTTTGCCTGTTTTATACTCATACAGCACCAAAAGAGTACCGCTGCCGGCACGAACCTCTGCAACCCTGCCATTGATTGAAGCAACCATTTTGGTGGTGTCTGCAAAAAAATAGCCGTCCTTTGGCGCCAGCTCCACCACGAAGGTGTATCGCTTGGATTCCTTAAAAACACCGGAGAAGTGATTATCCCAGTCATAGTTTTCAAGCCAGTAGGCGTTAATTCCTTCTATGTTTTCGCTGTATTTTAAATACTGTTCTCTTGCAATTGACTGTCTGCCGATTTTAGGCTCTATTACGTCACTTATGGCAACGTATTCGATTTTTTCAAGCTCCTTTAATGCGGGGAAGGTGTAGCTCATTACCACCATCGCCCATCTCTGATACTCAAAAGCCTTGGAGAGCTTTGCTTCTATACATTTTCCGCCGGAATAAAAATACCCCTTCATATTGTATTCCGTAGCGGTTGAGTCGAACTCGTAGCCGTCTTTGACCTCAACCCGTATCTGTACTGTGTACACGTGTCCGATTTTGAATTGTTCATTGTTTTTCAGAATCCGTTCTTCGGTTTCATCAATCCATTCAACCGTGCCGTATACGGAGTATGGTGCATCCGAAGTGGCTGCCGGCTGAGAGCCCTGCCACAGTTTGCCTGCAACGGGCGGTGCTATATTATAAATGCTCACCTCACGGATATACTCCGTTTTAGCCATAGATGTTATCGGCAGTATCGATAACACCGTAACAATGCTTAATATAATGCTTAAAAATCTTTTCATTTCAATCACTCCTGAAAATTATGCCCAAGGGTCCTCTGCCTTAGGCTTTCGTATTTCGGAAAGACATTGAATATCATTCAGAAACCACTGTCCCGTTGACGGCTTTTTGCGAAGCTTTACAGAGCGCATATTGTCCGCACCACCGCTTTTTACCCAAAGAGTTGCCCAATTCTCGTTATCAAAGGAGTACGGATTTTCAAATACCTCGATTGTGAAGGGCGAGGTGGGAGTATAGCCGTTTTCGGGCGTTGCTCCGATAAAATATGAAAATGGAATATAATATTTACCGGTAAGTCTTTCCTTGATAAATTGCTTTTCGTAAGGGCTTACGCTTTCGGGACCTTTGAGAAAATCAAGCATTTCATATACTTCCTCTGGGTTTTCCTCAAAGTGACAAAGCGCAAGAAGTGTAAGCGCAACCGTTTTAAACGGCGTGTCAAGGGATATTTCCGAAAGAGCCTGAAGCTCGGAGAGATTTTTCGGAAGCGAAGAAAAGGTGAATTTCTCACTACGGCTTTTGCCCTTGCCCACAGATGCCGATGCGCCCGTCGCAGGCCTTGACGCTTCTTTTTTCAAGGCGGAAAGTATTCCCTGACCGAATTTTAAAAATCCCATAATTTGTTCTCCTTTTTGATTGTGCGTTTTTTGTTTTCCGTGACTGCTTGTATGAATCGTTTACTTAAGCAGGCTCACAAAGGGGTTGGAATTTACTGTTTATCATCATAACCTTGATTACTCCGTTGCCTCTGAAATCCCTGCCCATATCGTATACGGCTCTGCCTTTTGCGCAATCAAGCGTCTTAAGATACAAGCCCTCAAGCTTTCCGCCGTTGTATCTTGCGATTACCAGAGTATATCTGCCTTCTTCAACGCAGTCGATACGCATACTGCGGTAGCGTGTATCAAGCACCTCTACTTTGTATTCGGTAACAGGCTTTACGGTCGGCGACGAAACGCCCACAAAGTATCTGCCCGTGTTGTTTATTGCATATGCAAAGACCGAATAATCACTCAGCTCCGCTCTTGCGTTGGTGATTTTAAGCTTTGCCGTGCTTTCACCCGTTTGTGCATCGGTGGTGAGGGTTGCTTCAAATTTTGATTCGGGGAATGCTTCTCTTAAGTCATCTATGCTATAGGAAATCATAATTCCGTCCTCGTCGGGCTTTTCAAAGCTCCACTCGGCAAGGGATATTTTCTTTCCCGCAAAGAAGAAGGAAAGATTTTCACCCTCGTAACAAGCCTCATTCGGGGAAATATCAACGGTTATCTCAGGCTTTTCTATCTTCTTTGTAAACGGCAGAGCATTATCCGGACTAAAGTCTATCTTTCCGAGCTTGTTTGACAATTCATAGCCCACGGAATAGCTTCGTACAAATGCTTCGGTTACATCATAGAATACTACCGTTGTTTCGTACGTGTTGTTACGGAGAAGCTTGTTTACCCTCTCGGTATATTCACAGCCTGTTGCTTCGGCAAATTCCTTCAGCGTATAGACCGTATAATTTCCGCTTCTTCTTTCTTCAACGTACCATACAGCCTTGTCGGCGTAATTTGCACGGAGCTTGAACTGTGCGATACCGCCCTCGATGTATTCACCGCCCGAAAACTCGGTAACAACGGGACTACCTCCGAAGGTTATCGTTGCACGGCTTGTGCTTGTTGTGCTTCCGTCCAAGCCCTTGACTACACAGTAGAACGTTCCGCTTGTGACGGAATCGAGGTTTATTCTAAGGGTATCCGTGGTTTCACCCTCGATTTCGTCATCATCGAAAAGCATGGACTTATACTGGTCGAGAGGAATTTTCTGACCGTCCTGATAATAATACCATACATAGCCTCTTGCGTGGTCTGCCGCAACGGTAAGCTCCGCCCATTCGCCGGGCTCTACCCTTACCGATTCCGGCTGTGCGGTAATTGTGGCGGGCTTCGGAGGAGTGAGTGTCACATCATAGGTCGTGGAATAGGAATACATTTTTTCGTTATGAATAATCGACAGAACCAATCTTACGTATACGTGATTCTCCGCCTTGTTACTGTCATAATAGTCGTTGTAGTTTATTTCCTTGGATGTTATACCGTCATACACCGTCAAGTTGTTTTTATCGGTGCCTGCGAGGATGGAGGTTTCTACCTTCATGTCATCAAAAAGCGCATTCAGGTAAATTAAATTTTTATAGGACATTGAAAACGTTTCCGTCATATCAAAGGGACGCTCCATCGGCTGGGTGGTTGTCCACATTGCAGCGGGTGACGTTTTAAAGCCGAGGAAGGAACGGCTCAGTACAATTAACTTATCTGTATTGTAAATCAAATCGTGGTAGGTAACGAAGCGCTGATTGGATTCTCCGGAGCCTGTGTCTCTGAATACCTCTGTCGAATCATCGAAGTTGAGACGCTTATCCTTCAGATTGTTTGTTGTGAATGACTCAAACGCATCCTTTGCAAAGGAAAGGTAACCGATAAAAATACCGCCCTTGATCTGTGGTACTATAACATATCCCTTGGAATTATATATGTTGTTGCCGAAATGATATACGGACGCACTGCTTGACTGAAATACACCGCCGTTGATTACAAAGTATGTAGGCTGTATTCCGATTTCTCTGGAGCTGCGGTCGCTTGATGTACCGAACGCCGCCAGAGGACCATTTGCGGCATTATTAAGCGCCTTTGCGTAGAAAAAGCCGTCGTTGATTACAATATTACCGACGTGGTCGGCAACCACCGCGGCACGGTATCTGTAGTCAAGCCACAGGGATTGCTCGCTTAAATCCGACCAGTAGTACTCTCTGCAATCCGCCTTAGATTCAAGGCTGTAAATACCTCCGTTGAAGGTAACCTTGTTGGACGGATATACCATTACATAGGGTATTACATTTTTGTAAACAAGCTCCTCCGTAATATACAGCGCCGAAAGAGTTTTCTTGTCACGTCGCACGGACTTGAAGAAAATACCTCCGCCGCCCACAGAGTCGGTAAAGGTAAGATTTACAGGCTCCTCGGGACTTACACAGCAAAGATGGACGCTGATAAAATTATTTATATTATCGCTGTCCGCATCACAGTTAAGCGTGTGGCCGTTAAAGTCAAAGGTAATGTTGCATCCGTATACAATAACTCGCACACCGTAGGACTGCTTTTCGGGGAAATCCTCGGTTTCCATATACAGATCCTTTGTAAGCTTGAAGGTGTAGCTTTTTCCCGAATATTTGTCAACGCCCTTGAATGCATTGGAGAATTCGTCCCACGTTGAGATTTCCACAACGGTCGGAGCTTCCTCGGTTTCCGTTTGCGTTTGCGCAGATGCTATAAAATTCAGGCTGAAAAGCGTTACAAAGCAAATTAAAAGTAAAAATAGTTTCCTCATGGTTAAATCACCTTTTCCTTTTTGCGATAGCTCTTATAAGCTGATGATTTTAAAATTCAATTTCCTTCAATTGCAGAATAATCCGTGATATCGTGCACGTCTGTACCTGTTATAAGCCTTCCGTCACCGCCCATCTGCGGAGAAAATCTGTAACCGCCGTAATCGTGCGCGGTGGTAACCTCGATATTGGGGTGCAGGTCAGACAGATTGCATTTTACCGTGAATGCATCTCCGTGGTGAACGGTAATTGCTTCTTCCGTGTCAAGATTTCTTATCTCAACGTCGTCCTTGTATCTCGGTACAATCAGATACCATTCGTCGCCCTCAAAATCAAAGTGTCGGATTTTATCTACAGACTCCTCGGATAGGTCCTTGAATACGTCCTTTACATAGTTGTTTCTGAATTCTGCTTTGTCGCCGTAGCCTAAAAATGCCACAGCAAAGTGGGGCTGACCCTCGTAATCGTCAAATTCAAAGGCGTTTGCATATTCCGTGCGATAATCGCTGTCGTGATATACCATACCGGGACCGTCGTCTACCGTAAGCTTCGGCTCGGAGCATCCGAAAAGGCTCGCTGCAAGAGCCAGTATAACAGTAATAAGCTTCATAATATTTTTCACCGTCCTCATTTTATCACCCCGCATAGAATAATTCTTCAAAGCATTCAGCCTCGGGAATGCCGTTGACCGTTATGGGATAGTCGGATACATCAATGTCAAATCTGAGTGTCCAGCCGTTTTCCGTCATTAAATCCACGTATGTTTCACCGTCCGTCCAGCAGGGAGTAAGATGCATTCCTTCACCTACCTCGTGTGTGACCATATCGGGAACAACCCTTGCAGCCATTGGAATCTTAAGCACAAGACCGTGACCCTCGTTGAAGGTGTATTCGTCGTCGGTAAGCTGCGGCGTTCCGTCAACCCTGCTTATTTCGAAATTCGCCCATATTTCTCTTGTGCCCAAAATTTCAACACGCTTTTCAAGTCTGAATGCCGAAGGATTGGTGAATGCCCTTTTGTAAACAGCTCCGTCGTTTTCGCCTTCCTCGATATATACAGTTGCGAGCTTTGTGTTATACAGCTCCTCGGCAATACGCGGCTTTTCTCCGTTTATGTCCCAGGTGCTGAACATATGATAGCCGTTGTCACTCCATGAATCGGAATAGATGTAATTTTTGTCTCCGATGCGGGCAAGGTATACGTCAAAGTCATAAGCGTAGTTTATTTCGTCGGTAAAGGTGTTTCCGTTCACCGTGACGGAAAGCATACTGTACGAGCCGAATTTGTCGGGTGTCAGGTCTATCTCAAGGGTGTCCTTTTTGCCGTCCGAAACGTCAAGGTCAAAGTCGATTTTCTGACCCTTGGGAAGCATTATGCAGTAGCTGTCCGAGGGGGCTGTTTTGTATTCGTTCCGTATTATATCCGGGTACTCATCAAAATACAGCTTTACGGAAAGAGGGCCTACCGTGTATGATGCAATATCATAGGGACTAAACCAGAATGTAATTCCCTGATAGTCAAGAGTCCAATTGTAATCCTCGGCGGAATAACCCGTGAAAATCTCAGAAAGCTGATTTTCGTCGAATTTCACACAGTCATATTTATCGGTAATTTCAGCCTCGAGTATATCGGGAAGCCCGTCCGTATTTGCGGTAACATCGGAGAGGGCAAGAATTCTGCCGGTCTTTGTATCTATGCTTGTCGTTTTGTAGTAACAGTCGGGATGTACACCGCCCGAATATACGAATATATCCTCAAGGAAGCTTACAATTTTCGTATCGGCTCTTTGTACAAGCGTTTTTGACGTTTCCTCAAGATACAGAGGATTGAAATCATCACCGGATAAATCCTTCGCCGCTGTCATAAGCTCGCTCAGCGAGGATTTCGCTTTTGTCGCAGCATCGTTGTCAAGCTCACGGAAGGTGTTTTCAAGCTCTGAAAAATCTCCCTCGTTATTCTCCGAAAGTCGCAGACTGTTTCGGTTTACGTTGGCGATAACGTTGTTGTCGTTCCAGTCTTCAATATTTTTATCCCCGAGCATCACCGAAATGAAGGTTACTTCCTCTTCGGGTTCTTTTTGCGCGGCAGCATTCTCCGATGTTGACGGCACGGTGTCCACGGGCGGTGTCGGTACAACATTCTCAGGCGTTTTTTTGCAGGAGCAAAGCGAAAGCACAATACAGAGTGCAAGACCTGCGCTTAATGATTTTTTTGACATAATACGTAACTCCTTTCATTTTTTGGCGGATTATTTCCTTTCAAAAGCCATAAAAGAATCTGCCTTTAAGGCTTTTGAAGGGAAGGGAGCGGGTGCCCCCTTCCGCAGGGCTGTGGGTTTATCTTTCGATAAAGAAAAGCTCATTGAACAGATTCTTAAGCTCGCTGTCTGAGGGAGCCTCGTCGTAGGGCATTATTTTAAGACCCATAAGACCGCAGTCGTTTGTTCCCTCGTATTCAAAGCCAAGGAAGCATTCGGAGTATTCCTCCTCGTCATCCGCCTCTGTATATGTGTATCTGATTGCCATTACGGGCTTGCCCATATATTTGATGCCGAGGTCGGTAACCTTTTCGCTGTAGGATGTGTATTCCTCCGAAACAACCTCTCCCGCAAAATAGTAATCAACAAAGGGAACGTTACTGCCGATTCCTTCGTAATATTTGTAGCCCATAATCTCTGCATCCCACGACCAGTCGTCGGCACAGAGTACTATAAGGTCTCCCGCATCAAGAGCCTCCTCTGCGCCTATCGCAAAGGTAGCGTTTGACGGCTTTCTGAGAGTAACTGCAGTTTCGTCGTCGCCGTAGACCATATTAACCTTTGTTACGACCTCCTCGTCATAGCTCTCCTCGTATGCGTCCTCTGTGTCGTCATAGTCCTCTGCGTTGTCGTTCTTGCAGGCCGAAAGGGAAATAATCATCATTCCCGCCATAAGTAAAGCAAATAATCTTTTCACGATTAATACCTCCGAAATTTAATATTTTAAATTTAATTGAATTTAGCCTCCGCCGCATCGGCACGCCTTGAGTACTCTGCAAGTCCGCCTGTTAGGGCATCGTCCACCGCATTCATATTCTTTTGGATTTCAGCCATCTTTTCTTCCGAAGCCCCGTCACCGTCCTTCGCAATTTTCACCGCATCAATAACGGTATTTGTAATTGCAATGGCTGCTGCAAGGTCTCGCTTATCTTTCTTTGACATACTTCTTCTGAGAAGACCCGGATTGTTATCATTTACACCGAATATGCGGTCAAAGTGGTCGATTGCATTTTCTGCGTATTTGAGATAAGCTTCCTTTTCTCTGTCGTTTGCGGCAAAGCAAACAGTGATTTCCTGCGTGATGTAAGGATGTGCACGGCTTCCTCTCCGAACATCTGCCGTTTCGTCCTCACAGCCTGCAAGAGTGATTTTTATACCGCCCTCGCCGAATACTATTTCTTTCTTACCGTCCTCGGTTTCCTCCTCGGATTCCTCAATGTACGGCTCATAGCTTGCGACCTGGTCGTAACGGAGCATTTCCTTGGGATAGCTTTCCTTGCTGTCTCTTGAGCCGTCTATGATACGGAACATTCCGATATCGTCAAAGAATTCTATGCCCTGTCTTGCGGTTGCCGAAGGATAACGCTCGGAATTGCCTGCGAGCACAGCCTCCTTGTAAATACGGTCGGAGCGCTTCATATACTCCATATGCTCGGATAACTCGTCCTTGGTGAATCTGTACTTCTGAATGTAGGGCGAGCACATATCGTCACATTTACCGCAGATATACTCATCACCCTTGATTTTAGTACGGTTTAACATTCCGCACTCTCCGCCACAGAAGGCGCAGGTCTTTTTGCCGAAGATGTTTTTAAAGAAATTGCAGAGTCCCATAATCGTTCCTCCCTTTTGTTTTTTATGTTAATCTGAATTAACACCGAATCAGTTTATAATATCACTTGTATCAACCTTGTGATCGGGCTGATATTTTACTACCGTGTCGCCCGTGCCCGGTGTCGCTCCGTCCTGCTTTTCAAATACGATGCCCGCGTTGTCACCCTTAACCGCCTTGTCAAGAGACTTTTCAAACATCTGAATATCCTTAACCGTGCCGATTGCGATAACCTTGCCGTTTCTTATAACAGAAACCTTTTCACCTTTTTTAAGAATACCGTCAGCAACTCTGCCAATAAGCGTGTTCCTACCTGCTGCCAAAGTCCAGTCATCGACGGGCATTGAGAAAGGTCCGTAAACTGTAGCAGGCTCTGTTGTTACGCTATCGCCTAAGCTATCAGTAATCTTACAATAAATCTTTACGCCCAAAAGTGTGTTTTCTTTTTCAACAGAAAGAACAAGTGCTTCGGAACTTGCATCTTTCACATAGTCGCCGTTTTTAATTGTTACATTGTCACGGCGTTCTTTGTAATACCATTCATATGTATAAG
>JAFYPA010000110.1 GCA_017560085.1 Clostridia bacterium
AATATTTTTTGATTGCTGTAATTATAAATCAAAAATTATTTAATCATAAAATATATGACTCATATCAGCACAATTATTTTTTAATCCAATGAAGATTTGCAAAGCAAATCATCCTCAATTATGCATTATGCATTATGCATTTTTACAAACAGTGGGTGGTATAAAATGATAAAAATAATGAAGTACGGCGAAGTCCCGAATTCGGAAATCTTCGCAAGAGTTGAAGCAAAAATGAATGTGGAGGAAATCGTCTCCGATATTATCGCAAACGTAAGACAGAACGGCGATAAGGCTCTCTACGAATACTGCGAAAAATTCGATAAGGCAAAGCTTACAAGCCTTCTCGTAAGTGAAGAGGAAATAAACGAAGCTCTTACACTTGTAGAGCCGAGGTTTCTTGAAATCCTCGAAAAGGCGGCGGCAAATATCCGCAAGTTCCACGAAAAGCAGGTAAGAAACAGCTTTATCATAAACGACGAGAGCGGTATTGTTATGGGACAGAAGGTTATCCCCGTTGACAGAGCGGGTCTTTATGTTCCCGGCGGTACTGCGGCATATCCTTCAACCGTTCTTATGGACTCCATCCCCGCAAAAATCGCAGGATGCCGTGAGGTTGTAATCGTAACTCCTCCCAATCGTGAGGGCAAGGTAAACCCCGTTATTCTTGCGGCGGCAAAGATTGCGGGCGTTGATAAAATCTTCAAGGTAGGCGGTGCACAGGCTGTTGCGGCTCTCGCTTACGGTACCGAATCCGTTCCGAAGGTTGACAAAATCGTAGGCCCCGGTAACGCATTTGTTGCGGAAGCAAAGAAGCAGGTTTACGGCGTTGTTTCCATCGATATGATTGCAGGCCCCAGCGAAATCCTTGTTGTTGCCGACGGAAAGTCCAATCCCCGCCATGTTGCGGCAGACCTTCTTTCCCAGGCAGAGCACGACAAGATGGCAAGTGCCGTACTCGTTACCGATTCCGCAGACTTTGCCGAAAAGGTAAGAGACGAAATCGAGATACAGCTAAAGCAGCTCGAGCGTGAAGAAATCGCAAGAGTATCCATCGACGACAACGGCAAAATTATCGTTGCCGACACACTCGATGTCGCAATAGAAATCGCAAACGAAATCGCTCCCGAGCATCTCGAGCTTTGCGTAGATAATCCCTTCGACTATCTCGACGCAATCCGTCACGCAGGCTCAATCTTTATGGGCAGAAACTGTCCCGAAGCACTCGGCGACTATTTCGCAGGTCCCAACCACACACTTCCCACCAGCGGTACAGCAAAGTTCTCAAGCCCGCTTTCCGTTGATGACTTCGTGAAGAAAACACAGTACACATACTACACAAAGGATGCACTGGCAGAGGTTGCAAGAGATGTTGAGTTCTTCGCAAAGAAGGAAGGACTTACTGCACACGCAAAGAGTGCGGTGGTAAGGATTGAGGAAGAGTGTTGAATTTGAAATGCATAATGCATAATGCATAATGCATAATCGAGGTTGGAAGCTTCGCTTCCTTCGTTTGTTATTAAAAAGGCATTGTGTGGGTTATAGTACATTTTGCAGATTTAAGTGATTTGTATTAACATAAGCAAATAATAAAAGCAACAAATCCAATCCTACGTCGCGGATAAAATCAAAAAGAAAATTTCACGCAGTGAAATTAACAATGATTATGCATTATGCATTATGCATTATGCATTCAAAAAAGGAACTTAATTATGAGCAGATTTTTCAGCAAAAAATATTCCTCGCTTGTTCCCTATACTCCCGGTGAACAGCCCAAGGATATGCAATATATCAAGCTTAACACAAACGAATCTCCCTTTCCGCCCTCCGAAAAAGCAATAAAGGCGGCAGGCGAGATGGCAAAAACGCTTCAGCTTTATTCCGACCCCGAATGCCGTGTCCTTGCGGAAAAGCTTGCCGAAGCCCTCGGCGTTGACTATTCCGAGGTGCTTTGCACAAACGGCTCGGACGAGATTCTCAATTTTGCATTTATGGCATATTGCGACGATGATCATCCTGCGGCGTTTGCGGACATCACATACGGATTCTATACCGTATTCGCACAGATAAACAATGTACCGTATATTGAAATCCCGCTCAAGGACGATTTCACAATCGATGCAAACGATTATATCGGAATAAACAAAACAATATTCATCGCCAACCCCAACGCCCCCACGGGCATAGCACTTTCAAGAGAAAAAATCGAGGAAATCATAAAGTCCAATCCGAACAATATCGTAGTCATTGACGAAGCCTATGTTGATTTCGGCGGTGAAAGCTGTGTGCCTCTTATAAAGAAGTACGACAACCTCATTGTTACGGGTACATTCTCAAAATCCCGCTCAATGGCGGGTGCAAGACTTGGCTTCGGCGTTGCAAGTGCAAAGCTTATTCAGGATATGAATACAATCAAGTACTCCACAAATCCCTACAACATCAACCGTATGACAATGGCGGCAGGTGTCGGTGCACTTGAGGATAAGGAATACTTTGAAAATAACTGTAAGTACATAATCGAAACAAGAAAATATACCGTTGAAAAGCTCACAGAGCTCGGCTTTGAAACACTTCCCTCAAGCACAAACTTCGTGTTTACAAAGCATCCCACGGTTTCCGGACAGAAGATTTACGAGGAGCTGAAGTCAGCGGGAATTCTTGTCCGTCACTTCACAAAGGAAAAAATATGTCAGTATAACAGAATCACCATCGGCACAAAAGAGCAGATGGACGCCCTTCTTTCAAAGCTTTCAGAAATAGTAAAATAAACATCCGAAAGGAACACAAAAAATGAGAAATTCGGAAATAATCCGCAACACCGCGGAAACAAAAATAGAGCTCAGGCTCAATCTTGACGGCACAGGCAAAAGCGAAATCGCCACGGGCTGTGGCTTCCTTGACCATATGCTCACCCTTTTCGCAAAGCACGGAAGATTCGATCTTACCGTAAAGTGCGACGGTGATACCTATGTCGACTACCACCACACGGCAGAGGATATAGGAATAGTCCTCGGTAAGGCATTTGACGAGGCTCTTGGCGAAAAGAGAGGAATTGTACGCTACGGAAGTATGCTTCTCCCCATGGACGAGGCACTTATCCTTTCCGCGGTAGACCTTTCGGGCAGAAGCTTCCTTGCCTACGGTCTTGAAATCCCCACCGAAAAGGTAGGCGACTTTGACACCGAGCTTTGTGAGGAATTCTGGCTCGGCTTTACAAGAAACGCTCTTTGTACACTTCACATAAAGCAGATGGCGGGCACGAATTCCCACCACATAATCGAGGGAACATTCAAATCCGTTGCAAGAGCTCTCAAGGCGGCTGTTGCAATAGACAAGGATTTCGCAGACGAGATTCCCTCAACAAAAGGAGTACTTTAATGATAGCAATAGTTGACTACGGCGTAGGAAACCTCTTCTCCCTTGAATCATCCTTTGCAAAAATAGGCGTAAAGGTTGTTGTCACAAGTGAGGAAAGCGTAATCCGCTCTGCCGATAAAATAATTCTCCCCGGCGTAGGTGCATTCGGAGATGCCGCCGAAAAGCTTAAAAACAGCGGACTCGGTGATGTAGTGGTATCCGAAGCCAAGGCGGGAAAGCCCGTTATGGGTATCTGCCTCGGTATGCAGCTTCTTTTTGAAAAGAGCTACGAATACGGAGAGCACGAGGGACTCGGACTTCTCAAGGGCTCTGTTGTCCCTATGAAGGGCGTAATTCCCGAGGACCTCAAAATCCCGCACATCGGCTGGAATGCCCTTGACTTCACCTCAAAAGAAAGCAAGCTTTTCAGATTCATCAAGAACGGCGATTTTGTCTACTTCGTACACTCATACTTCGCCACAGACTGTGCCGACGACGTAATAGCCTACACCGAATACGGCGCAAACCTCTGTGCCGCAGTAGAACGCGACAATGTTTTCGGCTGCCAGTTCCACCCGGAAAAGAGCGGAGACGTGGGACTAGAGATACTTAGAGGCTTTTGCGAGCTGTGAAAGTTAATGCATAATGCATAATGCATAATGCATAATCAAGACCGCAAGCGGTAGTTGTGTTCGGCTTTATAATCTTCGGCTTTTACTGAAGACGAGCTGTATATAAATGGTTTTATATAACCGCGAAGCGGATACAATTATAAAGTAAATTTCACGAAGTGAAATTGACAATAATTATGCATTATGCATTATGCATTATGCATTGATTTTCGGAGGAACCATGCTTATTTTCCCTGCAATAGACCTTTTACAAGGCAAAGCCGTCCGACTCTTCAAGGGCGACTACAATGAAGTAACCGTCTACAGCGAAAGACCCTGGGAAATCGCCGAGGACTTTTATAAGAGCGGCGCTCAGTGGATTCACATTGTAGACCTTGAGGGCGCAAAAACGGGCGGTACACCCAATATCGAAACAATAAAGAAGATAGTTTCCACAACAGGACTTCGTGCCGAGGTCGGCGGTGGAATCAGAAGTCTTGAGGTTATAGAAAAATACCTTGAGGCAGGCGTTTCCAGAGTTATTCTCGGTACCGCCGCCGTTACAGACGAAGCATTTCTTCTTGAAGCGGCAAAGAAGTACGGCGACAAAATTGCGGTAGGCGTTGACATCAAGGACGGCTATGTTGCAATCAAGGGCTGGACAGAAAAGAGCGGCTTCGAGTGCTTTGAATTCTGTGAGAAAATGCAGAATATCGGCATCTCGACTCTCATCTGCACGGATATCTCCAAGGACGGCGCGATGATGGGCACGAACCACGAATTGTACAGAAATCTTTCCGAAAGATTCGGTATGAATATCATCGCTTCGGGCGGCGTTTCCTCAATGGAGGATGTTGTAAAGCTCCGCGCACTTGATATCTACGGTGCTATAATCGGCAAGGCTTATTATACCGGCGCAATTAACATAAAGGAAGCTGTGGAGGCTGCAAAATGATAACAAAAAGAATAATTCCTTGCCTTGACGTAAGAAACGGCAGGGTAGTGAAGGGCGTAAACTTCGAAGGACTTTCCGATGTTTCCTCGCCCGTTGAGCTTGCAAAGTACTACAGCGACTGCGGTGCTGACGAGCTTGTATTTTACGATATAACCGCATCCGCAGAAGGCAGAGCGATTTTTACGGACATCCTGTGCGAGGCGGCTCGCTCGGTGTTTATTCCTCTTACCGTCGGTGGCGGTATCAACACCGTTGACGACTTTGACAGAGTACTCAAGTGCGGTGCAGATAAGGTCAGCGTAAACTCGGGTGCTATAAGAATTCCCGACCTCATCTACGAGGCGGCAAAGAGATACGGCGACCAGTGCGTTGTAATTTCCGCGGACGTAAAGAGAGTTGACGGAGTATTCAGAGTGTTCGCCAAGGGCGGCAGAGAAAACACGGGTATGGAAGCAATCTCCTGGATTAAGAGATGCGTTGACAACGGCGCGGGAGAGGTTGTTCTCAATTCCATCGACACAGACGGAGTAAAGGGCGGCTTCGACCTTGAAATGCTTGAGGCTGTCTGCAATGTCGTGGACGTCCCCGTAATTGCTTCGGGCGGTGCGGGCAAAATCTCTGACTTCACCGATTTGTTCAAGGCACTTCCCAAGGTTGACGCAGGTCTTGCCGCATCAATCTTCCACTTCGGCGAAGTAAAAATCTCCGACCTTAAGGCAGAGCTTAAAAACAACGGAATTCCCGTGAGAATTTAAAAAGAATGCAAAGTGCAAAATGCAAAATGCAAAATCAAGACCGTAAGCGGACTTTTGTTGAGTTGCGTTGCAAATCTTTATTTTAATAATTGAGAGGTAAATTTAAGATGATTACAAATTTCAAAATCGAAGACTTAAAGTTCGACGAAAAGGGTCTTATTCCCGCAATAGTTGTGGATGCTATATCCAAGAAGGTGCTTACTCTTGCTTACATGAACAAGGAAAGCCTCGGAATTTCTCTTGAAAAGGAGCTTACCTGCTTCTGGTCAAGAAGCCGTCAGGAGCTCTGGCTCAAGGGCGAGCACAGCGGTAATGTTCAGCATATCGTTTCCATCACCGCAGACTGCGACAGCGACGCTCTTGTGGTTATGGTTGAAAAGGAAGGTCCCGCTTGCCACACCGGTACAGATTCCTGCTTTACAAAGAGAATCGCCGAAAGCGAAACACTTACAGAATTCTCCTATGAAGGACTTCTTGAGCTCATCAGAGGCAGAAAGACCGATAAGAAGGAAGGCTCCTATACAACATACCTTTTCGAAAAGGGTCTTGATAAAATCCTCAAGAAGGTAGGCGAGGAGTCCACCGAGGTAATCATTGCCGCAAAGTCCGACGACAAGAAGGAAACAATCTACGAAATCGCAGACCTTGCATACCATGTAATGGTACTTATGGTTGAAATGGGAATCTCCCTTGAGGATGTGCACCGCGAGCTTGCTTCCCGTCATGTTATCGACCACAAGGTAAAGCAGGAGAAAATGACCAAATGATTCTCGCCGACAGACATATGCACACCAATTTCTGCGACGGCAAGGCGGATCCCGAGGAGTATGTCCTTTCCGCTCTTGAAAAGGGACTCGGATGCATCGGCTTTTCCGTTCATTCCCATGTTCCCTTTGATTTGGAGTGCTGTATCGCATTGGAGCGCATAGACGAATACAAGGCGTGCATAAGAGGACTTGCGGACAAATATAAGGACAAAATAAAAATCCTTTGCGGTGTCGAGCAGGACTACTACAGCGAAACCTCAACGGAGGGCTACGACTATGTCATAGGCTCATATCACTACTTCCGTACCCCCGACGGCGAATACCCGCCGTTGGACCTTACGGTAGAGCTCCTTGACGATATCTGCAACAAATACTTCGACGGTGACTATATGTCCCTGTGCGAGGACTACTACAAAAAGGTCGCTGACATCCCCAACAGAATCAAGTGCGATATAATCGGACACATTGACCTTATCACAAAGTTCAACGAAAAAAGCCCGAGAATCGACACAAAAAATCCGAGATACATATCCGCCTACACCGAATGCATAAAAAAGCTGGTTCCCTACGGCATCCCCTTTGAAATCAACACAGGCGCGATAACAAGAGGCTACAGAACGCTTCCTTATCCGTCGACCGACATTCTCCGCACAATAGCATCGCACGGCGGAAGGCTAACTCTCTCGGGTGACGCCCACTCCCCGAAGGACATAGCCTTCGGATTTGAAAAGTGCGAAAAATGGGCGATTGAAAACGGAGCGGTACTGGTGTGATTTCGGTTGTAATTATATGATTAATAAACCGCGGTTCTTTGAGGACTGCGGTTTTTTATATACAAAAAAGTAATCAAAATATAAACTAATTACTAATAATTGCTTGACTTTTTTGCTTTGAGGTGATATACTGATGACATTGTTTTTATATTATGTAAAACAGTAAATTTTAATCCTATAAAAGGGAGGAAGGAAAGAATTATGAAAATCAAAAAGATTTTGCTCTCGTTGTTTGCGGGTGCAATGCTTGCAGGCTCTATGGCTTTTGTTGCTTTCGCTCAGGAAGCTGCAGATGTTGCAATGCTTGCGGGAACAGACATTTACTTTGATACGCTTAACGATGCGTTTACGCTTGAGGGCAATCCCGAAGGAAAATCAATTATTCTTCTCGGAGACTGTACACAGGATGTAGAGGTAACAAGCGGTAAGTCTTACACATTCTATCTTAAGGGATACACCCTTACAGGTACATTCAAGACAACAAACGGTACAGTTCACATCAATGGTAGTGCTGAAATGGATGGTGGTGCTTACGGTACTATCACAGATACCGGTGTTGACGGAGCGTATCCCGTATACAATAACCAGACAAGTGGCGGTAATAACCTTGATATCACAGCTTGCAATGTTATTGCAACAGAGGCTGACGGTATCGCAATTTACGGTGTCGGTGAAAAGACAAATGTTAAATCAGCAAACGTAACAGGTGACGTTAAGGCTGAAAACGGCGGTCTTATCAATATTGATGCAGGTACATACAACGGCAATATAATTGAAGGCAAGCGCGGTACAATCAATATTTCCGGCGGTACATTCTCCGCTAATCCCTCTGCTTTCTTACCCTTTGGCTATGCAGCGGTTCTTGAAGGAGATGTTTATACTGTAAAGGCGGAATCCAATGTTACCGTTGACGAAGCATTCGCAAAGGACGAGGACGGTGCATATCTTCTTAATACCGCAAACGATGTTGCACTTTTCAGACTCCTCATCAACTACCAGAATCCCAAGGTTGCTTTCAGCGGAAAGACATTCAAGCTTACAGCTGACATTGACTTTGGCGGTGCAGAGCTTCCTGTTGTATGCGATGACAACCATAGATTCGGTGGTATATTTGACGGTCAGGGACACACAATTTCTGATTTTGAAATAGACGGTACAGGTACATCCAACGTTGGCTTCTTCGGATTGACCTACGGCGCAACAATCAAGGATGTTACATTTAAGGATGTAACAGTTACCGGTGACAGCAACTATACTGCTGTAGTTGTAGGCTTTGCAAGAACATCTGCGACTACAACACTTGACAATGTAAATGTTATCGGTGAGACAAACGTTACAGGTAGCGGCAAAACAGCGGGTCTTGTTGGTGGCGGTCAGCTTAACGTTACAAATTGTAAGGTTGATTTCAACGGCACAATCAGCGGTTCGATTGATGTTGCAGGTCTTGTAGGTCTTGTTTCCGCAGGGTCTTCCGAAATCATCGGAAATACAGTTTCCAATGTTAATATTAAGTCAAGCAACGGTATTGTAGGCGGTGTTGCGGGACGTGTTATCTCTTCTGTTCTTGCTTTTGAAGATAACGAATTGTCCAATGTTGATATCGAAGTGGCTGATGATGCCGATTATACCGACAGCTACGGTCTTATCTTCGGTGCTCTTCAGATCAATGACAACGGTGAATTTACAGTAAGCGATAATACAGCTACTGCAAGCACAATGACAGTTGCAGGTGAGACGAAGACAGAGCTTTATAACTTTGCAAACTACAACGGCAATAAGAATGAAACAGGCGTTGTGATAAACGTTGCCAAGATTGGCGATGAATATTTCACAACACTTCCCGAAGCAATAGCCGCAGCACAGCCCGGTGATACAGTTACTGTAATTTATGATATCGAATATACAGTGAATCCCGCTGCAGATGCTGTAAGTGCCAAGAGCGCATTTATTTGTATAGAAAAGAACGACATAATCACACTCGACCTTAACGGCAAGGTTATTTCTGTTAAGGGGGCGGACGATGCAAAGTATGATACACTTGCAATACTTAACTACGGTGACCTTATAATCACAGATACAAGTGCAAAAAAGAACGGTAAGATTGTCTTTGCATTTGATGGTACTCAGGAATCCGGCTCTTCACAGATTCACTCTACAATTCTTAACTTCGGTACACTTACTCTTAACGCAGGTACTCTCGAAAACAAGTCTACCAAGGGTTATGGCAGATATACCGTAAATAACTATTCATGGGGCGGAAATTCAATCTTTACCATGAATGGCGGTACTGTTATAAATGACACAACAATTGCTGTTTACGCAGATACATATTCTGACTACAATAGATATACAAATGATGTAGTTGTGAATGGTGGCGTTATTGAAGGTGGTCTTTACTTCTACGGCAGGGAATGTAATCCCGATGTATCTTTGACTGTAAACGGTGGCGAGTTCTATGGTGTTAACTATGGTGGACTTACAGTTAGAAATACAAATAATTCCAATGTTACTGTTGCAGTGACGGGTGGCACATTTAAATCAGAAAATAGTAACGGACTTACTGTTGTAGGTACATTTAATCCTTTTGTTTCTGGTGGTGCTTTTGACTCCGATGTTTCCGAATATACAACATCTGCATTCGCTTGTGTTGCAGAACACGACGGAATGTATGTAATAGTTGATGAAAAGTATGTTGTTGAGGCAATCAAGGTTGAATTTGTGAATGTAACAGAAGAAACAGCCGAGGGCGAAATGGTTTACAACATAAACCTCGTTGCGACTGACGATGATATCATCAACAGACTCAACTCCGCTGACCTCACATTCAAGCTCACATCCGTTCACGATATGGCTTATGAAATCATTGCATCCAACGATGAAGTTGCAATTAATCCCGTAAACAACTCTGCAGACAGATACGAATTCCACTATAAGAACAAGGATGATAACGTTGACACCGATACAGCAAACACAATCACAATCGGTCAGGTTAAGTTTGTAGGCTATGGTAAGTATGGCTTTGAAATCGTAGGCGATACAAATGCAGTTCACACAACAAAGCTTTATGACAATATCGTTGATACCTTCGTTCCCAATGACGAGGACGGCGTTCAGAACGGTGAACTTATTATCAGCAATGAGATTGAAGATGCATACATTGCAGTTCCTACAAGAAACCTCATTATAAATGTTGATTTCCCGAATTCCGTAAACGATAATGTAATCGCATACCAGGATATGACAGTAACAGTTGCAGGCGGTGACCTTGCGGAAGCAATTGTAATAAAGCTCGGCTCTGATGCTGTTGCGACAGATATCGATACAGAAAACGACAAGGCAGATGCAAAGTATTTTGCAGAATTTGTTGACGGTGCATATGTTATAACAGTAACGGATGTTCTCACAGTAAATACATCCTACAACGTAACAGTTGAAGGCGCAGGCTACAGAACAGCCCGCTACACCGTAACAATGAACTGCAAGGAAAAGAAGACCCTCAACTTCTGGAACAACGTAAAGGACAACGCCATCGAGGTTGAAGTAGGTAAAGACTCCTCCGCAAAGAAGGTAACCTTCCTCGCAGGTGACATCGTAAAGGACAGCCTCATCAACATCTACGACCTCTCCGCAGTAGTATCCTACTTCGGTGAAAACATGGATACAGCTAAGTACAACGACTACGCTAAGTACGACCTCAACAGAGACGGAAAGATTGACTCTAAGGACGTAGCATATGTACTCGTTTCTTGGGGCAAGTAAAAAAATAAAATGCATAATGCATAATGCATAATGCATAATCGAGGTTGGAAACTTCGTTTCCTTCATTTGAATAGAATTTTTCTCCCGTGGGACTTCGGTTCTGCGGGAGTTTTTTGTATAAGAATTCTCCCGTACAGCGTGCTTTGCCATACGGGAGTTGTTTTTGTTAACTGTAAATGCTTCTGGAAATAATGCTTTTCTGAAGATTCCTCGGAAGTCTATGGAAGTATTCCGAATATCCCCCGACACGGACAATCAGATTTTTGTGCATATCCGGGTTTTCGTAGGCTTCAAGAAGAGCTTTTCTGTCTGTGCAGGTGAGCTGAAGCTGAATTCCGCCGTTCTGCAGATATCCCTTGATAAGACCCTTTAGCACCTCGGAATCAATGTCGGGATTTACCGTAAGATTCACAACGGGAACACCGAGAGCCTTGTCAAGCGCAAGACTGCATACACTCTCAAGCATAACCGTAGGTCCCTTTCTGTCCTTGCCGTTTACAGCACCGAGTGACTCACAAAGGGGATCACCGCTCTTTCTTCCGTCGGGGGTGGCACCCACATTCACGCCCACACTCGCAGCCGTCATAAACTGAATGGAGGCGGGAAGGAAGCCGAGACCGTAATATGGCTTTTTGCTGTCAAGATTTGAAAAAATCTCCGTGCTTATGCGTGTCGCCTCCGCATTCGTTTTGTCGGAGCCGTTACCGTAGGAATCCTTGAAGCTTCTCGCCTCGGATAAAAATGCATCGTCATTATTTTTAAGATAATCGCATACCTCTTTTGCGGTATACTTCTTTGTCTCATATACAAAGCTTCTTATAACAACAAGCGAATCTGTCACATTTATAAGTCCCGCAAAATTTATGATGCTCCACATATATCTTGCACCGCCGTTGTTGTAGTCGAGTCCGTTGTCGATGCAGTCATCCACAAGAAGAGTACGCATGGGCAGGGGATTTATCTCTCCGCGTGCCTTCTGCGAATTTGCTATTTCTTCCATTACCGTATCGCAGACAGTCTTTACCTCAAGCATAAATCTCTTGTAGAAATCCTCGAAGGTATCACACTCTTCAAGATGCCCGTGTATGCACCTTTCAAGAATGAGTGCAAGATTTATTCCCGCATCCAGTGAGCCTACATTTGAAAGTCCCGCAAGCATAGATTCGGTGCATCCGCCACCGCAGAACTTCTTTATGTCCTCGTCACGAATACCGGGGAATCGCTTAAGCAAGCCTCCGAGCAAAACCTCCTTGTTGTAGAAGGCAGGCTGACCTCCTCCGCATTTTACAATGTCAAGAGCCGTATCCCATATTTCGCTTGGGGTATCCTTGCCTATAAAAAGCTCTGTCATAGGTCTGCGCTTGCCCTTAAGAGCCTTAAGACACTGAAGAACAAGAGGATTATATGTGTCAGTACCGAGTGACATAGAATATCCGTTGTTGCAGTCTAGATTGTCAAAAAGATTCTCAAGAAGCGGTACCGCATCCTCACCTTTGTAGTAGGGCATAAGTCCGTTTGCCACACAGCCGAGGTTGTCACAGCAGTCGAGATACATTACAAAATTCCAGCAGACAACCGCTTCGTAAAATGTTTCGCAGGGCTTCATAGGAACCTTTGAAAGAGCCGAAATCAGCTTTTCGTCAGCGTTCATAGACTTCAGATACCGTACACATCTTTCCGCATAGCATCTTATTCCTTCGACAAGCTCAAGAAGTCCTTCGCGAATGTCCCTGTCGGCAATCTTCATTATTCTGGGAATGTAAGACTCAAAGCCTTCCGCACAAATTCTCTCGTAATTCGGCATGGAATGCGTGAACATATTGCCCGCAATGGTGTGCTCTGACGGGACTGTAGACCTGAAGGTGTGCACGGGATTTTTATCTATGTACTCTGCAAGCTCGGGGGATTTCTTCATGATGATTTCCCGATTAAACCAGAAGCCGTCAAGGTATGTAAGGGTAATATAATCGTGTCCCGCTCTTATACCGCTCGGATACAACAGCTTTCCCGTGTACTCGGCAAGAGGGAGCGTTTCAAAATATTTACGGAGAACAAGACTTTTTCTGTGAAATTTGCTTCTTTCGGGACATTTATAGTATTCGGCAACACATGGTGCGTTGATGCGTTCGGATTCTTCGAATATTGTCATAGCATGTATTTTCCTTTCGCATTTTTTATATAATACCATCATTTTACGAAAAAGTGTATTGACAAAACCTAACAGAATATGGTAAAATCCTGCCAAGGACGGTGATAAAATGCGTTACAGTGTAACCTGTGCAAAAACAGATTTGCTCATAAATCCCATAAATATGGGCTACAGCGACGACACAAGCGTAACAAGGTTTGGTCCCGGCGTGAGGGAACAATATATAATCCACTTTGTCACAAAAGGCAGAGGCTACTTCAATGGAAACGAGGTAAAGGCAGGGGAGGGCTTTTTGATAACTCCCGGAACGCTTGAAGAATACCACTGTGACCCGACAGAGCCCTGGACGTTTCTGTGGTTTATATGCTACGGGGATGATATGGCAAAAATCTTCAAAAGCTTCAACGCAAACGAGGAAAACGGAATTTTTACCTATGATTTCGTTCCCGAGATTGAAGCATACTTCGATTTTCTCACCAGAAACTGCGGAAAAATTATCGGAGCCTATGAAATGAACGAGCTTTTCTACTCTGTTGTAAAGCATCTTGAAAAAAGCGGAGAGGACCGTGTCGACAGCTCCCGTGTATACCTTGATTATGCCGTCGAGCTTATCCAACGCGAGTATTCGGGAAGACTTACCGTTTCCGATATCTGCGAAAAAATCGGCATAAGCGAGCCATATCTTTTCAGACTCTTCAAAAAGGAATTCGGAAAGTCTCCCAAGCGCTACATCAGCGACCTTCGCATTACGCAAAGCAAGATTCTTCTCGCCCGTACCGATATGACGGTAAGCGAAATTGCCTCTGCCGTGGGCTTTGATGATGTGCTTGCATTTTCAAAATTCTTTTCCCTCAATACAAAAAAATCACCGACCGCATACAGAAGTGAAAATTTGAGAGAAAAAAGATAATTTTTGAGTATCATTTTGCCCAAAAGTATGAAAAAATTTTGTTGAAATGCCCAAAATATTTCACACCGCAAAAAAGATGTTGACACCTATGCCTTGTGAAGGTATAATGAAAATGTATAATTTTAACATTAAATTAAAAGGAGAACAGCTATGCTTGAAAACAGAATTCCCACCTGCGGAATAGATTTCGAAACAACCAAGGAAGTAATAAAGGAGGTTGACGCCCTCGCAGACAGCCTTCGCAAGGAAATTATGGAAAGCCCCACAACGGTTACCGTAACGGGCAAATCCTACTATGTATCCGAGAAAAACGGTGACGACTCCAACGACGGTCTTTCCCCCGAAAAGCCGTGGAAAACTCTCAAGAATGTAAACGAAGGCCCGGTTACATATCACGACGGTGTATTCTTCGAAAGAGGCGGTATCTACCGCGGACAGATTGTCTGCCGTGCGGGCGTAACCTATTCCGCATACGGCAAAGGCGAAAAGCCGAGAATTTACGCTTCTCCCGAAAACGGTGCGGATGCAGATAAGTGGACACTCCTTGAGGGTACGGAAAATATCTGGGTTTACGCAACAAAAATGAAGGACATCGGTCTTATCGTTTTCAACGAGGGCGAATGCCACTCCGTAAAGAGAATTCCCTCATTTGTTAACGGAAAATATGTTAAGCGCTATCAGAGAGATGTCGAATTCGATGTTGTCCGTGACCTTGCAAACGACCTTGACCATTTCTGCTCACACAATGTAAATCCCGACAACGGATTCCCCGCAATTACCGAGCCCGGTACTCTCTATCTCAGATGCGACAAGGGCAACCCCGGTAAGGTTTTCAACTCCATTGAATTCTGCGCAAGAAACAACGTCGTTCAGGTCGGCGGATGGTTCCACGTTCACGTTGACAACCTTGCAATTATGTACGGCGGATGCCACGGCGTAGGTGCAGGCACCTGCACGGGACTTCACGTTACAAACTGCTATTTCGGCTGGATAGGCGGATGTATTCAGTTCTATGTAAACAGACCCGATACCAACGGACACGGCACTGTTGTAAGATATGGTAACTCCATAGAAATCTACGGTGGCTGTGACGACTATATCTGCGACCACAACTACATATATCAGGCATACGACGCAGGCATGACACATCAGCTCTCCCGTGGCGGAGAACACGATTGCCGTCAGAAGAACATAAAGTACACAAGAAACCTTGTAGAATACTGTACCTATTCTCTTGAATACTTCCTCGGAATGCCCGACTCCATAAACGGCATAAGATTCCAGCAGAATATTCTCGTAAAGGACAACATCTTCAGATACGCAGGCTTCGGCTTCGGTGAGCAGAGACCCGAATACGACTGCCCCGCGGCACACATCAAGGGCTGGGATCACTTCAATCCCCTTGACGAAAACTATGTATACGAGGGCAACATCTTTGACAGAAGCCGTAATATGATGATTCATTGCGGCGCAGGCAAAAAGCAGTGGCTCCCAAAGTTCAAGAACAATATATTCATTCAGTATCTTAACGGCCCCGAAAGCACCCTCGGAAGATACAATACAATCCCGACAAAGCTTATCCCTTATGACGAAAAGGTAAGGGAAGCCGCAGACGAAATGGGCATCAACACGGAAGGCGGTCTCTACTTTGCCGAAAAGGACTGGCTCTATGACCTTCCCGACTTTACACCCAAGAACGGCAGAGACTGATTTATAAACAACAGAATTCAAGGAGTTGAAATAATGGACAACAAGAGATGGCGAGGCTTTAACCTCCAAGGACTTTTTGTATCACCTGCAAGTAAGGATATAGAAATTTTTGAAAATTTACAGTATTTCCCCGAGGATAAATTCAAAATAATCGCTGATTGGGGCTTTAACTATGTAAGACTTCCTCTTTCCTACAGATGCTGGAGTACGGTTGACGACCCCTATACAATGAACGAGGCTGTCCTTGAAAAGCTGGATGAAGCGGTATACTACGGTGATAAGTATAATCTCCATGTAGACCTTGGCTTCCACCGAGCACCCGGCTACTGCGTAAATGCCGACGAGGACGAAAAGTATAACCTCTGGACAGACAAAGAAGCGCAGGACGCAATGGTTTATCAGTTCACCGAGCTTGCAAAGAGATATAAAAATTATAATAACGACAAGCTTACATTCAATTTCGTAAACGAGCCTAACAACAGAATAACACCCGAAAGCTATGCAAAGGTGTTTACTATGGTGCAGGAGGCTGTAAAGGCGGTAACCCCCGACAGAATCTTCACGGTTGACGGCTACGGCTGGGGCAGAATCCCTCCCATTGATATGATGGAGGTAGAAACCAAGGACGTTATATATTCCTGCCGAGGCTATGAGCCGATGGGTATTACTCATTATAAAGCATTCAACAGCTCGCTTTATCCCGATGAGCCATCCTGGCCCGGTGCTGTAAGATGCGTAAGAGTAAATCCCCGTGAATATATTACATACGATTACAAAAAGCTTCGTGAAAACTTCGAAATGTGGAGAGCTGTCTGCGATATATATGGTCAGAAATTCTTCTGCGGCGAGCTTGGCTGCGGACACAACACACCTCACAAGGTTGCACTTGCGTGGCTTGAGGACTTGCTTTCAATCTTCAAGGACCTTGATATCGGCTGGGCAATGTGGAATCTCTGCGGCAGATTCGGAGTAATGAACAGCGGCAGAGCGGATGTGGAATATGAGGACTGTTGCGGATATAAGCTCGACAGAAAAATGCTTGATATTATGCAGAAATATTAAGGAGTCAAAAAATGAGAATAGACTGCCATGTACATACAAGAATGGGAGAAGGATATCTTGACCTTGCGAATTATAATCCCGAGAAATTTCAGTCACAGATAAGAGAAGCGGGGATGGACGGACTTGCCGTTTATTCACCGAGTCCGAAGAGGTATGAGAACAAAGCCTGGGAAGAACGAATGAAAGCAGGACTTGAGTACTGTAAGGGTCACGATAATCTTTATCCCTTTTACTGGATAGACCCGACGGATGAGGACGCCTTTGTTCAGATAGATAAGGCTATAGAAATGGGCTATGTCGCATTCAAGATTATTTGCTTTGATTTTTATCCGAGCGATAAAAGATGTATGGATGTGTGCGAAAGAATCGCTCAGAGAGGGAAGGCGGTTATGTTCCACAGCGGAATTCTCTGGGACGGAAAAAACAGTGCGAACTTCAATAAGCCCTCCAATTTTGAGTGTATGATTGAAATCCCGAGACTCCGCTTCTGCCTTGCGCACCTTTCCTGGCCGTGGACGGATGAATGTATCGCGGTTTACGGCAAGTTCAATTACGGCTACTATACGACAAGAGCGGACAGCGCAAGCGAAATGTTTATGGATGTAACACCCGGGACTCCCGAGGTTTACAGAGAAGAGGTGTTCCGTAAGCTCCTCCTTGCGGGATACGATATCGATGAGCATCTTATGTTCGGCTCTGACAGAAATACCGATGACTATACCGTTTCCTTTATTAAAAACTGGCAGAGCATCGACGATGAGCTTTACGCAAAATATTACAGCGGAGACCTTGAGAAATTCAAAGCCAATGTCTACGGCAATAATTTCTTCAGGTTTATCGGCACAGATGTACCCAAGAAATAAACGTAACAAAAAGGAGAATATGTTATGCTTGAACACAGACACGGAAACTGCGGCTGCGTAAATTACGCCAAAACCGCCGAGGTTATAAAAGAGGTTGACATCCTCTCTGAAAATCTTAAAAATGAAATTCTCGGTGCAAGAGACGAAATCAAAATCACGGGAACAGCTTACTATGTTTCTGAAAGCGGAAGCGACGATAACGACGGTCTTACATACAAAACACCCATTAAAACAATCGCAAAGGTAAATACCCTTGAATTAAAGCCCGGAGACGGTGTATTCTTCAAGAGAGGCGACCTCTTCAGAGGCAATATCGGCACACAGCCCGGCGTTACATATGCCGCATACGGTGTCGGTGAAAAGCCCAAGCTCTACGCATCTCCCGAGGATGGCGCAGATGCTTCCAAATGGACTCTCGTTGAGGGCTCGGATAACATCTGGAAATTCCATACAAAGTTTATAGATATCGGCGTTGTTGTCTTTAACCACGGTGAGGAAAGCTCAATTAAGAAAATGCCCTCTTGGGTTGAAGGCAGATGGGTGCTCAAGTCCGACAGAAAAACTCCCTTTGATGTTAAAAAGCATATGAAGCAGGACCTTTCCCACTTCTCCGATTGCTGTTCATATATCCACGACGATGCTCCCGTGCCGAATGTAAGATGCACACTGTGTACGGGCGACTTGTACTTAAGATGCGACAGAGGTAACCCCGGTGAAGTTTTTGATTCCATAGAATTCGTTCCGCTCGGAGCGATTTTGAGAATCGGTCGTAATGACAATGTCACTATCGATAACCTCTGCTTGAAGTACAGTAACTTCGGTATCTCGGGCAGTACACAGAAGAATCTGAAAATCACAAACTGCGAAATCGGCTGGATAGGCGGATGTATTCAGGGATATTCCTCAAAGCCCGAAACTCTGGGCGATGCGTGGAGATTCGGTAACGGCATAGAAATTTACGGCGGATGCGATAACTTTATCGTTGACCATAACTATGTATATCAGTGCTACGACGCGGGCGTTACGCATCAGCTTTCCGCAGGCGGCTCACACGACTGTAAGCAGAAGAATGTAGCATATACAAATAACCTCATCGAATACTGTATCTATAACTACGAATACTTCCTTGGTAAGGCAGACGTCCCCGAATGCGTAAGATTCCAGCAGAATATTCTCGTAAAGGGCAACATTATGAGATACGCGGGCTTCGGCTTCGGCACACAAAGACCCGAGTCGGATACCTATTTTCCCGCGGCACACATCAAGGGATGGGACCACGACAACAATCTCGACGAAAACTACGTCATCGAGGACAATATCTTCGACAGAAGCCGTAATATGATTTTCCATTGCGTGGCAATCAAGAAGGCATACCTTCCCGAATCAAGAAACAACATCATCATCCAGTACAATACCACAGCCCCCGCATATTTCGGCAGATGGGGCGTTAAGGGCGAAACAAAGGATACTCCCTACGATGACAATGTAAAGACCTTTATCAGAGAAGAGATGGGGGACACCACAAGCGGTATTTACTACGCCGAAAGAGACTGGCTGTTTGACCTTCCCGACTACCTTCCCAAGTGCGACAGAAACTGCTGATTGAGGCAGATATGCTTGAAGCAAGACTTGCAAATTGTGACCGTAGGGGTTTTGCAACAACAGCCGAGGTAATAAAAGAGGTCGATACTCTTTCGGAAAGCCTCAAAAAAGCATCCTTGAAGCAGACGAAATATATGAGTAAGAATATCTTTATACAGTACAAGGGCGTGGGTGCTTCCGCATTCGGATTTTACGGCACTCTTGACAACAGCCCCTATATGCAGTATAATGAGGATATAAAAAATACGGCAAAGGGGTGCGGTATAGCGGAGGACAACGGCTTTTATTTCGCCGAAAGGGATTCTCTCCCTGACCTTCCCGACTATCTTCCCAAGCACGACAGAACTTAAAAAAATTCCGAGAGGTAAAACAAAATGATTGAATCAAGACTTAACAACTGCGGATGCGTGGACTACGACAAAACAGCAGAGCTTATAAAGGAGGTTGACGTCCTTGCGGATGCCCTCAAAAAATCCATTCTCGAAGCCAAGGACGAGATAAAGTACACAGGCAAGGCGTACTATGTTTCGGAAAAGGGCGACGATGCAAACGACGGTCTGTCAAAGGACACTCCCATTAAGACAAACGCAAAGGTAAACGAGCTTGAGTTATCCGAGGGCGATGCCGTTTTATTTGAAAGAGGCGGTATATACAGAGGAAGCATCATAGCAAAGCCCGGCGTAACCTATGCCGCATACGGTGATGGCAAAAAGCCGAGAATTTACGCTTCCCCCGAAAACGGAGCAGACCCCGCAAAGTGGACACTCCTTGAGGGTACAGACAATATCTGGGTATACGAAAAGAAAATGGTGGACGTAGGTGTTCTCATATTCGACGAAAAGCAGTCCTCCATAAAGAGAATTCCCTCCTTTATCGACGGCAAGTATGTTCTCCGCTCCGACAGAACAACTCCCTTTGATATAAGGAAGCACCTCGATAAGGACCTCTGCCACTTCTGTGACAACAGCTCCGAGCTTGACAAATTCGGACTTCCTTGCTACACTCAGCCTATCGGTGTGATTTATCTCAGATGCGACAAGGGTAACCCCGGCGAGGTGTTCAAGTCCATCGAGTTCAATGTAAGACCCAACGTAATAAGAATTTCGGGAAATAATATCCACATAGACAACCTCGCAATTATGTTCGGCGGATGCCACGGCGTTGGTGCAGGTACCGTTACGGGACTTCACGTTACCAACTGTGAAATCGGCTGGATAGGCGGATGCATTCAGTTCTACCACACATCTGGAGAGAACGTAGGTAATGTTGTACGCTACGGTAACGGTATCGAAATTTACGGCGGATGCGTAGACTACCTCTGCGACAGAAACTACATATATCAGTGCTACGATGCGGGCGTAACCCATCAGCTTTCCGCGGGCGGAGACCGTGACTGCAAGCAGAAGGACGTAACCTATTCCAATAACCTTATCGAATACTGTACCTACAGCTACGAATATTTCCTCGGAAAGACAGACGTACACAACTGCGTAAGATTCCAGAAGAATGTCCGTGTCGTGGATAACATAATGAGATACGCGGGCTTCGGCTTCGGTGAGCAGAGATACAGCCCCGCAAACTATTTCCCCGCGGCACACGTAAAGGGCTGGGATCACCACAACTATCTCGACGACGGCTATGTAATCGAAAACAATATCTTCGACAGAAGCCGTGATATGATGCTTCATTGCTGTGCAATCAAGGGCGAATACCTTCCCGAAATGAAGAAGAATATCTACATTCAGTACATCGGAGAAAAGTCTGCCTACTTCGGAAAATACGGTGTTGTCGGCACAGCGGAAAACATCAATATCCCTTACGACGAAAATATCCGTAACACAATGAACGAAAGAAGCATCGACCTCGACGGCGGAGTATACTTCGCAAAGAGAGACGAGCTTTTCGACCTTGAGGACTACCTCCCCAAGACGGACAGAATCTGATTTATATATGATTGGATTTGAAAAAAACAGACATTACCACTGGGCGAAACCGATATATGCGGCGATTTTCGCCCTTTTGGTTTTTTTGGTGCTTGTGCTTGATTGCAAGGCTACCGTTGAAATCGGAGAAAGCTATGTAATGTACGACCTTCGTCAGTATGACGGAGACAGCGTTCTGCCCTTTGGCAAGGGAAGTAATGCAAACTGCTACTACCCGAGAAAGGACGGAAGCGACTATGTTTTCCCCGAGCTTTATACCTGGAGCTATGCAACCCTTACCGAAACATATGAGGGCGTAAGGCTTCACGGCACTAAAAGCGGTACGCAGACAAGCATCACGGTAGACAAGGTTCCGCAGATTTATCAGCAGTCCGTACAGCGTAACTTCCACTATTTTGTAACGAGAATTAAGGCAAACACCAAAGGAACACATACCGTCACCTTCGGCTCGCTGGGTAACTACTACAGAAAAAGCGTAGATGTTGAGTTCACGGGCGAATGGCAAACGCTGACAATTGACCTTTCGGGCTCTGACGGCTGGACACAGAAGGCATCCGACGGAGTCTACAAGCCTACGACAAGTGCCCCGTGGGACAACGGATTTTTCGGTCCGGACGGCTTTGTGATAATATATCCCTCCTTCGGAATAGATGTCGTAAACGATATATATATCGACTATATGGCATTTTCGGAAAATCCCGACACCGAGCTGAAAACGGGAAAGCCCGTCCGCAATGAAGCCTATATCGAGGGTAACCCAGACGGACTTTTTCACCCGTCCGAAAAGCTTACGAGAGCGCAGGCCTGTGCGATAGCATCAAGAATTCTCACGGGAGAAAAGCAAGCGGAAGCACCTAAGGATTTCACGTCTTCCTTTGCAGACATATCAGCCGACGATTGGTTTTACCCCTATGCGGTACACCTTGAAAGCATAGGCGCACTTTCAAGATTCGACGGCAAGCTCCTGCCTGATAACGGCATTACCGTAAGCGAGCTATGCTCAATTCTCATAACCGCTAGGATAGCCGACACGAACGGAAAAAACCTCAACTATTCCGACAATACCTCACTTTTGTCCGAAGGAGCAAGCCTCTTTGCTGATGCAAATTCCGATGAACATATCACAAGAGCAGAGGCATGTGTCCTCATAAATACCTTAATGGGCAGAAGCGCATCCGGCAACGGAGTTCAGAAATTCACCGATGTCACAACCGAACTGTGGGCTTTCAACGATATCGCCGAAGCATCCGTTTCAAAGGATATAAAAATACTTCCCGACGGAACGACAGAGGTTATTGCAATTCTCGATAAAGCGGATTATAGCATAACCGCAGAGAAAATCACCGAGGTCGATATTTTTGCGGAAAATCTCAAAAAATCAATAATCCAAAGCAAAACCGAAATTGTCGCCGAGGGAAAATGCTACTATGTTTCTCCGAACGGCAACGATGCAAACAACGGCACCTCGCCCGATTCCCCGTGGCAGACGCTCAGAAAGGTAAACGCCGTCGGCTTTACCGCGGGCACCACGGTTTATTTTGAAAGGGGAGGCCTGTGGCGAGGTACACTTCTGATTCTGCCCAATGTAACCTACACCGCCTACGGAGAGGGCGAAAAGCCAACCTTCTACGGCTCACTCTACGACGGCGCAGACCCGAATCTGTGGTCTCTTGTCGATGGCACAGAAAATATTTGGAAATTCAAATACGATATGCTCGATTGCGGAAGCGTGGTTTTCAATCACGGCGAGTATCATTCTGATAAGGAAACTCCGTCATATAAGTCGGGAGTATACCTCCACAGAAATACATCAAACGTCTTTGACTACAAAACGGATATTTCGGAAAACCTTGGAATCTTCTGCGACAATAAAACCGTGCTCGATAAGGAATGCACACTGTACCTCCGTTGTGACGAGGGCAATCCAGGCTCACTCTTTGACAGCATAGAATTCCTTCCGAGACAGAATATCCTTCGTGTCACCGCAAATCAGAATGCCACTGTAGACAACCTCCGCATAATGTACGGCGGAGCGCACGGAATCGGTGCGGGTACAATCAGAAGCTTCAGAGTACAGAACTGCGAATTCTACTGGATAGGCGGAAGCGTCCACACCTATAACTCAGGTGGCGGAACAATGGCTGTCCGTTACGGTAACGCCATCGAAAGCTACGGAGCGCAGGACGGCTACTATGTCGAAAACAACTACATATATCAGGTGTACGATGCGGGCATAACCCATCAGATGTCGGGCGGTACACAGGAAAACGGTATACAGAAGAACATCCGCTACGCCAATAACCTCATAGAATACTGCACCTATTCCGTCGAATACTTCCTCGGCAAGGGCGTGGAGGGGACACCCGAGCGTTATATGGAAAACGTAGTTGTGGAAAACAACATAATGAGATACGCAGGCTTCGGCTTCGGAAACCAGCGAACGGACAGACTCTGTATGTCCCACATAAAGAGCGGACAAGGCTCGGATAATTTCGTATCGGAGAATTTTATCATACGAAACAATATCTTCGACAGAAGCCGAGAAATGCTCATCTGTGTCAGCGCAAGCTCGGAAGCGGATTTGCCGACATTCTGCGACAACACCTATATCCAATACGAAACCACACCCGAAACTCCATACTCTACCTATGGAAAATACGGCAAATATCCCGCAAGACTTCGCTTCTATTCAAGGGATATAAAATCAACCCTTGCGAAAATCGGAGCGGAGGAAAACGCTGAAGTATACTTCGCAAAGAAGGACTGGCTGTACGATTTGCCGAATTTTTAAACATCAATTCTAAAAGCTCTGCTGCGGCAGGGCTTTTTTGTATGCCAAAGAAAGGAAAATATTTAATAGGTGGATAATAAAAGAATAAATATATGTAAAAAAACAAGAAAAAACTTGACATAGACGGTTGGAAGGCGTATACTATAATAGTATTATTTTGTTTCCCCGAGAGGGGAGAAAGGATTTTATTATGAATATTAAGAAAATTGTGCTTTCGCTTTTTGCGGGAGTAATCGGAGCCTCGGTTCTTACCGTTTCCTCCATGGCGACAGCATTTGTCTCCGAGGCTGCGGACAGAATCTGGGGACAGCAGGACGGCCTTCAGATTGACGACTCCTATGTTATCGAGATTTATTCCGGTGACACAAAGATTGCGTCTACATCTCTCAATGACGTAAACAACTTTATTGACGGCTCCGTTAAGGATATTTCCTGGTTCATATCCACAAAGGGCGAAACAGATGAATACTGGACAACAAAGTGGGAAGCAGGTAACCCCAGCATTGCAAGAGTTCCCACAACCGCAGTTCACTACGTTGACGGCGAGCTTCATGCAACCGAAGAAGTACAGATGAACAACCCCGATAATCTCAACAAGACTTCTTGGGACAAGATTGAAGGCGTTGCGGGTATTGCTAAAATCGGCGATGTTGAGTATATGACACTTCAGGCGGCGGTTGAGGCTGTTCAGAACGGCGAAACGATTGTATTGGTGGAAGATTTAACTTTTACAGAAGGTGCAAACGGAACATCAAACGGTATATCGTACACCCGCGGAGTAAACTTTACTTTAGACCTTAACGGCAAAACTGTTACATCCGACCTCGGTGGAAATGCGTTACGCTTCAAAATAGGTGAAGGCAACGATGTTGCTGATACTAAAGTTATAGTTAATATTGAAAACGGTAAAGTAGTTTCCGGAAAGAATAACTGGTGTGCTATTAGTGGTTCAAGCGCTGATAACTCCGACAATATGCTTGTTTTGAATCTTGCGGACTTGGAAATTGAATCAAACAAGCCCGGAGATTTTGCAGTAAAATCATGGAATGGTGCTGTTATAAACGCAGAAAATGTTACAATCAACGCTAAAAAGGCTTCCGGCGGTTTCTATGCTGTAGGCGGTGAGGTTGTACTTGACGACTGTACTGTAGTACAGAAGGGACTCCACACAGCTCCTTATACGTCAATGGCATTAGGTGTTTCCGACGGTGGTAAGATGACTGTAAATTCCGGTGATTATTCCTCCGAGCCTACAGCCGCATCAGAGGGATATAACCAGGGCACAACACACGGCTCTTGGGTAGCAGGTGTAATGAGCAGCGGCGGTACACTCGTTATTAACGGCGGTACATTTGCTAACGGAAACTATGGTGATGATAAGCTTGCAACAGCGGCACGTGGTCTTCTTTTCGCAGACAAGAGCGGTAATATTGAAGTAACAGGCGGTACATTCAACGCTCTTAAATATGTATTTGACTTGCAGAACAATTATGGTGTTACCCCTAATCCTCACGCAGAGGTTTCGGGCGGTATATTCAATGCAGATCCCAGAATTGTAATACCTTCTTATAACACTGATAAATTGGAAATTGCCGATGGTTATACTGTTCTTGAATATGCCGACGGTAACTACGCCGTAGTTGCCGACGAATTCATCGGAAACGAATCAATCACAGTAGACTTCGTTGATGTGACAAAGAAAGATGCCGAAGGCGAAAAGGTATACAACATCAACCTCGTAGCAGACACCGAAAAGATAATCAACAGACTCAACTCCGCAGACCTCACATTCGTACTCAATGTTGACAGCGGAGAAATCGATTACGAAATCGTAGATATCGCAGACGACAATATCGTTATAAATCCCGTTGACAACAGCAAGAACAGATACGAGTTCCACTTCGAAACAAAGACAGACGTAACTAACGACACAGACGATGTAATTACAATTGCTCAGGTTAAGTTCACAGGCTACGGCACATTTGATTTCGCTGTTGATACAGATGCAAACACAACAAATGCCGTACACGCAACAGAAATCCTCGACAATATCGTTGACACATATGTTCCCGCAGGAACAACAACCGATACAACCGTAGGCGAGCTTGTTGTTGCTGATGATGATATCACAGATATCACAATCAAGGTTCCCACAAGAGTTCTCACAATCAATGTTGATTTCCCCAACTCTGTAGAAAAGAACGCAGTAGCATATCAGCAGATGACAGTAAAGGTTTTCGGCGGTGACCTCACAAAGGATATCGTAATTAACCTTGGCGACACAGCAGTTGAAAGCGAAGCAATTGATCTTGAAAACGAAAAGCCCGAAGCAAACTTCTCCGTAAATGTTGCAACAGCAGACAAGTATGTTGTTACAGTTGCAAAGGCACTCACCGTAAACACATCCTACAATGTAGAAGTATCCGGCGAAGGCTACAGAACAGCAAGATATACTGTTACAATGACAGATGCAAAGACCCTCAACTTCTGGAACAACGTAAAGGACAACGACACCCTCGTAGAAGAAAAGAAGGACTCCTCCGCAAAGAAGGTAACCTTCCTCGCAGGCGACATCGTAAAGGACTCCATCATCAACATCTACGACCTCTCCGCAGTAGTATCCTACTTCGGCGAAACTGGACTTTCCGTAGATAAGAACCCCACATATGCAAAGTACGACCTCAACAGAGACGGCAAGATTGATTCTAAGGATGTTGCATATGTACTCGTTTCTTGGGGCAAGTAAAAAATAAAATGCATAATGCGGAAGAATCCGCAGGATTCTTCAAAGACCGCTTGCGGTCTTGATAATGCATAATGCATAATCAAGGTTGGAAACTTCGTTTCCTTCATTTGAATAGAATTTTTTCTCCCGTGAGACTTCGGTCTTGCGGGAGTTTTTTATGTTTTTTTCAATATTTTTTAAAATACTATTGACTTTAGCGGTTTAAAGTGGTAAAATAAAGAAACTAACCGAAGGGATGTGATGTTTTGAACAGAAATATTGAATATACCGATAAGCTTATGAAGGCACTCCTCACACTCCGTACTCCCGAGGAGCTTATGGCTTTCTTTGAAGATATATGTACAATCAAGGAGCTTCAGGATATGGCTCAGCGTCTTGAGGTGGCAAGTCTCCTTTACGATAAAAAGGTGTTCCGTGAAATCGCCGAAAGTACAGGCGCAAGCTCTGCTACAATCAGCCGTGTCAATAAGTGTATTATGTACGGCACCGGCGGTTATAAGACTGCCATTGAGCGTATGAAGGAATCCGAGGAAAAATAATAAATTTGTCAGAATTTCGTCTTTTATAATCCGTTGTGCTGTGTTGCATAACGGATTTTTAATTCATAAATTGTGTTATTTTTATGTCAAAGTTTGCTTTTTCGCTAAAATTTATAAAAAATTTAAAACTAAAACGATAAATTTTCGAATTTACTGTTTACAAATCAATTTATATGTGGTATAATCTATGCATAATGGATTTTTACAAATAGGAGGAATATTAAAATGTCCAGAAAAAAACTGTCTATGGACGGTAACACAGCTGCCGCTCACGTATCCTATGCGTTTACTGAAGTAGCTGCGATTTACCCCATCACCCCTTCCAGCGTTATGGCTGAACTCACAGACTCTTGGTCCGCAGACGGACTCAAGAACATCTTCGGTGAAACCGTAAAGGTAACCGAAATGCAGTCCGAAGCAGGTGCAGCAGGTGCCGTTCACGGTTCTCTTGCAGCAGGTGCTCTCACCACAACTTATACAGCTTCTCAGGGTCTTCTTCTCATGATCCCCAACATGTATAAGATTGCAGGTGAACTCCTTCCCAACGTTATTCACGTTTCTGCTCGTTGCGTAGCTTCCCACGCTCTTAACATCTTCGGCGATCACTCCGACGTATACGCTTGTCGTCAGACAGGTTATGCTATGATGGCTGAATCCAATGCTCAGGAAGTTATGGACCTCGGTGCAGTTGCTCACCTTTCCACAATCAAGGGCAGAGTTCCCTTCCTCAACTTCTTCGATGGCTTCAGAACTTCTCACGAAATTCAGAAGATCGAGGTTTGGGACTATGAAGAACTCGGCGAAATGATCGACAAGGATGCAATCGCTGCATTCAGAAAGAGAGCTCTCAACCCCGAACATCCCGTACTCCGCGGCTCCGCTCAGAACGGTGACATCTTCTTCCAGAACAGAGAAGCTTGCAACAAGTACTACGATGCACTTCCCGCAATCGTTGAAGAATACATGGAAAAGGTTAATGCTAAGATTGGCACTAACTACAAGCTCTTCAACTACTACGGTGCTGCTGACGCTGACAGAGTTATCATCGCTATGGGCTCTGTATGTGACGTTGCTGAAGAAGTTATTGACTACCTCATGGCTAAGGGCGAAAAGGTTGGTCTTATCAAGGTAAGACTTTACAGACCCTTCGTTGCAAAGAAGCTCGTTGAAGCTATCCCCGCAACAGCTACAAAGATTGCAGTTCTCGACAGAACAAAGGAACCCGGCTCTCTCGGCGAACCTCTCTACCTCGACGTTGTTGCAGCTCTTGCACAGGAAGGCGTTACAGGTAAGACAGTTGTTGGCGGTAGATACGGTCTCGGCTCCAAGGATACAACTCCCGCTTCCATCGTTGCAGTATACGACAACCTCAACGAAGCTGCTCCCAAGAACAACTTCACAATCGGTATCGTAGACGACGTTACAGGTCTTTCACTTGAAGAGAAAGCTTGCCCCGATACAGCAGCAGAAGGCACAATCTCTTGCAAGTTCTGGGGTCTCGGCGGCGACGGTACAGTTGGTGCTAACAAGAACTCCATCAAGATTATCGGTGACCACACAGATAAGTTCATTCAGGCATACTTCCAGTATGACTCCAAGAAGACCGGCGGTGTAACAATTTCTCACCTCAGATTCGGTGATACACCCATCAAGTCTTCCTACTATATCACAAAGGCTAACT
>JAFYPA010000111.1 GCA_017560085.1 Clostridia bacterium
CCAAATAAATAACATATTGAAAACTTTTAAACATAAAGATTATAATTCTTCCCTTGACTTTTTCCTTTGAATATTGTAAAATATACTTACAAGGAGGGGAGAGTATGAACGTTAAAATTGTACGCTCAAAGCGAAAATCCGTCTCCCTTGAGGTTTCAAGCGATCTGACGGTCATTGTCAGAGTACCGCTGAAATACCCCGAGGAAAAAATACCTGCTCTTCTTGGGGAGCATTCTGACTGGATAAACCGTGCAATTCAAAGAAGAATGCGAAAGAACGAAAAATATCCCGAGCCGTCGGCAGATGAAATCGAAGTCTTAAAAAGAAAAGCCTATGAAATCATCCCGCCAAAGGTCGAATACTTTTCAAGGCTTACGGGACTTGTGCCGACAAGTGTAAAAATAACCGGTGCAAAAAAGAGATTCGGAAGCTGCAGCGGCAAGGACGGAATTTGTTTTTCCTATTTGCTTATGCGTTATCCCGATGAATGTATAGATTACGTTGTGCTTCACGAAATAGCACATATAAAGCATCATAACCACAGCAGAGACTTTTATGCCTTGATAGAAAAATATATGCCCGACTACAGAGTGCGGGAGAAAATGTTGAAAAATTAATTTAAGTACAATATAAGTTAAAGGAGAACTACATATGCGTTCAAAGTCACTGGTTTATCTCATTCTTATTCTTTCCGGAGTTGTTGTCGGAACACTGGTATCCAGTATTACCGCGGGGATTGATTTCCTTAAATGGCTTTCCTTCGGTATCAGCTTCGGTACAAATTCGCCGCTTAGCATTAATCTCGGCGTACTTGCCATTGATTTCGGAATTTCAATCAATCTCACTATTTCCTGCATAATCTGTATTCTTATTGCTTTTGTGGTTGCAAGAAAGGTGCTTTAAATGAAGAAAGTAATTCTTGCTTCCAAATCACCGAGAAGAATAGAGCTTTTCAAAAGGTACGGAATAATAGCCGACAGTATTCCAGCAGAGGTTGATGAATCAATCCCCGCGGAAATATGTGACCCTTGCGAAATCGTAAAATATCTTGCTCATAAAAAAGCACGCCATATTGCGGATTCGGCTTCGGACGATGTTATTGTTGTAGGCTCAGATACTCTTGTTTTCTGTGGGGATAAAATCCTCGGAAAGCCCGATAATAAGGACGATGCCCGTAATATGATGAAGCTGCTTTCGGATAATACTCACAGTGTTATAAGCGGAATTTGTATTATCTGCAATGATAAATGCATTTGTGAAAGTGTAAGAACCGAGGTTGTTTTCAAGGCTCTGACGAACGAGGAAATCGAGGGCTATATATCCACTTTTGAGCCATACGATAAAGCAGGTGGTTACGGTATACAGTCTCTTGCAGGTGCCTTTGTCAAGGAAATTCACGGAGACTATTACAATGTTGTGGGACTTCCTATATCACGACTCATAGAGATACTTAAGATAGATTTCGGTTACGATGCTCTTTCTAATCTCTTTAACAAAGGTGAAGTGTAAGGCTATGCATAACAAATATGATATAACGCCGATTGCACATATAAGAACAGGCTTCTCATCCAAGTTCGGTATTCCGAGACAGGGCGGAGTCGTTTCCGAAATATGCGGAACGATTATTTTCGAAAAGGAGTTCAGCGGACCCGACTGGACAAGGGGACTTGAGGCATTTTCGCATATATGGGCTCTATGGATTTTCTCGGAGAACACCGATGAAAAAATCGGTGCAACGGTGAGACCGCCGAAGCTTGGCGGAAATAAAAGAATGGGTGTTTTTGCAACCCGCTCGCCATTCCGTCCGAATTTTGTCGGTATGTCAGTGCTGAAGCTTGAAAAAATCGAATACACAAAGGAGCACGGAACCATACTTCATGTTAAGGGAGCAGATATGGTAGACGGTACTCCCATTATAGATATTAAGCCGTACCTTCCTCTTGCCGATAAGGTTGATGATGCGTCTTCGGGCTTTGCTCAAGCAACATCATATGAAAATGCTTCTCCCTCGCTCAAGGTGAATATTCCGGAGAATCTTTCGCAGATTTTCCCCAAGGAGCACATCCGTGAGCTTGAAGGAATACTGTCCTTCGACCCTCGTCCCGCATATATAGATGACCCCGAAAGAGTATATGCTTTTGAATTTTACGGATATAATATCTGTTTTACCGTGAACGGTACAGAGCTTGTTGTCACAAAAATCTCAAAAATGACATAATATACCCGGATACCGCTTTGTTCGTTACACAATATTAACATCGGATTTATAAAGTAAACGAATTGTTATTGAAACAGTCACAAAGTGGTGTTATACTTAATAAGCATTGAAGCACCGATCGTTGCAATAAAATGTAACGGTTGGTTTTTCATTCCCGAATTTTTCTGAAAGGGGTGGGGAAATGTCGCCGAAAACAAGATTGGTTCCCGATAAAGATTACGTTCTCACACAGCTCCCGTGCTCCGAGGGGAATGCGGGAATGGGCTATATTATAAATGCCTCCGACGGCAAAAGCTTTGTTATTGACGGCGGAAACGAAAAGGATGCTCCGCTTCTTCTCAAGCTTATAAGAGAAAAGTGTGCGGGAGAGATAACCGCGTGGTTTATTACTCATCCTCATCCCGGTCACGCAGGTGCGTTCCTCAGTATTATAGCGGATATCCCCGAGGATATATCCATCAGAAAAATTTTCTATTCGCATATAAGCCTTGATAAGGTTGAAAAGCTTGAGCCCGAATCTGCACCCTTCGTAGCTCTTTGCAATACACTTATAAAGGGCTGCGGTGTTCCTTGTGTATCGGTTCACGCGGGAGACAGAATCAAGCTTGGTAAGACAATGATAAGAGTATTCTCCGCAGGTGACGGTGAATATACCGAGGATTATGTAAACAATACAAGCTCCGTGCTTAAGTTCAATATGTTCTGCACATCAATACTTTTCCTTGGCGATATTATGCGTGAGGGTTGTATTTCAATGCTTGAAAAGTACAAGGCAGAGCTTAACTGCGATATCGTTCAGATGGCAACCCACGGAATTCGCGGTGCGCTTTCCGAAATATATGCTCTTGCAACACCCGACGTTTGCTTCTGGAGTACCTCCAGAGAAAACACTCTGCCCGATTCTCCCGAGGGAGAAACCTACAGAGAAACCCGACGCCTTCTCGAGGCACTCGGTGCAAGTGAGCACTATGTCAGCGGTATTGACGGACTTTCGGAAATACATATTTCATATTGATTGGAATTCGCAAGGTATGAATTCAAAAAGATTTGTTGTAGACAGAACCGAAAACGGCATATTGGTTCTTTGCGGACTTGACGATGATATGAGCCTCGAGGCTTCTGTAAATTCAGTCGGCAAAGAGTTTTCCGACGGTGACATTGTCATTGTTAGCTTTAATGATGACGGAACTGTATCCGGGATAATTGCAGATAAACTCTCGACGGAATCAAGAAGAAAAGATATGAAGAAAAAGCTCAAATCTCTTTTTGATAACTGATTTTAGGATTTTAATATGGTAAAAAAAGATAAAGTGAAACTGATAGTCTCTGATTTCGACGGCACACTTTTGCCATATGGCGAGAGTCGGTTGTCGGATGATGTAATTCATACAATTAAAGATATTCTTTCAAGAGGAGCATATTTTGCTGTTTCCTCGGGAAGAACCTACACAGAGCTCGTTCAGCTTCTTCCCGAACTTTCAGACAGCATTTATTTTACCTGCTGCGACGGAGCGCTTACTGTAAAAGGAGCAAAGCCACTTTACGAAAGAAAAATCGAAGGCTCCGACCTTGAGCTGTTTTTTAAGGCTAAATCCGAAGGCTTTTCATTCATACTTCACGGCTTTACAAATAATTACTCTGTAGGTAAAATTCCGTCAGAAGCGGAGGGCTTTGATACACAGCCTTTAAGCGGAATATATTCCCTCAAGGAAAAAATCTTTAAAATAACATCCTTTGGCGAGGCTCCCGTTCTTCCCGAATATTCATCTCTCCGTATGCACTGGGACGGCGGAAGCAACAGTGTTTCCCAGTTTGTTAACAGATACAGTAATAAAGGAACTGCACTTTCGGACTTACAGACAAGGCTTATGGTTACAAAGTTCGATACCGTAATTCTCGGAGACAGAGGCAACGACCTTGCCATGGTTAAGGGAGCAAAGGCTTCCTTCTGTATAGGGGACAGATGCAAAGAGCTTTCCAATGTATGTAATTACAGCTTTGCGAGCGGCATCGAAGCTCTTAAGTATATTTCGGAGAATTTAATATGATATTTTAAGGTATTGCACCGAAAAGCAATACCTTTTTTGTTTTCTTTCGAGACCAAAACAACACAAAACCAACAAAGAAACAACGAACAACGCAGAAAAACAAAGAAAATTTTGTTGTTTCTCTTGACAAAGAAAGAAATGTGTAGTATAATGCAAAATAGAATCCGAATATAATGTCAAAATATCGGAAATTCCCGAAAAGGAAGTGATTTCTTGCCTACATACAACAGTACAAAATGCAAAAAGAGTGCAAGAATAGAAAGAATAAAGGAGCACATCTTCGCCAATATGCCGCAGATTGAAGCGGACAGAGCGGTTCTTCTCACCCAGAGCTATATGCAGACAGAGGGCGAGCCGATTGTAACAAGACGCGCGAAGGCCTTTAAGAATATACTTGAAAATATTCCCGTGACAATCCGTCCCGATGAGCTTGTAGTAGGCTCCGCTACAGTGAAGCCCAGAAGCTGTCAGGTTTTCCCCGAGTTCACCTTTGACTGGCTTGAGGCCGAATTTGACACGGTGGAAAAGAGAAGTGCAGACCCCTTCTATATTTCCGAGGATACAAAGAATACGCTTCGTACCGTATATAAATACTGGAAGGGCAAGACTACAAGTGAGCTTGCAACCTCACTTATAGCTCCCGAAGCAAGACTTGCTATGAAGCATAATATCTTTACTCCCGGTAACTACTTCTACAACGGCGTAGGTCATGTTACCGTTCAGTATGATAAGGTGCTTGCAATCGGATATCTCGGTATTATTGAGGAAGTCAAGGCTGAAATCGCAACTATGGATTTCGGTGATGAAAATTACATAACCAAAAAGACTCTTCTTGATGCTATAATAATGAGCTGTGAGGCAGTAATCACATATGCCGGAAGGTATTCGGCTCTTGCAAAGGAAATGGCAAATAAGGAGCAGAATTCCGTTCGCCGTGCAGAGCTTTTGCAGATTGCCGAAAACTGTGCAAGAGTCCCCGCAAACGGAGCAAAAACATTCTACGAGGCTTGTCAGAGCTTCTGGTTTGTTCAAATGCTTCTTCAGACGGAATCCAGCGGTCACTCAATATCTCCCGGACGATTTGACCAGTATATGTATCCCTATTATAAGGCTGACATAGATGCAGGGAGAATTACAAGAGATTTCGCACAGGAGCTTATGGATTGTATCTGGATAAAGTTCAATGACCTCAACAAATGCCGTGATGCCGCAAGTGCGGAAGGCTTTGCAGGCTACTCGCTTTTCCAGAATCTTATAGCGGGCGGTCAGAACAGAGAAGGTCTTGACGCAACGAATGACCTTTCGTTTATGTGTATTGATGCAACAATGCATGTTCTTCTTCCCGCACCTTCGTTCTCCGTCCGTATATGGAACAAAACTCCTCACGAGTTTATAATCCGTGCTGCAGAGCTTACAAGAACAGGTGTCGGACTTCCCGCATACTACAACGACGAGGTTATTATTCCGTCTCTTATGTCAAGAGGACTTACCCTTGAGGATGCAAGAGACTACAACATCATCGGATGCGTTGAGCCTCAGGTTGCAGGCAAAACCTGGGGATGGCACGATGCGGCTTTCTTCAATATGTTAAAACCTATGGAGCTTGTTTTCTCAAACGGTGTGTTTGAAGGCGAGCAGGTCGGTGTGAAAACGGGCGATGTTGCAAGCTTTAAATCATACGATGAATTCTTTGATGCATATAAGGCACAGATGAACTATTGCATCTCTCTTCTCGTTAATGCAGATAATGCAATTGATGTAGCTCACGCAGAGCTTTGTCCTCTTCCTTATCTTTCATCTATGCTTGATGATTGTATAAAGAGAGGTAAAACTCCCGAGCAGGGCGGATGCGTTTATAACTTTACAGGTCCTCAGGGCTTCGGTATTGCCAATGTAGCAGATGCACTCTATGCAATTAAAACTCTTGTTTTCGAACAGAAGAAATTTACTCTTTCCGAGCTTCGTGATGCTCTTGCCAATAACTTCGGAAACGGAAGTGCAAACGCCGAAAAGATTACCGAGCAGATTGCGCTTGAGCTTTCAAGAAAGGGCGTAAATGTAACATCGGAAATTATCGCAAAGATTTATTCCGAAATCAAGTCCACCAATACCTCGGCAAGATATGCTGAAATTCAGCAGATGATTCTCGATGCTCCGAAATACGGTAACGATATTGACGAGGTCGACGTAATCGCAAGAGAAGCGGCATATACCTATACAAAGCCTATGCTTAACTACAAAAACCCGAGAGGCGGACTTTTCCAGGCGGGACTTTATCCCGTATCCGCAAACGTACCGCTTGGTGCGCAGACAGGAGCCACTCCCGACGGAAGATTTGCATACACTCCCGTTGCAGACGGTGTTTCTCCTACAGCGGGCAGAGACGTCAACGGTCCTACATCAAGTGCAAACTCTGTTTCAAGACTTGACCACGGTATAGCATCCAACGGAACACTTTTCAATATGAAGTTCCATCCCAGCGCACTTGCGGGAGACAGCGGGCTTGAAAACTTTGCGGCACTCGTTCAGACATACTTTGAAATGAAGGGCAGCCATATGCAGTTTAATGTAGTCAGCCGTGAAACTCTCCGCGATGCACAGAAGTATCCCGAAAAATATAAGAGCCTTGTTGTTCGTGTTGCTGGCTACAGCGCATTGTTCACGACACTCTCAAAGTCTTTGCAGGATGATATTATAAACAGAACAGAGCAATCTGCTTTCTGAAAATAAGTAATATATAAGGATAATAATGGATAACAATTCAGTTGTCGGAAGAATTTTCGACATTCAAAAATTCTCAACCCACGACGGACCGGGTATAAGAACGATAGTTTTTCTCAAGGGCTGTATCCTTCGGTGTCGTTGGTGCTGTAATCCCGAGTCGCAAAGCTATGTGATTCAGCGAATGAAAACCAAGGACGGAACAAAGGTTGTAGGCTATGATACCACCGTCGGTGAGGTAATGAAAAAAATATTGCAGGATATGCCGTACTACCGCAGAAGCGGGGGAGGACTTACACTTTCGGGCGGTGAAGCACTTTGTCAGACCGAATTTGTAAAGGCACTTCTTTCCGAATGCAAAAAGAACGGAATAAATACCGCAGTTGAAACAACGGCTTGTCTCCCGTGGGAAATGATTGAGCCCGTGCTTCCTTTTCTTGATAATGTTCTGATGGATATTAAACATACAGACGGAGCCAAGCACGAAGCCTTCTGCGGTCTGCGTAACGAGCTTATACTTCAGAATGCCCGCAGAATCGCCGAAAGCGGAGCTAATCTGACAATAAGAGTTCCCGTGATTCCCACCTTCAACGATTCCGAGGAAGAAATTAGAAGCATTGCGAAATTTGCGGCAGGACTTCGCGGAGTAAAGGAAATTCACCTTCTGCCGTATCACAGACTCGGCTACGACAAATATGTCGGACTCGACCGTGAATATAAAATGGGGGACATAACTCCGCCCTCAAAGGAAAAAATGGAGCACTTACGAAGGATTGCCGAATCGGAAGGTCTTACGGCAATAATCGGAGGTTAAATTATGGAAATTTACGAAACCAAACAGCGAATAATCCAGGAATCAGTTCCGGGTAAGCAAATAACACTTGCACACATAATCGCAAATCCCGACGACTCTCTTTACAGAAAGCTCGGCCTTGACCCCAATGTTGATTACAGCACAAAATCAGCAATCGGCATTGTAACAATGTGCCCGTCGGAATACGCAATAATCGCAGCTGATCTCTCAATGAAGTCCTCGGGTGCTGATGTCGGCTTTGTCGACAGATTCTCGGGAACACTCATCGTGGTCGGAAGTGTGTCCGAGGTTGAATCGGCACTTATTGCGGTTGTCGAGTATGCGGAAAAGAAGCTTGGATTCACAATCTGCGAAATAACAAAGACCTGATTATGAAAAAGATAATCTTTATAGGCACAAGCGGAAGCGGTAAAACAACTCTTATAGAAGCCCTTCGGGGAGAGAAGCTTGTATACCGTAAAACGCAGTACATAGACTACTCCGATAACTTTATGGACACACCGGGCGAATACGCTGAGGGTAATGACCTTGCGGGTGCGCTTGCGGTATACTCCTATGAATCGGACATTGTCGGACTTGTACTTTGTGCTACAGATGATTTTTGTGTATTCCCGCCTGCGTGCGCACCTGTTGCCAATCGCCCCGTAATCGGAATTGTAACAAAGTGCGATGAGCAGGATGCAAACCCCGAGCTTGCTAAAATGCGTCTTGAGCTTTGCGGATGCGAGAGAATTTTCTTCACCTCGGCAAAGAAGCATACGGGTGTTGAGGAGCTTCTCGAATATTTGAAGTGATGTTTTGCGTTCATATTCAAGTAACAAATATTGGTTTTTGAAGCCAAAACAACACAAAACCACACAAAAATCAAAGAAAAACCACAAAATAAAACCGAATTTACTTGACAAAACCAAGTGAATGTGGTATTATTTATACAGAATAGTGTGTAAAAGCACTATAAGCAAAAATAGTAAAATATTTTATCAAAGGAGATAAAGAAAATGTCAGAGTACGAAATCAAAAAACAAATCTGCGAAATCGGTAAGAGAATTTACGACAAGGGAATGGTTGCCTCCAACGACGGTAACATCTCCGTAAAGCTCAACGACAACGAATTCCTCTGCACTCCTACAGGCGTTTCCAAGGGCTTTATGACTCCCGAATTCATCTGTAAGGTTGACGCAGAAGGTAAGGTTATTCAGGCTTACGAAGGCTTCAAGCCCTCCTCCGAAATCAAGATGCACATGAGAGTTTACAAGGAAAGACCCGACGTTAAGTCCGTTGTACACGCTCATCCCCTTTATGCAACAAGCTTTGCTATTGCAGGTATTCCGCTTACAGAGCCGATTATGCCCGAAGCTGTAATCGCACTCGGTTGTGTTCCGATAGCTGAATATGGCACACCCTCCACAGAAGAAATCCCGGATGCAGTTTCCAAGTACCTCCAGTACTACGATGCGGTTCTTCTTGCTAACCACGGTGCTCTCGCATTCTCCGATTCTCTTCTTAACGCTTACCACAAGATGGAATCCCTTGAATTCTACGCACAGCTTCTCTACCAGTCCAAGATGCTCGGCGGCCCCAAGCAGCTCTCCGAGGATCAGGTTCAGAGACTCTACGAAATCAGACGTCAGTTCGGTCTTAAGGGTAAGCACCCTGCAGACATCTGTCCCAATGCTAAGGCAGGCAAGCCCAGCTGTCACTCCTGCGGTGGCTCTTGCGGCGGTAACTGCGGCGGCGACGACAGCGCTCTCATCGCTGAAATCACAAAGAAGGTTCTTGCTTCTCTCGGCAAGTAATTCCATATAAAATATGGTAGATATTGACAAGCTCGTCAAAGAAGCCGTGGCGGCAATAAAGGAGCAGGACAGAGCAGGGAATACGGTTACACCTTCAAAAAAGAAGATTGACTTTATTTCTCTTGAGGATGCAAAGCTTCTCTGCGCAAGGGTAGAAGAAAAGGCTCGTGAAATGGGCGTTAATGCCGTTGTTGCAATTGCAGACGATGGAGGTAACCTCAAGCTTTGCGAGTGTATGGATAACTCCTATCTTGCAAGCCGTGATATTGCCATAAATAAAGCATATACCTCGGTTGCACTTAAAATGTCAACCAAAAAGCTCTCTTCACTTGCTCAGCCCGGCGCACCGCTTTACGGTATCCAGCATACCAACGGTGGCAGAATAGTGATATTCGGCGGCGGTGATACACTTGAGGCTTCGGGAAAAATTCTCGGGGGACTTGGTGTAAGCGGAGGCAGTGAGGAGCAGGATACTGCACTTTCGGCATACGGTAAAAAAGTATTTGACGAATATTTCAACTGACCCTTTTAATATGAAAGGAAATACAAAATGACAGAACAGGAAAGAATTGAAGCCATTGTCAAGGAAGTCATTGCGGGAATGAAGGGAACCTCTTCCGCATCTCCCAAGACTGCGGCATCAAACGGTGCTATTCCCAAGACAAGCCGTGTAGCACTTCTTACAAAGACAGAGCAGTTCGAAATTAAGGAATATCCCATTCCCGAAATCGGTGACGACGATGTCCTTGTAAAGATGGAAGGATGCGGTGTCTGCGGAACAGATGCACACGAATTCAAGCGTGACCCCTTCGGTCTTATTCCGGTTGTACTCGGACACGAGGGTACCGGTGAAATTGTAAAAATCGGTAAGAATGTCACAAAGGACAGCGCAGGTAAGCCTCTCGGAATAGGGGACAAGATAGTTACCTGTATGATTTTCAAGGACAATCCCGATATCACAATGTTTGACCTTAACAAGCAGAACGTTGGCGGTGCGGATGTTTACGGACTTCTCCCTGATGATGATGTTCATCTCAACGGATGGTATGCAGACTACATGGTGGTAAGAAAGGGCTCTACGATATTCAACGTAAGCGACCTTGACCTTGATTCAAGAATTCTTATCGAGCCTGCGGCAGTACTTATTCATGCTGTTGAAAGAGCAAAGTCCACAAATATTTTAAGATTCAACTCAAGAGTCGTAATTCAGGGATGCGGACCTATCGGTCTTATCTGTATCGCGGTTCTCCGTACAATGGGTACCGAAAATATAGTAGCCGTTGACGGAAACGCACAGAGACTTGAATTTGCAAAGAAGATGGGTGCTTGTGCAACCGTTAACTTCAAGGACTATAAGGGACAGGAGGAGCTTGCAAACGGCGTTAAGGATGCATTCGGCGGTTATCTTGCTGACTTCGCATTCCAGTGTACAGGCTCTCCCGTTGCTCACTCCAACATCTATAAGTTTATAAGAAACGGCGGCGGTCTTTGCGAGCTCGGCTTCTTTATAAACGGCGGTGATGCAACAATCAATCCTCACTTTGATATCTGCGCAAAGGAAATTACTACCGTTGGCTCATGGGTTTATACACTTCGTGACTACGCAACAACATTCGATTTCCTTAAGCGTGCAAAGGCGATTGGACTTCCCCTTAATGAGCTTATCACTCACAAATTCCATCTTGCCGACGCCAACGAAGCGCTTCAGACAAACCTTCGTCAGGACGGTCTTAAGATTGCGATTATTCCGTAATTCTAAAATAAAGAAAGGAATTATGTAATATGTCACAGGCAGTAGGAATGATTGAGGTTTACGGACTTGTTGCAGCATTTGCGGCTTGCGATGCAGGCTGTAAGGCGGCAAATGTTACCGTTGAGCCCTTCGATAAAAATAAACCCGCGAATCCTGACGGACTTCCGGTACCGCTTCAGATTCTGGTTAAGTTCAGAGGAAGCGTAGAAAACGTAACAGCGGCTGTTGAAGCGGCAGAGGCTGCTGCAAATGCAGTTACCGGTGTTGTTACAAAGCACATAATAGCAAGCGTTGAAAAGGGCGCAGACAGAATGCTCGCAATTAACGCTTACGATAAAAACTAATTTTATAAATAATTTTTTGGAGGAATAGAAAAATGGCACAGGAATCACTCGGAATGATTGAAACAAGAGGTCTTACAGCAGCAATCGAGGCTGCAGACGCAATGGTTAAGGCAGCAGAGGTTACACTCGTTGGTACAGAAAAGATCGGCTCAGGTCTCGTATCCGTAATGGTCAGAGGCGACGTTGGCGCTGTTAAGGCAGCAGTTGAAGCAGGTACTGCAGCTGCATCCAGACTCGGCGAGGTTATCGCAACACACGTAATCCCCAGACCCCACGCAGACGTTGAAAAGATTCTTCCCAAGATCTGAGTTCTATTTTAGTTGAAAGGTTGAGAGTATGAAATCACTCGGCTTTATAGAGGTTTCGGGCGTTGTAGCGGCTACCAGTGCACTTGATGTTATGACAAAGAGTGCTGATGTAGAGTTTGTAACGTGGGAAAGAAAGCTCGGAGGCAGAATGGTAACAGTAATTATTACCGGATCTGTTTCAGATGTTACTGAGGCTATTGAGTGTGCAAAGAAAAATGCCGCTTATCCCATTATGGCTTCAAACGTAATTGCAAATCCCCACGAGGAAACCGTAAGAATGGTAGCTTTAAGCGCAAAGAGACTTCAGAAGTAATAATTTATTCTTTTTCGAAAGGAATAAAGATATGGCAACAAGAAAAACAACAAAATCCGCAAAGGCAGAAGCAGTTGCGGAAATCAAAGAAACAAATACAGTAAAGGAGAATGTAAAAATGGTACAGCAGGCACTTGGTATGATTGAAACAAGAGGTCTCGTTGCAGCTATCGAAGCAGCAGACGCAATGCTCAAGGCAGCAAATGTAGAACTCGTAGGCACAGAAAAGATCGGCTCCGGTCTCGTATCCGTAATGGTAAGAGGCGACGTTGGTGCGGTTAAGGCAGCAGTAGAAACAGGCGCTGCAGCAGCAGGCAGCCTCGGCGAAGTTATTGCAACTCACGTTATTCCCAGACCTCACACAGACGTTGAGAAGATTCTTCCCGCTCTTAAGTAAGACATTTACAGCGATTGCTATAAGGGGTGGTTTTATACTACCCCTTGGCAGGCTGTAGTGCGAATTTTACTCGGTGTCCGAAAGATTCGAATTCGGAGTAAAATCCGCAATGGAAAATTTGCGAAAGGAACTGATTGATATGATAATCGGAAAAGTAGTAGGCAGTATAATTGCAACACGCAAAAATGAAAGACTTATCGGACAGAAGCTCCTTATAATCCGTCCTCTTGAAAATATGGAAAAGAGCGGAGAATTTGTAGCAATAGACAATGTTGGCGCAGGTATCGGTGAAACCGTGCTTGTAGCGACAGGCTCTGCCGCAAGAGTCGGCTGTGACCTTGAAAACGCACCCGTTGATGCGGCTATCGTCGGAATAGTTGACGAGCAGTAATAACGGCAGACAGAAGTTATCTCGAAAGGAAGTATATATATGGAACTTACAAAGCTTTCCGAAATAATGCGTAAAGCGGGCGTAGTCGGTGCAGGCGGTGCGGGCTTCCCCTCATATGCAAAGCTCAATATGGCGGCGGACACAATTATCCTTAACTGTGCAGAATGTGAGCCTCTTCTTAAGCTTCACAGACAGATGCTTTCCACATATGCATCTGAAATTATGGAAACACTTGAAGAAATTGCAAATACTCTTGAGGCTTCTCAGGTAATTATCGCCGTTAAGCACGCTTATACAGAAGCAATTGATGCTGTAAAGGCAAACCTTTCCAAGTGTCCCAAGACAAAAATCGGTTATCTTCCCGAAATCTATCCCGCAGGTGACGAAGTAGTTACAATCTATGAAACAACAGGCAGAGTAGTAAATCCGGGTGCACTTCCGATAACAGTCGGATGTATTGTATATAACGTTGAAACAATCTATAATGTGTACAGAGCGTGGAAGGAAAATGCTCCCGTTACACATAAGTATATCACGGTTGCGGGTGAGGTTAAGAATCCTTGCACATTCAAGGCTCCTCTCGGTATTACATACGGTGAGCTTATAGCAATGGCAGGCGGAGAAACCTGTCCCGACACAATGATAGTAGCGGGCGGTCCCATGACTGGCAGAATCGGTGCTAAGAGCGATGTTGTAACAAAGACCTCCAATGCAATTCTAGTTATGCCAAGAAACGCCTACATTGTTCAGAAGAGAGTTACTCCCATTACAATAGATGTTAAGCGTGCTATGGCGGCTTGCTGTCAGTGCAGATACTGTACAGACCTCTGCTCAAGAAATCTTCTCGGTCATCCCATTGAGCCTAATAAGATAATGAGAGCTGTTGCAAGCGGAATGGCAAATGACACAAGTGCACTTATGGGCGCATTCTCCTGCTCGGGCTGTGGTCTTTGCGAGATGTATGCCTGCGGTCAGGGACTTAATCCCAGAACTCTCATCGGTGAAATCAAGGGCAAGCTTCGTGCGGGCGGTGTAATGCCTCCCAAGGGACTTGAGGCCGATAAGGTTGATTCTATGAGAGAATACAAGAAGGTTCCTATGTCAAGACTCATCGCAAGACTCGGACTTTCAAAGTACGATGTACCCGCACCTATTGTTGATACAGAGGTTACATCAAAGACACTTAAAATTATGCTTTCCCAGAGCATCGGTGCTCCCTCTGTGGCTTGTGTTTCTGTCGGCGATACAGTAAAGACGGGCGATGTAGTAGGAAGCTACGATGAAGCAAAGCTCGGCACTGCGGTACATTCTCCCGTAAACGGTAAGGTCCGTGAGGTAAATGATAAGTTCGTTGTTATTGAACTCTGATAAAGATTATAATAGAGGTAACTGAAAATGACAAATAAAGCATTGGGCATGGTTGAATATCAGACAGTCTCCGCAGGTATAACAGCCGCAGACCTTATGATTAAGACCGCAAATATTGAAATTCTTCAGACAGGCGTTATCTGTCCCGGTAAATATATCACTATTCTCACGGGCGAGCTTTCCGCAATCACAGCAGCCATTGATGCCGCAAAGATTCAGCTCGGTGAAAAGCTTACCGATTCCTTCGTTCTCGGTAATCCCCACGAGGATATTTTCCCCGCAATTTACGGCGGAGCCAATATCGAAAACGCAAAGGCGCTCGGTATTCTTGAAACATTCTCAACACCTGCGGCAATAGTTGCGGCAGATACAGCGGCTAAGACAAGTGACGTTACTCTCGTTGAGCTTCGCATCGCAAGAGGTATGGGCGGTAAGTCATATATGCTTCTTACAGGTGATGTTGCGGCGGTAACAGCGGCAATAGAAGCGGCAAGAGTAAGAGTAGGCGACAGCGGACTTCTTCTTGATTCCTCCGTGATTCCTAACCCCGATAAGAGCCTCTGGGCATCTATTCTCTGATATGCTTCCGATAGAAAGAAGAAACGAAATACTTCAGAAGCTTATGCTTGACGGCAAGGTCATAGTTTCCGAGCTTGCCGAAAAGTACGAGGTCACAGAAGAAACAATCCGCCGTGACCTTGAAAAGCTTGAAAGCGACGGCTATGCAAAGAAAACCTACGGCGGTGCTGTAAGAAACGACAATACCGCAAGTGAGCTTCCTTATCTTGTAAGAAAGCAGACAAACGTAGGCGGTAAGAAGTACATTGCAGAAATAATCGGCTCACTTATCGAGGACGGCGACAGCCTTCTTCTTGATTCAAGTACAACCGCAATCTTTGCCGTTAAAAGTATTTTCTCAAAGCATAATCTGACTATTATAACAAACTCCGTTGAAATTCTTCTTGATTTGCCTGCGGGTAACGACTGGAATGTAATTTCCACGGGTGGTCAGTACAGAAGCGAATCAATGGCATTTTACGGAAGTGCGGCAGAGGAGATAGTTGAAAAATACCACGTTGACTATGCGATTCTTTCCTGCAAGGGACTTGATATTGAAAAGGGTATCACAGATACAAGAGAGCCCTTCGCTCAGCTTAAGAAAACCTTCCTCGGCTCAGCAAAGACCGTAATTCTCGCAATTGACCACACAAAATTCGATAAGGTTTCCTTTGTAAAGCTCGGTACACTTGACGGTGTTGATGTTGTCGTAACCGATGTAGAGCCGAACGAAAAGTGGAAAAACTACTTTGAAAGCAAAGGAATTAAACTATATTATTGATAACGGTAGATTAAAATGAATACATTTGAAATTAAAACCAAAGTATATTTCGGAGAAAATTCCCTTTCCGCTCTTTCCGACCTTTCCTATGAAAATGCTGTTATTTTTACAGATGCTTTTATGGCAAAATCGGGTAATGCTGATATGATAAAGGGACTTATGACAGGATGTAAAAACATCTCAGTCTTTTCCGAAACAATACCCGATCCTCCCGTGGAGCTTATTGTAAAGGCATTGGAATTTCTTCTTGAAAAGAATACCGATGTTGTAGTTGCTCTCGGTGGCGGCTCGTCTATAGATGCGGCGAAGTCCACTATTCTTATGTATGGAAAAAAGACGGGCAAGAGAATTCCTCTCATCGCTGTTCCCACAACAAGCGGAACGGGAAGCGAGGTTACAAAGTTTGCGGTAATTACCGATAGAGAAGCGGGTGTCAAGTATCCTCTTGTATCCGACAAGCTTCTTCCCGATACTGCAATACTTTCAAGCGAGCTTGTTAAAAGTGTTCCTGCAAATATAACCGCAGATACGGGATTTGATGTTATAACTCACGCCCTTGAAGCATACATTTCCACAGGTGCTAACGATTTTACCGATGCATTCGCGGAAAAGGCACTTGAGCTTTGCTTTGAATATCTTCCCAAGGCGTGCAAAAACGGTAACGACCTTGAAGCAAGAGAAAAGATGCACACAGCCTCCTGCCTTGCCGGTATGGCGTTCAACGACGCGAGCCTCGGGGTTAATCACGGTATTGCGCACGCACTCGGTGCTATTTTCCATATTCCTCACGGAAGAGCTAATGCAATGATGCTTTATCATGTTATGAAGTATAACGCAGAGCTTGAAAACGGCTCTTACGGTAAGCCATCGCTCGCTTGTACGAAAATGGCTAAGATTGCAAGATTCGTCGGACTTCCTTGCTTCTCCGAAAAGCAGGGCGCTTTGAATCTTGTAAACGAAATCAGAAAAATGTCAAAGCAGCTCGGTATTCCTCAGTCTCTTGCGGATGTAGGGGTAACTAAGTCGGAATATGAAAAGTATAAGGCGCATATCGTAAAGAGTGCGGTAAACGATGCTTGTACCGCAACCAACCCCGTTAAAATTGATTCCGCATCCGTGGAAAAAATACTTAAGGGTATTGAAGTTTTTGCAAGATAAATCAAGTCCGTCGCGCATATGCGGCGGATTTTCTTTTTGCAATATAAAATATTTATTCCAAATGTGCTTGAATTGTACAAATTAATGTGTTATAATATATAAAAATAACCCGAAAGGAAATTAAAATGAACGATTCAGTAAAGCTTCAGATAAAAAGAGTATATAAAGGTGAAAACCTTAACTATAACATCGGAATTATAGAAAGCCTTAACCTTTACGTTATGGAGGTAACAGACTCCACAGGCTTTATTATGGGTATTCCGGGAGAAACAAGTAAGGATAAGCCCGCAGTTGCCGTTTTCGGTATCACCAAGGAGGAGTTTGACCTCAAGGACAGTGATACTGCAAAGCTTGATGACCTTGCCTTTGAGCTTATGCACAAAATTCCCAAGGACAGAATAATTGCCGAAAACAACCTTCGTAAGGATTGCAGAGAAGAAACAATAGACGACGGCAAGTATGCCTCGGAAAAGGTTGCAGACCTTGAGGAAAAGAAAAATCAGATGCACTCTATGCACGCAGATAATGCCAAAAAAGCTATAACCGCCATTCTTGAAAAGGGCGAAGCATGGTATATTTATACCAAGGGCGCAGGCAATAAGGTGCCTACAATCGATAACAGCGGCTCTGCTCAGATTTTCACCAAGGAGGAGTATGCAAGAAAGGTTATCGAGCTTGCGCCTCAGGTACCTCTTGAAGCGGAAAAGCTTGACAAAAAGGGACTCAGTGCATTCTTCCATAATCTTTTCAGATACGGCATCCTCAAAATCCGTGTAGACCTTCAGCAGCCCGAAGCAGGGGAGGTTGCAAGAGATGAGGTTGCAAAGCTCGGTAATATAAAGGAATATCAGCTTTGTAATTCCAGATGTGTTTCTCTTATGATAAGATACCTCCAGGCAAAGCAGCTCCTTGATAAGACTCAGGCGAATCTCGGCAGTGCAACACTCTGGAGTGCTCTCTGCAAGGAATTTCCCAAATCCATATTCTTCGTGCCCATGTGCTTTGAGGGCGAGGAGGGTAATGTCAAGGACGAGAATGAAATCTACTTCACCGAGCACGGTGTGAAGCATATGCGTGAAACCAAGCCTCTTGTTCTCGGACTTGAAAAGTACAAGCCCGCAAACGGAAACGGCAGAAAAATGAAGTTTATAACACTCAAGAATTCTGCGGCGGGAGAGGATAAGATATTTTTCCCCGTGTTCACCGATATATCGGAGCTTAAGGCTGTTTTCGGAGATAAGGCACGCATCTGTATCGCAACGTTTGCGGATATTCTTGAGAAGTATAAATCCTTCTTCGGCGTCGTTGTAAATCCTTCGTCATTGAATCTTATCATAACAGATAAGGGAATTGAAAATATCGATCAGGAAAAAGACGGCCCCGTAAAGGTTTACAAGCTTGACCCGAATGCGGAAAGCAAGGAATAATAACTCAACCGTGGTACACATCGTATCACGGTTTATTTTTGTATAAAAACTTTGAAAGAAATGCGTTGACAATTCAGAAAAAATAATGTATAATAAGAAAAAATCGAATTATGGAGAAGCTTTAAAATATGAAAAAAAGAATTTTGGTAATTGGAAGCTCAAATATGGATTTTGTGTGTAATACCGAAAGACTTCCCGTTGCAGGTGAAACAATAACAACTGCTCAGAATTATATGCTTGTCCCCGGCGGCAAGGGCGGAAATACAGCCGTTGCGGCTTCAAGACTCGGTGCCGACTGTGTATTCTGTGCAAAGCTCGGCAACGATGCTTACGGAAAGAATCTTTATGATTTCTATAAGAGCGAGGGAATAGACACTCGCCACATATATAAAAGCACGGAGCATCCCACAGGGCTTGCGGCAATTATGGTTGAGGGCAACGGTGACAACAGAATTATAGTTTATCCCGGAGCCAACAGACAAATGACAAGCGAAGAGGTTGAGGCATCCGTAATCACATATCCCGGTGCTGTTGTAATGCAGCTTGAAATTGATTATGAAAGAGTTGTCGAGGCGGTAAAGCATTCCAATGAAAGAAAAATTCCCGTTGTTCTTGATGCGGGTCCCGCGGATAAAAATCTTGACCTTTCAAGACTCGGCGAGCTTGAAATATTCTCACCCA
>JAFYPA010000112.1 GCA_017560085.1 Clostridia bacterium
ATGTACTAATTTGAATTCAATTGAAGAAAACCGAAGGTTTTCAACATCAAAGCGAAATTCCGTAGGAATTTCTTAAGGAAAATCTTCGATTTTCCGGTCTATTCACTATTCACTCTTCATTATTCACTTTTTATTTTGTGTTTATGGATTTTGAGGTTTTGATGCTTGAGATAAGCATTCGTTTTATTGAAAGGCAATCTTTTATAAGAGAATTGTACATTGTTGAGGTTATATAACCTGATTTATATAATACATTGATCCAATACTCTGTTTCGGATGTTTCCTTCAATGCTATTTGCATTTTGGAAATGAAATCGGCTTTGCTTTGAGCATAATTAGCTTCGTTTATGTTTGCACCGATACTTGTTCCGCTTCGTGCAATCTGCCCTGAAACAATGCTATCGTTACATTTCTCAAACAAAAATTTCTTTAATTTTAAAATTCTGACAGAAAACTCTAACGCCTGCTCCGTCAAAGCCCCCATACTATCACCCCATAAAAATTCAATGAAAGTTTTCGCAGAAAACTAACCTCAACTCTTCACTATTCACTCTTCATTATTCACTTTTTTCATCTATGAAAAATCTCTTATACCAAACAAGGAAAGTAAACACCGTCCATACCTTTCGTCCGTTGTTCGCCTTGCCTGCAAAGTGGTCATCAAGAAGCGCGTTTATCTTGTCAACCTCAAAGAATTCCTTCGCAAAGGGTGCCGTGAAGTACTCCTTTACTATGTTGTAGTACTTTTCCTCACGGAGCCAGAAGCGAATCGGAACGGGGAAGCCCTGCTTCTTTCTGTCTGCCCATTCGTCGGGGAGAGTCTTGTTTGCCGCTTTTCTGAATACATACTTGGTGTCCTTTTCGTTCACCTTGTATTCGTGCGGGATTTTTTCCGCCATTTCCATAACAACCTTGTCAAGGAAGGGAACACGAAGCTCAAGGGAGTGCGCCATGCTCATCTTGTCAGCCTTGAGAAGAATGTCGCCGGGAAGCCAGAGCTTCATATCAAGCTGCTGCTTCTTTGTGAGCTCGTCCTTGCCCTCGACGGACTTGTATACGTCCATAACAACCTCCGTCGCACTCTTGCCGCCACGGCAATCGGGAGCGAGGTAGTCCGCTGCCTCCTTTGCGGAGAATACAAGCGCCTGACCGAAGAAGTAATCCTCGGGTTTTCCGCTTGAGCGCAGTATAAAGCTCTTGCCCTTGAAGGCGGGGAGAGGCTTTACACAGCTCGCAAGTCCTCGTCTTATAAAGGCGGGAACTATCTTCTTGAACTTCTTGACTTCCTTTGTGTCTGCATACCAGTCGTATCCCGCAAAAAGCTCGTCCGCACCCTCGCCCGAAAGTACAACCGTAACATGCTCTCTTGCCAGTTGCGCAAGGAAATAAAGCGGAACGGAGGACGGATTCGACTGGGGCTCGTCCATATGATACTGAATCGTGGGGAACGCACCGAAGCACTCGTCGGGAGTTATAATCTTCGTGTAGTTTGTAATGCCGAGCTTGTCGGAAAGCTCCTTTGCATATGTTGTTTCGTTGAACTTGCCCTCCCCCTCGATAAAGCCAACGGAGAAGGTCTTGTCGGGCATAAGGCAGGCTGTGATGTAGCTTGAGTCAACACCGCCCGAGAGGAATGAGCCGACCTTAACATCGGAAATTCTGTGTGCCGCAACGGATTCGTTTACCGTCTTGTCGATAATTTCAACATACTCGTCAAAGCTCTTCTTTTCCGCCGCAAAATCCTCGTCCCAGTATCTGCCGAAGGAAAGCTTGCCGTCCTTGAAAATGTAGTATGTCGCAGGCTCAAGCTTCTTTACGCCCTTCCAGAAGGTGTCAGTACCGCTTGAATACTGGAACGTAAGATAGGGACGGAGCGCATCCTTGTTGACTTCCTTTCTGAATGCAGGAAAATCAAGGAATGACTTAATCTCCGAGCCGAAAAGAAGCTCACCGTCGTCCGTAACATAGTAGTAGTGAGGCTTGATACCGAAAATATCGCGTGTGCCGAAAAGCTGCTTATTCTTTGTATCGTAAATAACAAAGGCGAACATTCCGCGAAGCTTCCTCAGCATTTCCGTGCCGTACTCCTCGTATGCGTGAACAAGCACCTCGCTGTCGCCCTCGGTTACAAATGTGTGACCCTTTTCGATAAGGTCGCTTCTGATGCTCTGAAAGTTGTATATTTCACCGTTGAAAATAACGGCAATCGTCTTATCCTCGTTATAAAGAGGCTGGCAAGCCCCCTCGGAAAGGTCAATGATGGAAAGACGTCTGAAGCCGAGCGCCACATCCTCGTTTACAAACTCGCCCGACATATCGGGACCTCTGTGAACGATTCTGTCCATCATCCTTGAAAGGATTTCATTTTTATTGTCAAAGCTATGCCTGAAATCGGTAAATCCGACAAATCCGCACATATATATTTCCTCACAATCCTTGTAAATTCTGGTTGTTTATATAATTTCGGCATTATACCATTCTAATTATATTATTATAACACATAACAAGTACAAATTGCAATACCAAAGTGTAAACATTGTGAATGATTGGAAAACAATATGTCATTTGGAATATTCATAAAAAAAGGGTCGTCCGATGACGACCCTTTAATATCTCAATCAATTACTTAACAATAACCTTAGCAAAGCTCTTCTTACCGCGACGAAGCACAAAGTCAGCCGCCGTAATTTCGTCCTTTGTATAGGACTTCTTAAGGTCTGTAACCTTTTCGCCGTTAACGCTTGTGCCGCCCTGCTCAACAGCTCTTCTTGCCTCGGACTTACTTGTTACAAGCTTTGCCGCAACGAGAAGGGAGAGAATGTCGATAGCGCCGTCCGTGAAGTCTGCATCGGAGATTTCAGCTGTGGGCATATTCTCTGTGGAAGCACCGCTGAACACGGCTCTTGCGCCCTCCTGAGCCTTCTTTGCTTCTTCCTCACCGTGAACGAGCTGAGTAAGGTCGTAAGCGAGGATTTCCTTTGCCTCGTTGAGCTTTGCGCCTTCCCAGGACTGCATTTCCTGAACCTGCTCAAGGGGAAGGAAGGTGAGCATCTTGATGCACTTGAGAACGTCCGCGTCGCCAACGTTTCTCCAGTACTGATAGAAGTCGTAGGGGCTTGTCTTGTTGGGGTCGAGCCAAACAGCACCGTTGGCTGTCTTACCCATCTTCTTGCCCTCGGAGTTGAGAAGAAGTGTAATTGTCATAGCATATGCATCCTTGCCGAGCTTCTTTCTGATAAGCTCAGTACCGCCGAGCATATTTGACCACTGGTCGTCACCGCCGAACTGCATATTACAGCCGTAGTTCTGGTAGAGGTGATAGAAGTCGTAGGACTGCATAATCATGTAGTTGAATTCAAGGAAGGAAAGACCCTTTTCCATTCTCTGCTTGTAGCATTCCGCTCTGAGCATATTGTTTACGGAGAAGCAAGCACCAACCTCACGAAGAAGGTCGATGTAGTTGAGGTCAAGAAGCCAGTCGGCGTTGTTAACCATAATAGCCTTGTCCTCGCCGAACTCAATGAATCTCTCCATCTGCGCCTTGAAGCAGTCACAGTTGTGCTGAATGATTTCGGGTGTCATCATGGAACGCATATCCGTTCTGCCCGAAGGGTCACCGATATATCCCGTACCGCCACCGATAAGCGCAACAGGCTTGTTGCCCGCCATCTGAAGTCTCTTCATAAGACAAAGTGCCATAAAATGACCAACGTGAAGTGAGTCCGCTGTGGGGTCAAAGCCAATGTAGAATTTAGCTTTTCCGTTGTTTACAAGCTCTCTTATCTCATTTTCGTCTGTAAGCTGTGCAAGAAGTCCTCTTGCCTGAAGTTCTTCAAAAATCTGCATTTTTTTATCTCCTTAAAATTATTTACTCTGATATTTTATCTGTCCAATATACAGCATTTTCAATCCACTTTCCGATGGAGGCATCGTTCCACTTCGGAACATCAAGCATGGTGATGTTGTTTCCGAGTGCGAAGCCGTGAGGCGAATCGGGGTAGATGTGAAGCTCAAAGGGAACGCCCGCCTCGGCGTAAGCCTTTGCGAGATCCAGTGCGTTCGCCACGGGGACTACCTGGTCGTTTACCGTGTGAACTATAAACGCGGGACTCGATTCGGCGTTGACGTGTATGTCAAGGCTTACTTTTGCGATGTCCTCGTCCGTAAGCTCGGTCTTTCCGAGAAGGTTTCTGAACGAGCCCGTGTGGTTGTTGATTACGGGGTAGACAGGCATAATACCCGCAGGCTTGTTGTAGCCGTAGGGCATATCGATAGCCTCGTAAATTTCGGGAAGATTCCAGAGAATACCGGTGGATGCACAAAGGTGTCCGCCCGCAGAGAAGCCGGTTACAAATACCTTGTTCGGGTCGTGACCGAATTCTTCGGCGTTGTCCTTAATGTACTTTATGGATTTTGATGCTTCAATAAGCTGAGCGGGGAAGACCTTGCCCGTGCTGTTGCTTATAACCGAGTAGTGAAGCACGAATGCATTGTATCCGCGTGCCATAAAGGCGTGTGCAATCGGCTCGCCCTCACGGTTGTCACAGACACTGCCGTATCCTCCGCCGGGAATTACGAGAATCGCTTTTCTTGTGAAGTGGGGAATCTTTTCCGCAATGTAGCACTCAAGGAAAATTTTCTCGTTTTCACTGTCGAGCGATATTTTTTTGTAAATCATGGTTTACCTCTTTTATATAAGATAGAATGTATAGAACAATTTTATTCCGTTATCTCCCATATGCCGTTTGCACCGGGAAGACCGTCCTGCTCGTGCATAATGTGTACGTCGTATATGGGCTTTGAATATTCAGATGTGAAAACCGTCTGCTTTTCCTTTGACATAAGAACGTCTCTGTAGTAAACCTCATCACCGGAAATAACGAGGGGCTTTGTCTTTCTTTCGATTATAACAATTGAAGAGCCCGCACTGTGAGTTGCCATCTTCTTTGCCGTAACACCGGGAATAATCTCGCATTCGTCCTTGAAGGTGACAACCTCTCTGCCGTCGGGGATGTAGCGCTTGCCGAGGTTATATTCATCCTCCTGAATGTAAATCCTTGCGTTTTTAAAGAAGGCCACACCCTGAATGTGGTCGTGGTGAGCGTGAGTAACAATAATGTCCGTTACCTTGTCGGGGCAAAGTCCGTCACGAGCCATTACAATCTGCGGAGGAAGAAAATGCCTCATATCCCAACCGCACATGGAATTACAGCCCGCATCCACAAGAATCTGTCTGTCGCCCTCGACAATGAGGTAAATCTTAAAGGAAAGCGGATGTCTGAAGCCCTGACCGCCACGGAAAATTCTCGCATCGCCGTAAGCGCTTTCGGCATATTTTACAGCGTAAATCTTCAAATAAATCACCGCCAAGCATAAAAATAAAAAAATCCCGTCCGAATAAAGGACGAGAATAACCCGTGTTACCACCTTAATTGTGCGGAATAGCAGCCTTCCGCACCGCTCAAAGCGCTTAACGCGCGCAACGTCACAGCCTACACAGCTCGGAAGGGGATTACCACCGTCTGAACCTTCGGTGTGAAGCTCGGGAATGTATTCGCATTCATACGCCATACAGACTCGCACCGACCGTCTGCTCTCTTGAAGGCAGTTATGACAGCTACTTGTTTCCGTCACAGCTTTATACCGATACAGTATATCATATCGGAATGAGTTTGTCAAGGGATTTTGGAAAATAATATTTTAGGGGGAGGGGACAGGAACTAGGAACTAGGGGCTAGGGAAGGTTGATTGCTTCGCAATCTTTGAATGAATTCAAATTGGAATTTATAGGGAACAGGAACTAGGAAC
>JAFYPA010000113.1 GCA_017560085.1 Clostridia bacterium
TCTGTTCCTTTCCTGCGGTTATTACCGCATTACAATATTAGCATAAAGATACTTGCTTTTCAATATCATTTTCTGTCGAGATACTGACCTTTTGTGCTTTTTTGAATTATTCGTGCATCATTTTTCTGTATTTCCCGGGGGTCATATTCATCTTCTTTTTGAAGACCTTCGTGAAGAATTTTATGTCACTGTAGCCGACAAGCTGTGCTACCTCGAAGAGCTTTGCGTTGGTGTTTGCGAGGATTTTAAGGCTCTGCTCTATGCGGACATTCTGCAGATACTCGGAAAAGCATATTCCCGCTTTGCTTGTGAAGAGTCTTGAAAGATACGGGAGGCTGAAATTCAGTTCGCGGCTGATATCCGAAAGACTGATGTTTTTCATATAGTTTTCGTCAACATAGTGCTTTATCTGCTCGCAGGTGGCGTCGCCCAGCTCGAAGCTTCGCTCAATATTCATTTTGCGCAATGAAAATTTCTCAGTCCTTTGCCGACGATTTCCGTCGCTCGCCCGGAGTCATACCCGTGATACTTCTGAAAACCCTGCAGAAGCTTTTAGCCTCGGTGAAGCCTACCGCTACGGCTATTTCCGCAATGGGCATTGTGGTTTCGTCAAGATAGATGCAGGCGTTTTCTATGCGCTTTCTGTTGAGCACATTGTGGAAGGTGTCACCTACGATATTCTTGAAAATCTTGCAGAAATTACTCTTTCCGTACCCCGTAAGGCTTGCCGCCATATCCACGGTAATCGGCTCTGCGTAGTGGCTGTGGATAAGCTCAAGTGCCTTTTCTATGTTGGAAACCGCCTTCATATCCTTGGAGGCTTCTGCGGAAATTTCTGTGAATTGTGACAAAATAATACCGCAGATTTTGTATATGTTGCCCGTGATAATAAGCTCGGAATATTCGGTGCTTTTCTGCTTTAAAAGAGCTGTTTCCTCAAAAAGAGCACGGAGCTGTGTGCATTCATCACTCCCCGAAAGCTCAACAACGGGGGATGTAAATCTTGTTTTTGAGAAGATATCAAAGTGCCTGCGCAGAAGAGAAGGCCCCGCCTCGATAATAAGAGTGCTGTGCGCACCTCCGCCGCTCGGAATCTCGTGACACGCCATGGGAGGCACAAGTACAAGGCTTCCTTTGGGTACTCTGTACAAATTTTTGTCTATAATTATGTCGAAAACGCCGTCAAAGCAGTAGATAAATTCCGCCTCGGGATGTCTGTGCTCAGGGAAGCCGCAGGAAAAATCCACCTTCGAGCAGGAGACGTGATAGGGTGTATCGCCCGTCAATAATTTTTGGTAAAGCATTTAGGTTCACCTCAAGAGGAGTATAGCACACGGTGCGGATTTTGTCAACAGAAACTTTTGTGAATTTTTGGGTATTTTAATAGACGAAATAGGGTTGAAAAGTTATTTTATCGGTGATATAATCAAAATTGTATAACAGGCTTCGTCAAGCACATAAAAGGAGTATTCCATGCGTAAATATCTTATTCCCGAGGAAGGAAGCTTTTACAAGGCAAATCTTCACAGCCACAGTACGGTTTCCGACGGCGGATGCACACCGCAAAGACTCAAGGAGCATTACAAAAATCACGGCTACAGCATTCTCGCCTTTACCGACCACGAGCTTCTTGTTGACCATTCCGACCTCGACGACGAGGATTTTCTCACAATCACGGGCGTTGAATATGCTTTTGTGGAAAAAGAGGATTACTGGTCAAGCAAAACCATAGAATTCAATATGTTCGCAAAGAATCAGCACAACGTAACTCAGGTCTGCTTCGATCCGTCATATGTTATCCACGGTGAAAAGTGGCGTGCGGATGTCGCAAAGCGCATCGGCGGTGACTTCAAAAGGGAATACACAATCGAATGTATGCAGAAGGTAATCGACACCGCAAGAGAAAACGGCTTCCTTGTGAGCCTCAACCATCCGTGCTACTCTATGGAAACCCCGGAATTTTTCGGAAGGCTGGACGGACTTTTTGCGATGGAAATATACAACCACACCTCCTTTGTTTCCGGCGGTATCAACGAATACAACACCGCAATGTACGACGATATGTTAAGACGAGGCAAACGCCTTTCCTGCCTCTGCACCGATGACTGCCACAGAGGAAATGACGACGATGACAAGGAGTGGCGTCACGACAGATACGGCGGATTCGTAATGATAAAAGCGCCGAGGCTTGAGTACGGATGCATTATGGATGCCCTTGAAAAGGGTGACTTCTATGCATCGCAAGGTCCCGAAATAAAGTCACTTTACATAGAGGACGACAAAATATACTTAGAATGCTCAGAGGCAAAGAGCGTTTCTATGGTGGCATCCCACAGACCCTTCGGAGGCACCTGCTTTGCGGATTATGACGGATATGTCACAAGAGCCTCCTTCAATATGCCGAAGCACGGACAGCAGTGGTTCAGATTTGAAGTCCGTGACGAAAAAGGCTATTATGCAAACACAAGAGCATATCACATAGACGAATTTGAGCTCTGATATAATTTTCAAAAGACGAAAGGAATTACGGAAATGATAGAAAATCTCGGCGTTCAGCTTTACACACTCAGAAACGAAATGACAGACGAGGAAAGCGTAAGAGCAGGCTTTAAGAAAATAAAGGAAATCGGCTACAACCACATTCAGCCCGCATCAATGTGTAACCTTACGGCGGAAAAATTTGCATCTCTTGCAAGCGAGGCGGGACTCACCTGCGAAAAGTGCGGAACAATCTCCTCCTGGTCGCAGATACTTAACGACCCCGATGCACTGCTTGCAACACACAAGGCAATCGGTGCGACAAACATCGGTATCGGCTATATGCCTCCCGAATGGAGAGACTGTCCCGAAAACATTACGAAATTTATCGCAAAGGCAAACGAATTCGCTGTCTATGCGGCTGAAAGAGGCTTTACGGTTGGCTATCACAATCACAGCTTCGAATTCAGAAAAGTGGGCGGCGAGAGAATAATGGACAGACTCGTAAACGAGCTTGACGAGAGAATAAACTTCATCCTCGATACCTACTGGGTACAGCACGGAGGCGGAGACCCCGCAGAGTGGATAAAGAAGCTTTCGGGAAGAATTGATGTACTCCACCTCAAGGATATGGCAATGGAGGACACACAGGTATTTGCGGAAATCGGAAACGGCAACATCAACTTCGACCGTGTTATGGAGGAAGCCGACAAAGCGGGAATCAAGACATTCGTTGTCGAGCAGGACTCCTGTAAGGGTGACCCCTTTGACAGCATTAAGATGAGCTACGACTATATTAACAAGACCTTTATGGCATAAATTCAAGGAGTTTTTATGAGCTACAATCTTAAATGCGGTGCAGGTCGTGCGGATATAACACCTGCACTCGGTACACTTCTCTACGGCTATCCCCGTAAGCGCCCCGCGGAAACGGTAGGGGATAACCTTTACGCAACGGCGGTAATGCTCACATCTGACAACGGCTGTGCACTTATGATTACCTGCGATAACTGTGCGATGAATCCCACGCTTGCCGGTGAGCTTCGTGCCATTGCGGGCAAGGCGGCGGATATAAATCCCGAATTCGTTACAATAAGCTGTACCCATACTCACTCGGGACCCAATACAAGCATAAAGTCGGGATGGGGCGAGATTGATTACGAATATATCGAAACCGTCCTGAAAAAGGGCATAAAGGAAGCCTCGGAAAAGGCAAAGGCAAATCTCGTGCCTGCGGTTATGGGCGTTGCCGAAACGGAAAGTCAAGTCGGAATCAACAGACGTGAAATCAGGGAAAACGGCGAGATAATACTCGGTCAGAATCCCTGGGGAATAAGAGACCCCCGAATGACGGTTGTTTCCTTTAAGGATACGGACGGCAAAATTATCGCCAATATGATTCACTACGGATGCCACGGCACAGCCTGCGGCGGCGGTCTTCAGATCACCCGTGACTGGGCGGGCGTTATGGTGGATATGCTGGAAACGGAAACAGGTGCGATAACAGGCTTCTGGAACAGCTTTGAGGGCGACCAGGGTCCCCGTCTTCCCAACGGAAGAACCACGGGAGATTATAATTGCGTAAAGCACCTCGGTGCAATGGCGGGCTTCGATGCGATAAACGCCTTCAAGAGCATCAAGGACTGGAAGGACGCTCCCGTAAGAGTCATAAACGACACAATAAGAATCCCTTACGACCCGATTGCAACCAAAGAGGAAGCCGAAAAGAAGCTTTCCGCACTTGGTACCCTTGAGGAGATAGAGTCAAACAAGAGCCTTGTAAACGAATACATTCACTGGAACAATGTCATTGCCGAGCACAAGGCACACGACGAGGACGGCAAGCCTTACAGTACTCACTTTGAATTCAATCAGAACATAACAACAATAGGAAACGTGGCATTCTGTCCCGCGCCCTTTGAGGTGTTTGCGGAGATAGGACTTCGCATAAGAGCGGCAAGTCCCTATGCATACACGCTGAATCTTTGTAACACGCACGGCTCTAATGCGTACCTGCCGACAAAGAATGATATTCCCTCGGGAGGTTATGAGGTGTGGCACTTTTTGCTTGCGCTTCGCACGATCTATCCGTTGCCGAGGAATATGGATGACTGGTGGGTGCAGGAGAATTTGAGGATACTTAGGAAATAAAATGCATAATGCATAATGCATAATGCATAATCAAGACCTCCAAGACCGATTGCGGTCTTTACGGTCTTAGGTTGATTGCAAAGAATTCTGCGAATTCTACGCAATCTTCATTTGATTTAAATTAATTACGGAGAGATTATAGATGGGTGTTTCGGTGCAGACGAAGCTATTGAAAGAGGATATTGAGTTTTTTGATGTGAGATGCGGGAAGTTTGATATTTACGGGCTTCTTGATGCTTATGATGAGAATGAATATTTTCATAGGATTCCCTTTGATGTGGCGGAGAAAACAAGTCAGACGGTTAAGGCTCTTAACTGTAATACTTCGGGCGGACGAGTTCGGTTCAGGACAAATTCCGAGTATGTGGCTATCAATATGGAATATCTTTCCGAGTGGAAGCCCGGTGTCGGTAATATGAACGATATCGGGAAATCCGGATTTGATATTTACACTTATATTGACGGAAAGCCCGTATATTTCGGCTCGTTCAATCCGGGTCCCGTGCACGGAAAGGGATTTGAGGCTGTTGTCAGCTTTGAAACACGAGAGGAGCGTGAGCTTCTTATCAATTTTCCGCTTTACGACAGCTGTGAAAGGCTTTACATAGGACTTCAGAAGGGAACTGTTCTTACAAACGGTGCGAAATACAGATACGAAAAGCCGATTGTGTACTACGGCTCGTCCATAACGCAGGGCGGTTGCGCTTCACGTCCGGGAAATTCTTATCCGGGTATGGTTTCAAGATATTTTGAAGCGGATTTTGTAAATCTCGGATTCTCGGGCGGCTGCAAGGCGGAGGAGGCTATGATTGAGTATCTTCCTACCCTTGATATGAGCATCTTTGTATATGACTACGACGCAAACGCTCCCACAAACGAGCATCTTGCGGAAACTCACGAAAAGCTCTTCAGGGAATTCAGAAGGGCACAGCCGAATACGCCGGTGATAATTATGTCGGGTACACGAATTCCGCTGACTCCTCACGCTGAAGAGACAAGAAAAATCCGTCACGAAATCATTCACGGTACCTATCTTAATGCGAAAAATGCGGGTGACAACAACGTTTATTTCATAGACGGTCAGGAGATTTTCAAAATCTGCGGATACGATGCCTGCACCTGTGATACAAGTCATCCAAATGACCTTGGCTTTTACTGTATGGCTCAGGCGGTCATAAAGATTATAGAAGAAAACAAATTATTGAAATAATATAAATTCCGTAAAGGAGATTTACTATGTCGGAAAGACTTTTTGTTGGTGCGTCAAAGACCACAATCACTCCCGAGGTTGGCGGCAACCTTATGGGATATAATCCTACGACTTATTCGGAGAGGGTAAACGATGACCTTACCGCTACGGCTTATGTCTTCAGGCAGGGCGAAACAAAGGCACTTCTTGTTACGGTGTCGCTCTGTGTTATAGGCTTTGATGTAAACGAAAGAATCGTTACTATGCTTTCGGAAAAATTTGATATTCCGAAGTACAATATTATTCTCTGTGCGACACACACTCACTCGGGACCCATAACCAAATTCCAGGCGGGCTGGGGCGATTGCGACTACAAGTACATAGACGGAATTATGATTCCCGGTATCCTCAAGGCGTGCGAGGAGGCTGTCGGATCTATGGTGCCCGTAAAGGTCGGCATCGGTCAGGGTGATAGCCTTGTGGGCTGTAACAGACGTGAGCTTCGTGCGGATAATACAATTGCTCTCGGTCAGAATCCGTGGGCGCCCTTAAATAAGAAAATGACGGTTATTTCCTTTAAAAACGAGGAAGGTACGGTTATTGCAAACATAATCCACTACGGATGTCACGGCACCGCCGCAGGAAACAACAAGGAGGTCAGCCGAGACTGGCCCGGCGTTATGGAGGATGTGCTCACCCGTGATACGGGAGCTGTTTCCGCATTCATCAACGGTCCGCAGGGTGACGTAGGTCCGAGATGTACAAACGGCAGAACAACGGGAATCGGAAACATCAATTTCGCACTTGAGCTCGGAGGCTATGCCGCAAGGGATGCAAAGACAATCTTCGACAGCATAAGAGCGTATCACGATGCAGACCTTTCCGTATTCGGAGGCTTTGTCGCAGTACCTCTTGACAAGAGAATCCCGAAAGCGGAAGCCGAAGAGCAGCTCGCCCCCATAAAGGACAAATTCATAAACCACGAGGGCGGCAGAAGAGCATATCTCGAGGAGGTTCTCGAATCCTACGAAAACGGCTACGAGGACTTAGCGGAAAGGCAGGTACAGCAGACAATCATCCGTATAGGCGATGTTGCGATAGTATCCTTCCCCTTCGAAATGTTCACGGAAATCGGAATGAGAATCGACACCTACTGTACGGACATTCCCTATGTTCTCTCTCTTTCCAACGCCAACGGCTCGGGCAACTACTTCGTTACCGAGGATCAGATTTGCCGAGGCGGATATGAGGTGAAGATGTACAGTCAGGCGTACGTTCAGCCCTATGCGAAGGGGGCGGACTTTGCACTTGTTTGCAATACACTTGAAAATCTGAAAAAGGTCTGAAATACGGAAAAATCACTATGTCAGATAAGCTCCTTCTCGGCGTAAGCCGTGCAATCATCACTCCCGAGGTCGGATGTGCTCTTTCGGGCTACAGACCTGACCTTTACTCCGAAAGCGTAAACGATGACCTTACCGCAACGGTGCTTGTCTTTTCGCAAAATGGCACGACGGCTATGCTTATAACGGCAACGGTATCCTGCGTGAGAACATCACTTGACAGAGAGGTCCGTGAGAAAATTTCGGAAAGCACGGGAGTTAAATTCGAAAATATTATTCTTTGTGCTACCCATACCCATTCGGGTCCCAATACCCTCGGTACAGCAGGGTGGGGAACGGTTGACAGACATTATGTCGATACCGTTTTTATTCCGCAGATTCTTGTTGCCGCAAGAGAGGCTTGCGAAAGCCTCGTTTCGGTCAGGGTCGGCTATGCACAGGGCGAAAGCTATGTTGGTATAAACAGACGGGAGATGCGTGCGGATAATACAATTGCTCTCGGTCAGAATCCGCAGGGTGCGATGAATCCCAATATGACGGTTATTTCCTTCAGGAGCGAGAACGGAGAAAGCATAGCAAACCTTATCCACTACGGCTGTCACGGTACGGCAAGCGGTGCGAACAGGGAAATTACCCGCGACTGGTCGGGCGTTATGATGGATGTCGTTGAGCGTGACTTCGGAGGAATTACAGCCTTCATCAATGGTCCCGAGGGCGATGTCGGTCCGAGGCTTACAAACGGCAGAACCACGGGCGGCGGAAATATATCCTATGCACTGGAGCTCGGAGGCTATGCCGCAAGGGATGCAATGACGGTTGCGCAGAAAATAAAGGCATACAGAAACGAGGATATATCGGTCTTTGCGGGCGAAATAAAAATCCCGCTGAAGCCGAGAATGCCCTACGACAGGGCGAAATCCGAATACGAAAAATACAAGGACTGTACCTCGGGCTCGGACGGCCTCTACAGAGAGCTGTGCCGAATGACCGCAGAATCCTACGAAAAGGGCGAAGCGGATGCGGAATACAGAGCCTTCAGCCAGACAATCATCAGAATAGGCGACATAGCGATAGTCTCATTCCCCTTTGAGCTTTTCTGTGAAATCGGCATAAGAATAGACACCTACTGCAAGGAAATCCCCTATGTTTTGTCTTTGTCAAATGCCAACGGCTCGGAAAGCTATTTCCCCACGGAGGAGCAGAAATGCCGTGGCGGATACGAAACGAAAATATGCGACCTTCGCCATACTCAGCCGTATTCGGAAAACGCAGACTATGCACTTGTTACCGAAACACTTGAAAATCTTAAGAAAGTGATGTGATACTATGTCGGAAAAGCTACTGCTCGGTGTCAGCCGTGCAATTATTACACCCGAAATCGGCGCCGCTCTTTACGGCTACAGACCGAATCTCTTTTCGGAAAGCGTAAACGATGACCTTACCGCAACGGCATTTGCGTTTGCATCGGGAGATACGTCCGCAATGCTTATCAGTATAACTCTGGGAAGCATACAAACCGCACTTTGCAGTGAAGTTCGTGAGAAAATTTCCGAAATTACGGGAATCAAATTTGAAAATATTATTATTTGCGCAACACACACCCATTCCGCACCAAATCTTACAGGTACATACGGTTGGGGTGACATAGACAGAAAATATTATGAAAGCATATTTCTGCCGAATATCCTTTCAGCCGCAAAGGAAGCAAACGATAACAAAAAAGCGGTTACCGTCGGATATGCTCAGGGCGAAAGCACAACAGGAATAAACAGACGTCAGCTGAATCCCGACAATCAGATAGGACTTGGTCAGAATCCGTGGGGGCCTTTAGACAAGAAAATGACAATTATCTCCTTCAGGGATGAAGAGGGATGTAATGTCGCAAATCTGATTCACTACGGATGTCACGGTACTTGTGCAGGCTCAAACAAGGAAATCTCCCGTGACTGGTCGGGCGTTATGACGGATGTTGTAGAGCGTGACTTCGGAGGAATTACCGCCTTCATCAACGGCCCCGAGGGTGATATCGGTCCGAGATGTACAAACGGCAAAACAACGGGAAACGGAAATATTGCCTTTGCAATGGAGCTTGGCGGTTATGCGGCAAGGGATGCCGTGACGATTACAGAAAAAATAAAGTCATACAGAAAAGCCGAGCTTACAGCTTTCGGCGGAAGCGTAAAGATTCCTCTTGATTCCAGAATGCCTTATGAGCTCGCAAAGCAGGAATATGAAAAGGTAAAGGAAGACACAATAAACAACAGAGGTCTTTATGCTTTGTTCTGCCGTAAAACAATAGAGTCATACGAAAAGAACGAGCAGGAGCAGGAATTCAGAATTTACGAGCAGAATATCATCCGAATCGGCGACATAGCAATCGTATCCACTCCCTTTGAGCTTTTCACGGAAATAGGCTTGAGAATAGACACCTACTGCAAGGACATCCCCTATGTTCTCACACTCTCCAACGCCAACGGCTCGGAGGGGTATTTCGCAACGGAATCCGAAAGATGCCGAGGCGGATATGAGATTAAGATGTGCGATATAAAGCACATTCAGAAGTATGCGGAGAATGCGGATTTTGCGTTGATTTGTGAGACGCTGGAGAATTTGAAGAAAGTTTAAAGTGCAAGCCGAAAGCGAGTGGAGTCAACTACTAAAGTTTTTTGAGGAGCTTTTTTTGAAGACCTTTTGAGGCCTTGAAAAGCGACATTTAAAATAAAAAATAAAAAATATACATAAAGGAGAAAAAACTATGTTCAGAATTGGTCAGGAAGAAATCAATGCGGTGGCGAACGCCATAAATGAGAGGGTTTTGTTTAAGACGAACGGAGATATTTACAAGCGCACGGAAGATAAGATGAATGAGGTTTTCGGGTCGCAGTACAGTATAGTTATGACCAGCGGTCATGCGGCGCTTGAGGCGGCACTTGTTGCGGCGGGAGTAGGCCCCGGTGATGAGGTTATTGTACCTGCTTATACTTATATTGCAACGGCGATGGCTGTTATCTGTGCGGGTGCGATTCCGGTTATCTGCGATATCAACGAAACACTCACACTTGACCCTGCGGCGTTTGAAGCGAAAATTACAAAGCATACAAAGGCGGTAATGCCCGTACATATCCAGGGCTTCCCCTGTAAGATGGACGAAATCTGCGAAATTGCAAAGAAGCACAATATCGTTGTTATCGAAGATGCCTGCCAGGCAGACGGTGCAAAATTCAAGGGAAAGAGACTCGGCACATGGGGCGACGCAGGCGCATACAGCTTCAATTTCTTCAAGATTATTACAGCGGGCGAGGGCGGCGGACTTGTTACGGATAACAGAATGATTTTCGAAAACGCAAACATCTACCACGATGCTTCCGCTATCGCATACTTCGGAAATCAGATGGATAACTATACGGCAACCTCCTTCTGCGGTAAGGAATACCGTACAAATGCAATCTCCTGCGCAATTCTCCTTGAACAGTTCAATAAGCTTGATTCAATCATCGCAGACCTTAAGAAAAACCAGATGGCTATGCGCGAAAAGCTCGCTCCCTATTGTACATTTGCTCCCTCCAATGACCTCGAAGGCGACCTCGGTACAACAATCGCAATCGCATTCGAAACAGAGGAGGCGGCACGTAAGTTCGCAAAGTACGAGGGCGTAAACTGCGGTCTTCCCATTGATACAGGTAAGCACGTTTATACAAACTGGAGCTGCATTATGGAAAAGAAGGGCGCACTCAATCCCCTTATGGACCCCTTCAAGTTCGAGGCCAATAAGGACATCGTTCCCAACTATACAAAGGATATGTGTCAGAAGTCCCTCGATATCCTCGCAAAGAACGTATACGTATCCGTTAACCCCGACTGGACAGAGGAGGAGCTCAATGCGAGAGCGGAAATCCTCATTGCAGGTCTTAAGGCGTAAATCGGAATCCACGGTGTAATACAGAATCAACCGAATAAAAAATCAGCTCCGCTTCGAAATCTTCCCGAAGCGGAGCTTTTCATATATTATTTTACTTTACTTCTCCCGCACCGTCAAAGCCACCGCTTTCGCCGTTTTCGCTTTCCGAGAACCAGAAGGAGTAAATCTTACCCTTGCCGATGTAGAACTCAAGCTTTATAACCTTGTTTTCAAGGCTTGCAAGATCAAAATCGCCGAAATCAAGCTCTGCCCTTGTGCTGTTACCGCACCACGGAGCGGACTTGCAAAGAGATTTGCCGTTTTCGTCCTTGATTTCAACGGTAATGCAGCCGCCCTCTTCAAGGTCTGCGTTTACAAAGAAGTGGGACTTCTTGCCCTTGAATGTAAGCTTTCTTGTTCTTATAAAGCCGTCATTTTCAACACCGAGCGAAGCAAATCCGTCACGGCGGAGAATTGCAATACCCGTTGCACCGTTTGCGTACATTGTGTCGTACTGACAGTCGTTGGGATTGCCCGTACCGCCTCTGGATTCGTCACCCGCAAAGCCTACGTAGTAAATCCACAGCTCGTCACCCTTGATGATAACACCGCCACCGACCGACTGAACATAGCCTCTGTCCCACGCTCCCTGCTTCATTTCAGCCTGAATAAAGGGTGAGCGGTCTGTTCTTGAGAAGTGGAAGCCGTCTCTTGAGAAGCAGGGCTGAAGCTCGGTGATTTTTGGAGCTCCCGTCATAAAGCCAACCTTGTTGTCGGGACCGTAATATATCTGGAACATACCCAGCATAATGCTCTCATATGCAATGGCGTTTACGTTGTAAAGCTCGGGGGCAACTCCGATGTAGGCGTGAGGCTTGTCCTCCTTGTCAACGCAAAGCCAGTTTACCTTGGTATCCTTCCAGTTTGCACCCTCGAGGAAGTCGGAATGCTCGGCGTATCTTCTGTCTCTGTGTCCACTGTAGCCCGAGCGGATGCTGTATACCCACTTCTTTCTGAAGGGATTGTAGAATGCTGTACTTCTGTCGCCCTGCTCTTCATTGGAAAGGCGGAATTTTTCAAAATGTATACCGTCTGCGGAAACTGCGGAAATACCGGGTCTGTTGCCACCGGGATTGCGCATAAAGAGCTTGTATTTTTCCGACGGGTCTGCATCATAGTCTATAAATACGGTAGTTGAGTCGGGGCGGAGGAATCTTTCGGAATTCACGGAACGCTCCGCAAGAATTTCGTTTGTGCCGGGAACAACGTCAAGATTCGGTCTGTCCCAATGAATACCGTCCTTACTTGTGGCGTAAGCCATCTTGTGAAGCCAGCCTGCCTCATACCACATTTTGAATATCTTCTCGTCCTTGTCGTACCATACGCCACCGTCCTTCGGCACGGCACAGGGGAGCTTTTCGTATTTTTCCATGGGAGTTTCGGGGAAAAGAACGGGGTTGCCCTCATATTTTCTCGGCTTGTGGAATACTCTGTAAAGATTGTGGCATTCAATAAGGAAATCGTCCACAAAAAGCTGACGACCTACGGTGATATCAATAACCTTCGGGGGATTGTCGAGATAGGGCACGGGCATTGCCTTCATAAGCACGCCCGCATCGTATTTCGGAGGCCACACCTCGGGAAGCTCTATGTTGTTGTAAAGAATTTCAGACATAATATTATTCCTTTCGTTTTCGTAAGGCTTTGATACGATTATAAGCCCGAGGAAGCGTGTTGTCAAGTCATTTTTCATATACAAAGGGAAATTTCAAATATTTTATCCGTAAAACAGTATATTTTTGCACAAAAGTTTTCAGACGGTTGACAATTTGTATTTGACAAAGAGCCGTGCTTGTGTTATAATATATAATAGTATAATGGTGTTATTATACAATGTACCCGAAAGAAGGGTACAATATGAATTTGTATAAGTCGGCATATGCCGTATATTATATTTCAAAAAATACAAAATAAAACGAAAGGAAAAACGATTATGAAGCTTGTTCTCGCAATAATCAACAACGACGACAGCCCCATAGTAACAGCACAGCTCACAAAAGCGGGCTTCTACATGACCAAAATCGCCTCAACGGGAGGCTTCCTCACCTCGGGAAACACCACCTTTATGTCAGGTGTGGAGGATGATAAGGTTGACGAAATCATTGAAATTATCTCCAAGTTCAGCAAAAAGAGACTTCAGCCCTCCGTTGCACAGAGCGCAGGTCTCTTTACGGGTGGCAGCCACGATATGTCCTCCTCATCCGTGCAGGAGGTACTTGTAGGCGGCGGTACTATTTTTGTTCTCAATGTAGAACGCTTTGAGCACGTTTAATTGTACCAATGGATATTAAAAATCCGGGCACGGCACTCTCGCTGATTTTTGCCGAAATAAAATCCGGAACACTCCCCAAGACCTTCCTTGTAGAGGGTAAGGACGAGGCGTCGAGAAGACTTGCCGCAAGATATACGGCGGCGGCTCTTATGTGTGAGAGCGATGATGTCCCTTGTCTCGAATGCGCTCAGTGCAAAAAGGTTATGGAGGGCAGACACCCCGATGTTACGGTGGTTTCCGCACAGGAGGAAAAGGTTTCGGTTGACGACATACGAAAGGTAAGGCTGGATGCCAATATCAGCCCCTTCGAGGCAGAGTGCAAGATTATCATATTCGACGGAGCACAGACACTTAATGTGCAGTCGCAGAACGCACTTCTCAAGATACTCGAGGAGCCGCCGCAGAGGGTGTACTTTATTCTGACAGCCCCCTCCTCAAAGCTTATGCTTCAGACGGTGGACTCAAGATGTGCGAAGTTTTCTCTCGGTGCGCTTTCAAAAAGCGACGTTTACCGCTCGGTGTGCGAGTTTTCGGGCGGTGCGAGCGAGAGTGAGTGCCTTCGTATGTGCAACGCGGTGCTTTATCTTGACGGCTTTGTCCCCTCGGAAAAGAGTATAGGACAGCTGAAGGAGGCAATGTCAATCTGCGATGAATTTTACGAGAGCGGTGTTTTTCCGTTCCACAGACTTCCGTCAAAAAAGGAGGACAGCGATTCATTAAAGCTTGTTCTCAAGGTGCTGTCCCTTTACGCACTGGATCTTCTCAAGGGTAAAAAGGGAAGCACAGACAAGGACGGCGGACTTTTAAGCTCTGCGGCACTTTCGGGTGCGGCATCGAAGCTTCCCACAAGGACGGCATTTTATCAGTACGGTTTTTTCTGTGAGCTTTATGAAAGACTTGAGGAAAATGCAAATGTCGCCGCTGTCATAGCCGTTCTTCGGTCGGGCATATACGACTGACGGCAGGAAAGCATATTTACCGCAGTCGTCCGCAATGGCGGGCGGGGATAAGGTGCGGCAAATAAAACATTTTATAGATTTACAGACTTACAGAATCAGAAAGGTAACTTATGAGCGAAAACAATCAGAACAAGGGTCAGGGAAGGGATTCCTTTGCAAAGCCCGGAGACGAAAGCATAGTTTCCGGAAAGTCCTTCTTCCTCTCCTTCGGAAAGCAGAAAAAGAGCTCTGCGAATCCGCTTATAGAAAGCGAAAGAAATAAAAACAAAAACAACGAGCAGAACAAAAACGACGATTCCGCAAAGAAGAATCAGAACGAGGCTCGTAACGGTCAGAACGGACAGAACGACAAGAGCCGTGACAGCAAGCAGGGCGGAAAGCATCAGAATCACCACCACGGCAAGAACAGAAACGGCAATCAGAACAATAATCAGAGCAATCAGAATAATCAGAATAATCAGAACAACAATCAGAACAGAGACAAAAATGCCGACAGCGTAAAGAGCAATCAGCAAAAGAACACCGAGCACAGCTCCGCTCCCGCTGAAAACGGCGCACAGCAGAACGAAAACAGAGGTCACGGCAAGCACAGAAACGGCAACCGTCCTCACAACAGATTCAGAGACAACAGAGAAAACAAAGAGCAGATAAAGGAAGCTTCGGTTCAGAAGGAAGAAAAGAAGCAGGATAAGAATCAGAACGCAAACCAGAATTCAAACCAGGATAAGAATCAGAACAGACACAACCAGAAGAACAACCATAAGGACTTCAGGAAGGACAACAAGCCTGCGGAAAAGCAGAATTCTCAGCCCGCACAGGCTCAGGCGGAAAAGCAGGCTCCCATCCAGAACGACGAGAGAAGAAGACCCAAGCACAAGAAGGAAAAGTTCGTTCCCACCTCTCCCGAAACGGAAATCAAGTCCGAGGAGCTTCTTCAGCCTATCGTTGACAGATCCCTCGCATCCCAGGCACCCAGAGGCTTCGGTCTCCGCACGGGCAAGGGCTTTATGTCGCAGACAGCCTCTTCTCCCGTAAAGGACGGCGAGGAGCCCAGATATATCGACAGAAACAGACCTCTCGCAGAGCAGATTGCGGAGCAGTCAAAGCCTAAGACCTATAAGAACACTCCGCCCGAAAACACCGAAACCGTTGAGGTTATAGGCGTAAGATTCAGAGAAGCGGGCAAGGTATATTATTTCGCACCGGGCGAATGCAAGGTTGCAAAGGGCGAGGCTGTCATTGTAGAAACCGCAAGAGGCGTTGAGTACGGCTTCTGTGCAATCGCAAACAGATTCGTAAGTATAGACAACATAGTTCCCCCCTTAAAGCCCATTGTGAGAGTTGCCACAACCGACGATACCGAAAGATACGAGGGCAACAAGCAGCTTGAGGAGGGTGCGGCAAAGGTATTCCGCGAAAAGGTACGCGCGCTCGGACTTGAAATGTCCCTTGTGTATGTTGAATACACCTTCGATAACGGAAAGCTTCTCTTCTACTTCACAGCCGACGGCAGAGTAGACTTCCGTGAGCTTATAAAGGAGCTTGCGGCGGCATTCAGAACAAGAATCGAGCTTCGTCAGATTGGTGTCCGTGATGAGGCAAAGATAGTCGGCGGTCTCGGCATCTGCGGCAGACCCGTATGCTGTAAGAGCTTCCTCGGAGAATTCTCTCAGGTTTCCATAAAGATGGCGAAGGATCAGAATCTGTTTATCAATTCCTCCAAGATTTCAGGCACCTGCGGAAGATTTATGTGCTGTATAAGATATGAGGACGAGGTATACCAGAAGGAATACGAGCGTACTCCCAAGGTTGATGCCATAGTCGAAACTCCCGAGGGCAGGGGCGTGGTTGTTGAAAGCAACGCACTCAAGGGTGTTGTCAAGGTGCTTCTTGACGATAAGCCCGAGGAAATCGCAAAGCCCTACAAGTGTACCGAGGTAAAGCTTCTCGGCTATGTCAAGAGAGACGATGCAAACGAGCTTCCCGAGGGTGTTGAAATCCCCGAAGAGGGCTCAGGCAGCTGATGATAAAAACGGTATTCCGAAAGGAATACCGTTTTTTTAATTCATAATGCATAATGCATAATGCATAATGCATAATGGGATTGCTTCGCAATCTTCATTTAATTAAAAATTTAAATTGGAATTTGTCGGTGAGGTTTGTTCACCCTCTAATCATCGTGTAAATTGCGATTATTGCGATTCCTGCTAACTCCCTCAGTCAGCTTCGCTGACAGCTCCCTCA
>JAFYPA010000114.1 GCA_017560085.1 Clostridia bacterium
CGATAAATTGGGGTTTGTCGCTCTGTTGTGGATTGTAGGGAACGACCTATGTGTCGTTCCGTTGCTCGTCGTTTTCGCTTTGTTTGTGGCAATGCACCACACCCCCTTGTAGGGGCGACCCCGTGTGGTCGCCCGTGGCAGGAATTGCAACGGATGAAATTCACACAAAGGTTAGAGGGTGCACAAATCCTTGTATATGTTGATTTATGGGTGAATTTGTTGTATAACCCAACCATCGCAAAATGGGCAAGGTAACGGGCGACCACACGGGGTCGCCCCTACGAGAAAAGGCGCATTTTCGCAACAGATTCAAAAGGGTGAGCCACGGAACGACACATAGGTCGTTCCCTACAAAATGTAACATCCCGATAAATTCCAATTTTGCATTTACCATTTTGCATTTTACATTTCGGTGCACCGCACCGATAACCCCTCTCACAAAGAAGAATCCGCAGGATTCTTCAAAAGACTGCGAAGCAGTCTTGATTGTGCATTGTGAATTGTGCATTACCCTCCCCCCACATTTCCTGAATTTTATTTACATATTACATATTGACTTTCCCAAAATATTGCAGTATAATTGTATACACTAATACAAGTACCCCATAAAACACAACGAAAGGAAGGTGCAGCAATGCTCGAAATATCAAACAAAACCAACCTTCTTGAGCAGAAAAGCTATAAATATCAGCTTCAGGACGTGGAAAACCCCAACCTCTACCGTGATATCTACCCCTACGATGAGGTGCCGAAGGTTTCCTTCAACCACAGACGTGCGCCGATGGATATGCCGGAGGAAATCTGGATTACCGATACCTCCTTCAGAGACGGTCAGCAGTCGGTTGAGCCCTATACAGTACAGCAGATTGTGGACCTCTATAAGCTTATGTCAAAGCTCGGAGGACCCTACGGAATTATAAGACAGACCGAGTTCTTCGTTTACTCCAAAAAGGACAGAGAGGCACTTCAGCAGTGTCAGGACTTAGGTCCTCGCTTCCCCGAAATCACAACCTGGATCCGTGCGAGCAAGGAGGACTTCAAGCTCGTTAAGGATCTCGGCATCAGAGAAACAGGTATACTTGTATCCTGCAGTGATTATCATATCTTCAAGAAGATGAAGATGACAAGAAGCCAGTGTATGAATATGTACCTTGAAACGGTTGCACAGGCATTCGAGGCGGGAGTTTCTCCCAGATGTCACCTTGAGGATATCACCCGTGCGGACTTCTACGGCTTTGTCGTTCCCTTTGTTAATAAGCTCCAGGAAATGAGTCAGGATGCGGGCATTCCCGTAAAGATTCGTGCCTGCGACACAATGGGCTACGGCGTTCCCTATACAGAGGTCGCACTTCCCCGAAGCGTTCCCGGTATCATCTACGGTCTGCATCACTACGGTGATGTACCCTCGGAAATGCTTGAGTGGCACGGTCACAACGACTTCTATAAGGCTGTTGCGAACGCATCCACAGCTTGGCTCTACGGTGCTTCTGCGGTTAACTGCTCACTTCTCGGTATAGGCGAGAGAACAGGTAATATCCCGCTTGAGGCAATGATTTTCGAATACGCATCACTCCGCGGCTCACTTGACGGTATGGACCCGACGGTCATCACGGAAATTGCGGAATACCTTGAGGAAAATATGGGATATACAATCCCTCCCATGACTCCCTTTGTCGGCAAGAGCTTCAACTGTACAAGAGCAGGTATCCACGCAGACGGACTTCTGAAGGACGAAGAAATCTACAACATTTTCAACACCAAGAAAATCCTCGGCAGAAAGCCGTCCGTAATGATAAGCAAAACCTCAGGACTTGCGGGCATCGCCTACTGGATAAACGACTACTACGAGCTTGACGCACAGAATGCGGTTGATAAGAAGTCTCCGCTTGTAGTAAAGCTCAAGGAATGGATTGACGCCGAATACGAGGGCGGACGAGTTTCGTCACTTGCACCCAAGGAAATAGATAGGAAGATTGAAGAGATTTCCGGAGGAGAGTTTAAAAGAATGCATAATGCATAATGCATAATGCATAATAAAGACCTCCAAGACCGCAAGCGGTCTTTACGGTCTTATGTTGATTTGCTTCGCAAATCTTCAATTTAGATTTTATTATATTGAATTTTATTTTAATTAAATAAATGGAGATTTCCGCTTCCAAAAAGCGGAAATCCTCCTCGATTATGCATTATGCATTATGCATTATGCATTAAAAAAAAGACCTCTAAGACCGCAAGCGGTCTTTGCGGTCTTGAAGGAGGTAATTATGGAACACAAAACCGTCTCCCTCGCCGACCAGATATTTGAACAGCTGGAGCGTAACATTCTCACGGGAACATACGCAAGAGGCGAGGTATTCACGGAAATGCACCTTTCCGAGCAATTAGGTGTCAGCAGAACGCCGATACGCGAGGCACTTCGCCGACTTGAGCAGGAGCATCTCATCGAGGTTTCCACAAAGGGCGCGGTAATCATCGGTATATCCAAGAAGGATATCTGCGATATGTACGAAATCAGACTCCGCACCGAGGGACTTGCCTCCAAGTGGGCGGCAGAGGTTATAACGGAAGAAGGCAAAAAGGAGCTTTGCGACATAGTCGAGCTTCAGGAATTCTACACGGAGAAGGCAGATGCGGACAACATCAAGAACATGGACTCCAAATTCCACGAGGCACTCTACAGACTCTCGGGAAGCACAGCCCTCTACGATACGCTCCACCCGCTTCACAAGAAGGTAATCAAATACAGAAAGGCATCCGTGCAGAACACGGGCAGAGCCCTTCAGTCGGTAAAAGAGCACAGAGCAATCTGCGACGCCATAGTCGCAGGCAACGCAGACCTCGCAGAGCTTTTGACAATTCAGCACATTAAGAACGCGAGAGACAATATTGAGAAGGCGGCGAGAGACTGAGAAAAGATGAAATGCACAATTCACAATGCACAATGCACAATTGATGTTGATTTGCTTCACAAATCCTCAATTGATTGAATTGGGTTGTGCGGATTTTGTAGTATTGTGCTTTTGATGAAGTTAATTATACTTTTTTGAAGATTTTTGCCATCCGCACTAATTATTTCGCAAATGTCGGAGCAAAAATCTACCTTAATTGTGCATTGTGCATTGTGCATTGCGCATTCA
>JAFYPA010000115.1 GCA_017560085.1 Clostridia bacterium
ACTTGAAAGTCTGTGGGAAACAAAGATTGCCGTTCTGCCTGTGCGGAGCTCGTCGAACTTTGTGAAGATTTCCTGCTCGGCTATGGCATCAAGGGATGCTGTGGGCTCGTCAAGGATGAGGATATCGTTCTTGCCGTAGAAGGCACGGGCAACGGAAAGCTTCTGCCACTGACCTATGGAAAGCTCTGTGCCGTTTTCCTCAAATACTCTTGTAAGGGGTGTATTATATCCGTCGGGGAGCTTTGAGATGAAGTCGTCGGCACTGCTCATTTTTGCGGCTTCCGTTACGGATTCCTCATCGAACTCCTTGTCAAGGTCGCCGATTGCGATGTTTTCGGTGGTACTAAGGGCGTATTTTCCGAAGTCCTGGAAGATTATGCCAAAGACGGAATAAAGCTGTGCTACATCGTATTCGCGGATGTCCTTGCCGTCAAAGAGAATTGTTCCCTCTGTGGGATCGTAGAGTCTTGTTATGAGCTTTATGAGTGTTGTTTTGCCTGCACCGTTAAGACCTACGAGCACTACGGATTCTCCGCCGCTGATTGTGATGTTTATGTTGTCAAGGACTTTTTTATCTGAGCCCGGATAAGAGAAGCTTACGCCCTTGAATTCGATTGTGTGGGGTATTCCCTTTTCTACGGGGAGTCCCTTTTCGTTTTTTGGGACGATGGTCTTTTCCTGATTCATAAAGTCGATGAGGTTATCTATAAAGAGTGTTCCCTCGTATATTACAACGACTATACGGATAAGCCTTGCCGCACCGTTGGCTACGGAATTAAGTGCGCCCGTATAAAGCGAGTAATCACCGACAAGGAAGCTGCCTTTAAATACGCCGTATGCGACATAAAGGAAAAGCACACAGTTGACCGCGGCGGACAGAAGTGAGAAGCCCACATTCCATGCACCCTCGCTGATAAACAGCTTCTTAAGACCCTTGAAGTAGTCCTTGAATACCGCCTTATAGCGGGAGATGAACATTCCCGAAAGTCCGAAGATTTTTACTTCCTTAACGATATTCTTGTCTGTTATAACGCCGGAATAATAGTTGAGCTGTCGTCTTTCCTTGGAGTGACCTCTTATGTATCTGAAGTTGCGTCTTCTGTATACGAAGCTTATAATTCCCGTGGGAATTGCAAGTGCAAAGACTACGATTGATGCAAGAGGATGGATTGCGGAAAGCACCGCGATAAAGATACAGATGCTGATGATACTGCTTATAAGCTCAAAGGTGGAGCGGAGTATCATAATGGGTCTGTTCTGTGCTTCACGGGATGCATTTTCAAGCTTTTCGTAGAAGGAGGGTCTGTCGAAGTCGGAAAGGTCTATGTCCTTTGCCTTAATCATTATTTTGGTTTTGATATGATTTGACACAAGCTCGCCTGCGATGTTGGTTACTATTCCCTCTATATGTCCCGAAATTCCAGATACGAAAATAAGGGAAAACTGAATTACAAGAAGGTATATAACAGGCTCAAAGGATGTGGTTGTGCCCGTAAGAACGCCCGCAAGGGTATTGAGCACTGATGCCGCTACAATCGAGTTCGCCGCGGGGATTACGCCGTTGATAAGGGCAAAGAAAAGCATTGCGAGGAGTATCCACGGATTTGTTTCCCATACAAGCTTTATTATGTAGAAAAGATGTCCGAAGAACTCTCCGAGAAGCTTTATGAGGTATATGGGGACTTCCTTTATGGATTTCGGCTTTTGAAGCTTGGAGTTTACTGCTTTTTCAAAGGGTGGTGGCATTTCTGTTCCTTTCCTGCGGTTATTACCGCATTACAATATTAGCATAAAGATACTTGCTTTTCAATATCATTTTCTGTCGAGATACTGACCTTTTGTGCTTTTTTGAATTATTCGTGCATCATTTTTCTGTATTTCCCGGGGG
>JAFYPA010000116.1 GCA_017560085.1 Clostridia bacterium
CCTTGTTTGAGCATTTCCTTGATTTGTGGCAAAAGCTTTAATGTGTGCTGATAATGTCTTGGCATAGTAACACCCCCTGATGTATTATCCTACATCAGGGGGTGTTTTGTCTATTGTCCGTTTTTAATGAACCTGTTCATTCACCTTTAGGTCTTATTTTATTCATCTGTTTGAGAAATGTCGAAGGGACGATTTCTTTTAAGCTCACTGCCATAATTCGCCTGCCATTGGGCAAGATGAATCCGAAGCTTTGCAGGAGACATTTTAGACATAATGGCACAGGTTTTTATGAAGTGGCTGCTGTCTGAAAATCCACATTCCCGTGCGATAGCAAATATTCCATCCTCTTCATCACGGAGCCTTGTCACTGCCTCGGATATTCTGACCGCTTTCAAGTAGTTATGGTATGTCATTCCCGTGGTAGCTTTGAATTTATTGGTGAAAGAACGCTCAGACATAAGAGAAAGCTTGCAAAGCTCCTTGAGCGGAATCTTTTTTTTGAAGTTTTGGGTAATATATTTTACCGCATTGTAAATTCCCTCCGACTGCGCCTGTAGCTCATCGGCTTCTTTTTCCGTTATTTGCTCATCTGATTTGAGAATGCACAGCCTGAAGATTTTCTCTATATTTTCAAGCAAAATTCCCGAACACATTCCTTGCTTCTTCGAGAACTCATCCTTTATAACTCCAAAAAAGCCGCCTGCAAGTTCCTTTTCTTTTCCTTCGAAATGAAAAAGTGCAGGAAGAATGTTTCTCTCAAAGACGGCTTTGTCGTGCGTAAGAGGAGTAAATGGGATGAGTTTTTTCTCCCATATGTCCCGAGCAAGATAAACTGTGATTATGTCGGTATTATCAATATCTTCTCCGGAAGTATCTATGGCATGGACAGAATAAGGCAGAATCAACGCCATATCTCCTTCTTTCAAAAGGTGGCGCTTGCCGTTCACGGTGTGGTAATATGAGCCGCGAAAAGTGTACCACATTTGTGCATAGGTGTGCCAATGCAACTCATTTTTTGCACGTTTGTCAAGGCGGTAGCCCCATACCGGAGATTGTGCAAGCCTGGGATATATAAGATTTTTTTCTGTAGGAGCAAGGATGAAATTCGGAATCATTGGCGGGATATAACTCATATTACTTCACCTCCATATTTATTTATGATACATCAATAACACGATAAATGCAACATGTTTGCAATCAAACACCTGTATATTTTGCCGTAAATTACAATTAAAAAACATTGATTCGGAAAAATGGAAATGTTAAAATTCTTATAGATATATAATACAGAGAGGAGAAACAAAAATGAAAAGATTCACTGCGCTTATCCTTGCAATGGTGATGCTTCTTGGTATGGTTCCGGTCACCGCCGCGGCGGAGACTCCGGTGCGACCGTAGAAGCACACTCTGGTCTATGACATCTCGCCGGATGCTCTTAGTGACAGAGTTCCCGTGACGGAGAGAGATTCCACGGGTACAAAGGATGTAATAGGAAGTGACGGTGGCAAAGTGATAGTTGACAGACTCCAGCTTTTCAACTGGAAGTATACCTCGTCAAACGTTGCGGAGGGTGATACGGGCACTGTTCCCTATAACACTCTCGACACAACAAAGACTTCTCCCTATGCCATTGAGCTTGGTAAATATGCAATCACGGGTGACGGAAGCTCCCATATCAGAGATTACGGACTTAAGTCCACAATGTATAACAACAAGCGTGGAGACACGGAAGGAAACCGTTCACAGGTTGTTCTGAGACTTTATATTGACTATCCGGGTACATATTCACTTCTCCCCGCAGATACAACTGCATCTTCAGGCAAGAAGGCATTTTCGGAGCTTTATTTCGGAAAAGCACAGACCACCTATGACCAGAAAACACTTGACACGCTTCTTCCCTCATATCAGTGTCTTGGTTGGTGGAACGCAGACGAAGGCTGTTGGTCGGAAGATGTCACCTCGGCCAAAGAGCAGAAGCACAAGCTTGAAAGCTTCACGATTGATGTTCCCGAAGCAGGGGAATATTACCTCGTTTTTGATATGAACGAAAAGAGCCTTGAGCTTAACGATACAAGCTATGGCTCATATCAGGACTTCTACCTTCGCTCCGTAACACTCACGGCAATTGAGCTTGACCCCGAAACACTTGAGACAAGTCTTGAGAAATCCGAGATAGTGGGAAAAACCATTGAGGTTACCGCAAAGATAAAGATGAGCAACGGAAGCTATAAGTCTTTCGCATCAACAGAAGATGAAAACAATACCGTTTCGGTCATATCAAGCGAAAACATAACCGTTTCCGACGTTGTCTACGGTACGGGGGATGAAATCACCTTCAGAATTACTCCCAACGAAGCAGGCGAAGGAAAGATTACGGTTTCGGGAAAGAGTCAGGGTCGTGACTATTCATTAAGTCAGGAAGTAATGATAATTCCCGAACCTTCCGAGAGACCGTATAAGTACACTTTAGTATATAATCTCTGTGCGGATGTTCTTGGTGCAAGAGTTCCGCAGACCACGGAAAGAGATGCCAAAAAGGATCAGATTTGGCTTGACGGCACAAAGAAAACAGTTGAGAGACTTGAGCTTTTTAACTGGAAATACACAACATCAAATGTAGCCGAAGGCGACATAGGCGAAGTTCCTTATAAAACACTTGATGTTGCAAAGACGGCACCATATGCTATCGAACTTGATAAAACATATTATATCCCGGGTGATGGAAGCTCAAGAGTTATTGAAAACGGATTTTTGTCTACATGGTACAACAACAAGCGCGAAGATACTACAGGCAACCGTTCACAGGTTGTTTTGAGACTTTATATCGACTTCCCCGGTGAATATACGCTTCTCCCGGTCGATATAACGAAAGCTTCCGGAAAAAAGGCGTTTGCACATCTTTATTTCGGTGCGGCACAAGAAACATACAACCAAAAGACTCTTGATGCAAACATCTCCTCATATCAGAGCCTTGGCTGGTGGAATGCAGATGAGGGCTGCTGGTCGGATGACGTTTCCGCAAACAAAGAGCAGAGCGCAAAGCTTGAGAGCTTTAAAATCAATGTTCCCGAGGCGGGAGAATATTATCTCATTTTCGATACGGGGGCAAAGAGCCTTGAGCTTAACCCCACAACCTACGGAACGTATCAGGACTTTTATCTTCGTTCCGTAACACTCACGGCAGTTGAGCTTGAGCCGGAGAGCCTTGAAACAAGCCTCAAAACGGCTGAGGTAAAGGGTAAAACCGTTGATGTTTCCGCAAAGATAAAGATGACCGACGGAAGCTATAAGTCTTTTTCATCCGCAAGTGATGAAAACAACACCGTTTCGGTCACATCAAGCGAAAACATAACTGTCTCCGATGTGGTCTACGGAACAGGCGATACAATCAGCTTTAAAATCACACCGAATGTCGCAGGCAAAGGAACAATTACCGTTTCGGGAAAGAGTCAGGGGCGTGACTATTCATTCAGCAAAGATGTTCTTATCGTTGAAGACGGTATTCCTTATCAGGAGATTGATTTTGTTAAATACTACACACCAAACTCCCTAAAAGCAGTATTCGGAATTGATTATAACACGGAGTTCTGGGGAGCAAACCGCGAGGGAACTACCGATGAAGAGCTCACAAAGGATTTCTGGGCAACTCCCGGCAGAAGCTTCTATGAGTGGGGACTTCTTGCGTACCTTTCTATCGGCAAATCCTTTGCAATCGACTTTGAGATTTTCAGAGACGGTTATTATGATATTTCAATGCAGATAGGTGCAAACGGCTCACGTTCAGGTTCTGCAGGTATATGGATTGACGGAAAGTACATCGGACAGACAGAAAAAGGTGCAAACAAGATGCTGCAGTTCCGCCCTCTTGAGTTAAAAGCAGGACGTCACACCATGTTTGTCCGTGGCGACATTGCCGGAGACACTCCGGGATATGCCGGTATCAGCCCTGCAAAGCTCATTTTTGAAGGACGCGAGGATGCACCTGCGGCATTTTCCGATGTTGAGCTTATCCTCGGTGCGGATAGCGGCTATGCAGGGGAGGAAATCCCCATGACCGTTGACCTCGTTTTCGAGGACGGACAGAGAATTAACGGAAACTCCAAAACCCTTTCGGAGGACCTCGGAGAGCTTAATAAGTTCAAAGCGACAGAGGGCGAAAGCTTCCTCTTCACATCAAGTGATGAGAGCGTTGCAAAAATTGAAGGAAGCGGCATAAAGCTTCTCGGCAAAGGTACATCCGTTATTACCTATAAGACGAAAATCGGCGGTGTGGAAAAGACCAAAACCGCAACGGTTACAGTTAAAGACCCGTTGCTTAAGAGTATCAGCCTTAAAACCGAAAAGAGCTATGTTCTTCTTTCCGATGAAGACGGAATGAAGATAAATGTTTCGGGAATTATGACAGACGGATCAAATGCCACCTTCCCCGAAGGCTCAATCACATATACAAGCTCAGATACATCAGTTGCAACGGTTTCTTCCGACGGAATCATAAAGGCAATAGGTGAAGGTGATTTTACCGTTGAAGTCAGCGTAATATTCGGTGAAATGACAGAGCCAATAGTTGAGAGTATTTCGCTCTCGGCAACCGAGAAGCCGATTCCCGCAGAGTTTGAGATATACTTCAACGAAAAGGCCATATGGGATCTGGTAACTAAAGATGGCTATTTCACAAAGGATACTATTGGAACCAACTGGCGTGTGGATACAGATGTCACACCGGAGATTCTTTGGAATGGTGGGGTATATTCTGCACGCATACAGAAAAACTATTATGATTATCTGTATCTTTCAACTTACTATGGTGACTTCTCCGTTAAGTTCACCGTTCCCGAGACAAGAATATATGATATCACCGCCCAGGCCATGTGTGAACCGAGTGGTGGAGTGGCGAAGTTCTATATCGACGGAAAATCCATTGGTGAGTTTGACACAAAAGCTTCTGTGCAGGATTTGAAAACAGTAGTCGAAAAGAAGCTCCGTTCAATAGAACTTACCGAAGGCGAACACAGACTTACCATAAAACGTCCGGACGGTCGTTTGCTAATAAGAGGATTCCACTTTGCAGGCACCGAAGACAATGAAGTTCCAATAAAGAGCATCAATGTTGAGGTTACCGATAAGATAATGGCACCGGGTGAGGCGGGAGACTTTAAGGTTTCTGTCACACAGGAAAATGGTGCTCACTATTATATGCCCCTCATAAACTATGACGGCACAACAGAGACCGACTTTACCGTAACAAGTGTAACTCCCGAAATCCTTTCGGTCTCGGGAGAAAGCCATAAAGCATTGAAGCCCGGCTTTGGTATTCTTCGTGCCGAGGGAACTCTTGACGGAAGAGAAATGTCGGGAGAGGCGGAAATTGATGTCAAGGACATCACTTTTGACAGAGTTGACATAAACCTCTATGAAGATATGCTCTATTTTGTGGGCGGAGAAAAAGTGCTGAAAGCTTCTGTCATTCTCTCCGACGGCTCGGTAACGGATGAACGCAATGTTTCGGATGTTCGCTTTGAGCTTCGGGAAGGAACAACGGCGGCAAAGATTGAAAACGGAGTTTTCAAGGCACTTGCGGAGGATACCGTGGAAATCACGGCATATGCTACCTTCAATGGAATTGAAAAATCCGTCACAAAGAATATAAAAATTGAGAACGTAAAGCTTTCTGCAATCGAGGCAGGAATTGAGGATACCGTTGTCTCGGTTCTTGACGAGGACGGCTCACGAATACTCGTTACGGGAATACTCAACAACGGTGAAAAGGTAAAGCTTGATGGCGAAACAACAAACTTCAGCTTTGAAAGCCTTACTCCCGACATCGTAAGAGCAGAAGACGGACACGCTTATTATGTTTCAAGAGGTGTGGGAACCGTAAGGGTTACCGCAAGCAATGAATCGGAGGGGTGGTCATTCTCATGTGATAGCGAGATTACCTCAAGCTCACAGAAGAAAGGACCCACCATATACACAGAGGAAATGCGTGCGGCGGCACTTGAAAATGCACGGAATTTCAAGTGGGCAAAGGATCTGGTGAAGACTGCAAAAAACAATGCAGACCGCTGGGTGGAAAACCTCAATAAGTTATATGATGCTATTCCCACGGAAGGGTTCCCCCGTTGTTTTGGTATGGCGACTTTAGGAGCACCCACTATAGAAATTAACGGCAAAAAGCAACCGATGGATCAGACTTGCCCTGCTTGCGGAGTCAACATCCTTATGAAACACGGATATTATTCGTGGGTGGTAGACCCCATAAGAGATCCCTGGAAGATAGCCTGCCCCGGCTGTAAGAGAAAATTCCCGTCAAATGACTTCGGAAGCTTCTATAAGCTCGGTATCAACGACGAAGGTGTTTTCGATCGTGAGCTTGCCCTTAAAAATCACCGCGAGTTGTTTGCAGAGGACTATGCAAGAACAGGAAGCGACTACGGTTATGGATATCTGAAAAACGATTTATACAGCGACCGTGATGCAACCTGGATGGTTGACGACGGATTTGGCTGGTCACCCCGTGACGGTGTTCCGGGTTCAAATGAAAGTGTAAAGACAAACCCGAAATACACACCCCTTGCATTCTACCACCATAAGATGTGGGACAGATGCGGCGTTGATAAATCCATCATCACAAGAGCCCTCAGGGATTTATATGAGGCATATCTCTACACGGGAGAGAAGAAATACGGCGTTGCCGGCGCGATACTTCTCGACCGCATTGCAGACGTTTATCCGGCATACGACCTCACAAAGGTAAGCCTATCCTATGGCAACTCCCACGGCGGAGATTATACGGGAAAAACAGTAGGTAACATCTGGGAAACTTATCTTGCAGAAGTTTTTGCCCGTGCTTATGATGCACTTTATCCTGTGATGGGCGAGCCCGAGGTTATTAGATATCTCTCCGAAAAGGCAAAGACATTAAAGGGAGTTACCAACCCGAAAACAAGCGCCGACCACATCCGTGAGAACGCAGAAAACGGAATCATCCGTGAAGGTCTCCGCGGAATTGAAACGGCGAAGATATTCGGAAACTTCGGTATGCATCAGCTTCCGGCAACACTTTTTGCCGTTGCACTTGATAATCAGCCCGAGACCAATGCCATGTTTGAGTGGCTTACAAAGCCTTATGGCGAGGTTATAACCCCCACCGTTGACCCGATTTACAAAACTACCTATAACGTAATGACGGAAAACCACGGCGGTGAGATGTACTCGCGTTACATAAACCGTGTTGACCGTGACGGCTTCGGTGACGAGGTAGGTATCGGCTACAATCAGCTGTGGGTCACCTACGGTCTCGACGTTGCAGAGCTTATTTATCGCACAGGTGCGGACACAGAGCTCAACCTCTTTGAAAATCCAAAGTTCTTAAAGATGTTTGATACCTTCATAAAAGAGCACGTCGGAAACGGCTACTCTCTTGCCATAGGCGACTCGGGCAACACAATAATGAAGGGACCTGCAAGCATCAAGGCAGACACACTTCGTGCATTTGCGCTTTTAGATTCCGAAAACGAGCTCCACAAGCCGTACATCTCACGGCTTGCAAAGAGCTATTACTGGCTTGTCGGCGGAAACCTTGACGATACATACGTTGATATGTTTGTCGATGCGGCCGCACTTGCAAACAGAATAAAGGGTATTGTGGACAGCGAAGGTGAATATGAGTTCGTAAGCGAAAATCTCACGGGATTCGGACTTGCCCTTCTCCGCGGCGGTGAGCTTGTCAGGACCGCAGGTGCGATTGCAGACAGAGACCTCCGTTATGATACGTGGATGTACTACGGTCGCACGGACCAGCCTCACGCACACGCCGATATGCTTTCGCTTGCAATCAATGCCTATGGCTTCAACTTTATGCCCGACCTCGGATATCCGAAGGCAACAGGCTTTGACGAGAGCAGATGGCAGTGGACATCGGCAACACTCTCCCACAACACGGTTGTTGTTGACGACGACTCGCAGAAGGGTGCGTGGAGCGGAAAACCACTCCACTTTGACAGTACGGACAAGGTTAAAATCATTGACGTCGATTCGCCTGATTCTTATGATTCTACCGAGATTTACCGCAGAACGGCAATCACGGTAGAAGCATCAGACGGAGATGCGTATACGGTTGACTTCTTCCGCATAAAAGGCGGCAAGAGCCACACCTACAGCTTCCACACCCAGTCATATATGGGTTATTCAACGGATGATCTCACGCTCGTTCCTCAGGTTGACGATAACGGAAATTATGAGGATACATATGCAGGACACAACATCACCGCGCAGTACCTCGACCCGTCAACAGGTCTTAATGCAGAGGTGAAAGAAGTAGAATACGGCGGTGACCCCAACGGTCTCAACTACACGGCGGCATACAAGACCATGTTCCCGAGAGGATATACATGGCTTACCAATGTAAACCGTGCAGAGAACATAGAGAGCGGAAACTTCTCCGTAAACTTCCGACAGACCGATTTCAAAAATCAGGTTGAGGATTCAAACGGACTCAATATGAAGTATACTGCACTCAATGACTGGACACCGACGGGAATAGGCATTGTTACGGGATATCCTCCGCAGACGGCAACCAATGCACCGATAACAGGTCTTGATTATATGCTTATCCACAGAACGGATACAAAGTCTCTCGACACATTGTTTACGTCGGTTCTTGAGCCGTATAAGGGTGAGGAATACATTGTCGATATGGTAAGTGTTCCGCTCACCATTGGCACTTCTGCTGTTCGTGACAATACCGCAAAGGCAATCAGGGTAAGCCTTAAGAGCGGAAGACATGATTATATCGTTTACTCCACAAAGGAAGGTGCGAGATACACAGTTACGGACACCTTCAGAAATTCCGACGGTGAGGATGTAACCGTAAGCTTTAATTTCTCGGGCTTTGCAGGTGTTTACAGTGTAAACGACAAGGGCCTCAATATTTATACCTACATCAATGACGGAACCGTCATTGGCGACACCTCATCTCCCGGAAGCTATGAGGGAGAGGTTATTGCCTTTACGGAAACGCTGTCCTCAGAGAACAAAATCACCGTTGCGTTTGACGGTGAGATCAATCTTGAAAGACTCTGTGGAGAATATATCTACGTTGAGAACAAGGGCTCAAGAAACGGCTCCTACAGAATTCTCGGAGCTTCTCCCAATGCCGAAAATCCGGAATATACCGACCTTGATATCGGTGATGTAAGCCTTATCACCTCATTCAAGGATGACAACGACCGCGATTCAGGATATAAATATAACATCGATAAATATCAGAAGGTAACGGTTCCGCTCACCGATATAATGGATGAAAAACCGGAGATTACTGTAGGTAACACTAAAAATCTTTCCACTTCGGCAGGCAGCACCATCACCATTGATGTAAATGCCAATAGCAATGTATCCGACAATATCACCTTTGAGGGACGAATCCTTCCGAGAGGTGCGACACTGGATGCCGAAACCGGTGTTGTCACGTGGAAACCCACAAGCTCACAGATAGGAGAGGTAGGCTTCGTGATAGCCGCGATTGACGGAGACGGACGTGAGTCGACAATAACCTTTGAAGTCACCGTCTACGGTTCAACCTCCGGCGGCGGAGGCTCCGGCTCAACAGGTAGCGGCACAACCGGTGGAAATACCGGCTCAACAGGTAGCACAGGCTCTACAACAAAGCCTGAACCTCCCGATACACCTGATACACCGTCACCAAGTGATGGCGAAACGGAAAAGGCTCGCTTCACCGATCTTGGTGCTCACGCATGGGCAGAGGATGCAATCAATTCTCTCGCAGATGCAGGAATAATCAAGGGCACAAGCGAAACGACGTACTCACCTGCAAATAATATCACGCGTGCAGACTTTGCAATTCTCCTTGTGCGTGCTTTTGAAAAGACAAGCGATAACACAGAGAACTTCGCAGATGTAAGCGAAAGTGATTACTTTGCAAAAGAACTTGCAATAGCAAGAAATACGGGACTTGTCAACGGTATCGGTGATAACAAGTTTGCACCGAGAAACAACATCACCCGTCAGGACATGATGGTAATTGTCTACCGCGCACTTGTTGCGATGGAAAAAATCACGGTGGCGGAAAACACACCGTCTGCATCCGACTTTGACACCGTTGCAGACTATGCAAAGGAAGCGGTATCCGCTCTCATTGATGCAAAGCTTGTCAACGGTAAAAACGGACTTATCGCACCGACGGACTACACAACCCGCGCAGAGGTCGCAGTTCTCTTGGGGAGAATTCTCGACTATATCGGATAAGATCAAATTTCTTTATGAAAGGGAGAAAAAACATGAAAAGATTTTTGGCTTTGACCCTCGCACTCGCACTTATGCTTTCCCTTGCTCCGTCCGTCTTTGCGGCAAGCACGGATTGGGAATGGGCATTGGAGGAAAAAACCTTTGTGTATGATTTTACCTCTTATTCACATGAAGGCACAAATACCAGCAGTTATAGCGTAAAAAATCTTGTCAATAGTGTGCCGCATACGATAGAAACCACGAAGACCGGCTATCAGAAGTGGGGCTTTGTCAACATGCAGAATGATGCTGCCGGTTATCCGTACACGCAGACAAATTACATGGTTCTGACTCCGCGTATAAACGGCAACGGTCCGGTGTACGACCCGGACGTTACGTCAAATGCCGGTTATGCGTTTCCGGCCGTGTGGAGAAGTTCATATATTTTTGAACTTGACATTGAGGAATCCGGCACATACCTTCCCACCATTGATTATACAACCTATGTAAATTCTCCGATTGTTGACATCTACCTTGTTGAGAAGCCTGCAAACGGCGATGCACAATTAAACTGGTACAAGAATGGTAATAAGTATAACGTCACCACTGGGTACACATGGACGCTTCCGTCAACTGCCCGTATAGGCAAGGGTGTTGATATGCAGGCTGGTTCAGAGGTTAAGAAGAGTGCAGAGCTTATGCCCGTGACGCTTGATGCATCAAAGAACTACTATCTGATATTCATTCCCGTTGGAATCACCAATAACCCTTCAACGACCAATGATGTTTACAACGATGCGAGAATATTCCTTAGGAGCCTTACGCTTTCACAACGTTTGCCGCAGGAAACAGAAACACTCAGCTATGTTCTGAAAGTAGGAAGCTTGAATTCAAAGCTTCCGCGATCAACCGATTCGATGAATGGTATCTGGAACGGAACAACTACTTGGAATTTCAATTATTTTGACTGGAACACCACAGCACAGCTTGTAGCAGATGCTACAGCAGAAAAGGGTGTTGCGACAGACGAAAGCATAGAGCCGTACAAAACTTTGAATCTTGGAAAAACTGCTCCGTTTAAGATTGATTCGAGAGCAAGCGGACTTAATAATGCCAAGGTAGATACATCGCACTTCGTTACAGGTCTTACCACTACGTACTATACAAAGGATTCTATCGCTTCAAGACCCCATCTTGCATTGAGACTCAAAGTTCCGTATGCAGGTCGGTATAAGCTTGAACTTGCAAAGAACGGCGGAACAACCCGCGCCGACAGCGCATTTATGAAAGTCTATTTCGGCAAGGCCGATAACGGTGCATATAATGCAACCAATGTCCAGACAAAGATTACATCCGGCGATTATGCACACCTCGGCTGGTATAACTACTACGAAGGGATGTACACAAAGGAAACTACGCCGAAAAACAAGGTCTCATCAGATTACTACACGGTAGATATTCCTTCTGCAGGTGAGTATCACCTCGTTTTTGATGCCTGTTCGGAAAGCCTTGATTTTAACAGCTACAGCGGCACACAGTTCTTCCGTTTCTATCAGGTAAACCTCATCCCCGTACCCGGTGTACTTTCTGAAGCGGAAGTTAAGGTTCAGACAATCGCAAACACAATGACAGCCGATATCGCAGTTGAGTCGGCAGATGCCGCACCGACTACGGCAACAGTCAATGTCCTCACAAGAGATATCGAAGGAAATGCCGATGCATCGGCAGTTGTAACCACAATTTCGGAAGATGTAGGCTCAACTCTTACGGCAACCGCACCAGAAAAAGACGGCTATGAGTTCCTCTATTGGGAAAAGGGCATCGGAAGTGAACGCCGTGCCGTTTATTATGAGCCCGAATATAGCTTCAAAGCAACTTCGGGTGGTATGTGGCTCACAGCTGTTTACAGAAACGCAAGCTCAGAAGCTCTTCCCGTCATCTTCTACAACGCAACAGGCGATGAGCTTTCCCGAGCTTTTTGCAACAGCGGCGACGAGATAACAGCACCGTCTGCACCTGCATTTGAAAACTATGCCTTTATCGGCTGGAAGTGTGCAGAAACAGGTGATGTTTATGCAAGCGGTGATGCGATAATCGCAGAGGGCAAGCAGATGCGTATTGTTGCACAG
>JAFYPA010000117.1 GCA_017560085.1 Clostridia bacterium
AGTTTTTTCCTTCGAGCGGTTTTTGCGATTCAATGATCGTGGCTCGTTGTTTTCAACTTACTTTTCTTTTGCCGTCCCTCAGACAGCTCCGTTATTATAACATTACAAACGCGATTTGTCAATAGGTTTTTGGCAAATTTCTCCGCTTCTCCCCTTTGCACAACGGCTTTACAAATTTTGACGAATCCGATTGTATAATATCACAAATCAATAGTCAGCTCGTCCTTTGAGACCCCCAATATATTGATTGCCTCGATGAATGCGTTTGCGCTCATTCCCTTGGGCATACCGAGCTTTACCGCCGCCGCATCACGCAATTCCGCGCTGTTTGGCCTTCCGGACATACCTATTTCGTAGAGATACGCCTTTGTAATTACCTCTTTATTCTCTTGTTTATTATCAACAATATACTCGGAAAACAGCTTTCGCAGGGTATCAGCCTCTATTCCCTCGACGCCGAGAAGCCCTGCCTTTGAGTATTCCTTCTTCCTTTTTTCCTTGCCCTTTTCCGTCGGAATGTATAAATGAATGATTTTTTCGCTCTTCGGAAGCATTCCCTTGAGCTTATTTCTCAGAACGAATCCCGCGGGGTCACTGTCCGTCAGAATAATCAGACCGCTTTTGTCGGCAATTCTGCGAATCAGTGCGATTTTTTCTTCATTATTAAAAAGAGAGAAGCCGCCCGCCGTGATGATGTTGGCATCCAGAATGCTCTCAAGCTTGATTTTATCGTATTTACCCTCAACGAGAATTGTCTGGGGGATTTTCAGTTTTTCCATTTTGTCGTTCCGTTCCGTGTAGATTTTCTTTTTTATGATTATACCAAACTCGCTCCGTTCTGTCAAGTGCAAAAGGAAACGGCAAACCGAGGTCTGCCGTATATATAGCATATGTAAGTTTTATTTCGCCTCAAGGCCGCAAGCCCGAATAAACAGCTTATGCAGCTTCCTCTCATACTCAGGCGTATAAGGATTCACCGCATCCCCTCTTACCATTGCCGCAAAGAATGCCGTCATTTCGTCATACCTGTTCTTCGGCTCAAACTGCTTGTGGTCACCGTCCAGAGCCCAGTCACGGATGGGTGCACCGGGGGTCTGATCCTGATAGGTTTCAACAAGGAAGCAGGTGTCCTTCGGTACCTCATAGCCCTCGACCTCGACGGGATGCTCGATGGGTCTTATTTCAATTGTGCCCTTTGTACCGCAGATAACAAGCTGACGTCTCATCGCACCGCCGACCTCAAGACCGCACACCTTTGCAAATGACAAGCCGTTTTTGTACTTGAACACCGCAAAGCCGAGGTCGTTGGCGTTCACTATTCCCGGCTGAGTGCAGGTGGAAAGCGGGATGATTTCCTCAGGCTCGCCCTGAATCTGATATATGAGGTCAATAAGGTGACAGCCGAGATAATAAAGCATACCGCCCTTGAAATTACCGCACCATTCTCTGTAGTTTACAGGCTCATAGCAGTTCATCTGTGCTTCAACGCTGTATATTTCGCCAAGCTCACCGTTGCGTACCTTTTCAAGAGCATAGCGCACGGCGGAATTGAATCTGTACATATAGTTCATCTGGAACGGCAGATTCTTTTCTTCTATTATATCTATAAGTCTGTCGAAATCCTCGTCCGATTCGCTGCCGGGCTTTTCCAGAAGAATCGGAAATCCTCTTTCCGCCGCCATAATGGCGTACTTTGTCTGAAGCGCCTCATCACATTCAACGGCAACAGCCTCAAGACCGGGAATTGCAAAAAGCTCCTCCACGCTCATCATCGGCACGCCGCTTTCAGTAAACGAGGGATGAAGCGGTCTTGTGTGTACATCAACATCCGCAAGTCCGACAACCTCAAATATGTCGCTCTGACGAAGCATACTCGGAAGTATTGACGAGCCGTGAGTTGTTTCCGAGCATCCTATCTGCGCTATTTTTATTCTTCTCATAGTAAAATCCTCATTATTATATATAATATCAAAAAATCAGAGATTATTCTCCGCAATATAATCGTCAACCTGCTTTGAAATTCTCGCAACAACCTCAGGTCCGAGTCTTTCCGCAAAAACCGCATTCTCGGGAATCTGACCGAGCTCATAGCGGAGTGCGTCCTTTATGCTTGTAAGCTCCTCGTATTTTATTCCCGTAACGGAAAGAAGCTTTGATGCATCTATTGTTCTGTCGCAGAGTCTGTCGTATTTAAGTCCCCAGGTGTCGCCGACCTGATTGGGCGTTGCAACCTCAAGATACTTCTGCGTATCAACCCATACGAACTTTGCTCCGATGAATTCCTCATAGTATTCCGCAATCTCACCCCAAGTGCGACTCTCACCGCTTCCGATGGTGAACGCCTCGCCGTAAGCCCTTTTGTTGAGTGCAAGTCCCGCAATAAGCTTTCCCGCGTTGCCCGACCATCCGAAGCCCGCAACCACATTCTTTGCGTCAACCGGAACAAGAATCTTCTTGCCCGCTTTCGTTCTGCCTATTATCATAGACCCCTGAGTTGTGATAATATCAAATCTCTTGCTTGAGAAGGAAATAAGCGGTCTTACTGCCGTCCAGTGTTTTTCGGGAAGGCTCTTCAGAATTTTCTCGCATCTGCTCTTGTTAAGTCCGTAGGTTTCATTTTCAAGAAGCACCTTGTCGTCCGTCACATCAAGAAGCTGAGGTGCGTCCTCCGTGATGGGGTGCTGAAGGTCGGCGTAAACTCTGTAGGAGGAGAGGAAAATCATATGGTCGCAGTTTGCAAGAAGGAATTTCGCTCTGGGCTCGTATTCCTCTATAATATCATAATGAAGGAAATCTATAATAAGATTATAGCGCTTCCTTGCAAATACATCCTTTAAAACATCGTCGTCAATCTTATCTATTCTGTAGCTTATGCCCTCAACATCAAGGCTCGGCTCGTTCATACAGATAATTTCAACCTCAAAGCCTCTTTTGTGAAGCTCCAGCGCGGCATAAGTACCGATTGTACCTCCGCCGGCAAGAAGAAGTGCGGTTTTCTTTTCCATAGGTTTATTCCTTTCGTGCAAAGTAAATCCGTTATCATCTTCATTATATCACCGCTCTTTTGCAAATACTATTCATTTTTTACGATTTTTCGCTCAAATTTACACAACAATCTTGAATTTTGAATTGTTTAGTGTTATAATACGCCAAAAGGTTGTATGTCCCCTTTGCCTTAGAAGCATCACAGCCGAAAACCACGGAGGTGAAAGAATTGCCGAAAAAATCCACCCCCAAAGCAAAGCCGATAGTCCTTGAAAAATCCCGTTTCTTCAAATCAGACCACTTCAACTGCGTTTTCGCCAATCATCCACTTTCCAAGCGTAACATCTCCCTGCATTCCCACACCTATTTTGAATTGGAAATCATCACCGACGGAAACGGTACAATGACCCTCAACGGAGAAACCCACGACCTCTGCCCCGGCTTTGCGTACATTCTCCGTCCGACGGACACACATTCCTTCAGTCTTACCTCAAAGGGAAATATACTTAATCTCATTTTTTCGGAGAACACCTTCTCAAAAAATCTCACGGACATACTTCTCTGCCGTGGCGGAAGCTGTGTCACCGTCCTTGACAAGGATACCCTTTGCGAAATCCAAAACCTTTTCGGCACCGCAATCCGTGAGCAAAACCAGAGTGCGGAATTTTACGACGGAATTGTCACCTCCTGTGCTCAGGCGGTGGTTCTTATGGTTTTCCGAAGTGCAGGAGTGAAAAACACCAACAAATCAAGTCAGGGCATTTTCTCCGCTCTGCGTTACATAAAGGCAAACTACCGAAGCAACATTTCCCTTTCCGATGTTGCAAAAAGTGCGGGGCTTTCACCCACATATTTCAGCTCACTCTTCATAAAGGAGGTCGGCTGCGGATACAAGGAATACCTCACGAATCTCCGTATCGAATACGCAAAAAAGCTTCTCAAGGATTCGGATGCAACAGCCTCGGAGGCTTGCTATGAGTCGGGATATAATTCCTACTCGGTATTTCTAAAGGCGTTTTCCTCTGTTGTGGGGATGAGTCCTTCAAAGTATATCAAAAACTGTGAAAAATAACAGATGCAAAAAGGGACTGTAAATTCGATTTTACAGTCCCGATTTTTATTTTCTTATTTCTTGTTGAAAAGCTTTCTCATCTTCTCGGCAAAGCCTTCCTTCTGGAGGTTGTTCTTTTCTCCGCAGGTCTTTGCAAAGTCACGAAGCATATCCTTCTGCTTTGCATTAAGATTCTTCGGCACGTCAACTATAACTCTGAAGGTAAGATTGCCCCTTCTCTTGCCGTTGACTGAGGGCATCCCCTTTTCACGAAGAGTGAAGCGAGTGCCCGTCTGTGTTCCCTCGGGAATTTCGTAGTCCATATCTCCCTCAAGAGTGGGTACCTTTATTGTTGCGCCGAGCGCCGCCTCGACGAATGTAATCGGTACATCGCAGTAAATATCCGAGCCTTCACGGACGAAAACGCTGTGCTCCTTAACGTGCACCGTAATGTAAAGGTCACCGTTGGGACCGCCGTTCTTGCCTGCATCGCCCTGACCTCTTGCAACGATTTCCTGACCGTCGTCGATACCTGCGGGAATATTTACCTCAAGTGTCTTTCTCTTAACGGTAGTACCTGAGCCGCTACAGTCGGGACAAGCCTTTTCTATAATCTTACCCGTACCGTGACAGTCGGGGCAGGCTCTTGTGGACTGCATCATACCGAAGGGAGTTCTCTGCTGAACACGGACAGAGCCGCTTCCTCCGCACTTCGGACAGGTCTTGGGAGACGTACCCGGAGCCGCGCCCGAGCCCTCGCACTTGGGACACTTTTCTATTCTGTTGTAGTTGATTTCCTTCTTCGCGCCGAATGCCGCTTCTTCAAATGTAAGTGTAACTCTCGCTTCTCTGTCGTTGCCCTGCACGGGACCGTTTCTTCTGCCCGCACCGCCGCCTCCGCCACCGAAGAAGCTTGAGAATATGTCACCCATATCAAAGTCCATACCGCCAAAGCCGCCGAAGCCCGAGCCGCCGCCAAAGCCGCCCGCACCGGGATCGAACGCCGCATGACCGTACTGGTCGTACTTTGATTTCTTATCCGCATCGGAAAGCACGCTGTAGGCTTCGTTAACTTCCTTGAAGTTCTTCTCCGCCTCAGCATCCCCCGGATGAAGGTCGGGATGATACTGCTTCGCAAGCTTTCTGTACGCCTTTTTTATTTCATCGTCACTCGCACCCTTGGAAAGGCCGAGGACCTCGTAGTAGTCACGTTTGTTGTCTGCCATAAAAACTCCCAATGCGTGAATAATGCATAATGCATAATGCAAAATGCATAATCAACGATGATTTCCGCAATTACCGCAGTCAAAACCGCAGCCACATCATACGGAAATCTTCAAATTTATTTAATTAGTAAAAAATATTCAACCAAAGCCAAATATTCTCACAAAACACAAAAAATCAAAAGAAGAAAACGAAGTTTTCAACCTCGATTATGCATTATGCATTATGCATTATGCATTTCAAAAACAGTTTTCGGTTCCCCAAAAACTGTTTCCAAGGCGGGAGTCCAAACCTTTCCCCCCGCCCCGTGAATTTCTTTTAGTTGTCGCTCTTGTCTGTGAAGTCAGCGTTTATTGTGCCGTCGTCGTTCTGTGCGCCCTGAGCGCCTGCTTCCTGCTGTGCCTGAGCGTAAATCTTTTCGGCAATCGGGTAGAATGCCTTCTGAAGTGCATCGGTGTCAGCCTTGATTGCTTCTGTGTCGCCGCCTGCAATTGTTGTCTTGAGCTTTTCGATTGCTTCGGTTACGGGCTTCTTTTCGTCCTCTGTTACCTTGTCGCCAAGCTCTGTCATGGACTTTTCAATCTGGAAGATTGTGGATTCTGCCTGGTTCTTTGCGTCAACAGCTTCCTTCTGCTTCTTGTCCTCTTCGGCGAATCTTTCCGCATCCTTAACAGCCTTGTCAATATCCTCCTGGGACATGTTTGTGCTGGAGGTGATGGTGATGTGCTGTTCCTTACCTGTGCCCTTATCCTGTGCGGATACGTTTACGATACCGTTTGCGTCGATATCGAAGGTAACCTCAATCTGGGGAACTCCTCTGGGAGCTGCGGGAATACCGTCGAGAATGAATCTGCCGAGAGTTGTGTTGCCTGCGGCCATTTCACGCTCACCCTGAAGAATGTGAATTTCAACGGATGTCTGATTGTCTGCCGCTGTGGAGTAAATCTGGCTCTTTCTTACGGGAATTGTTGTATTTCTTTCAATGATTCTGTTGCATACACCGCCGAGTGTCTCGATACCGAGGGAAAGGGGTGTTACGTCGAGAAGGAGAATGTCCTTAACATCGTTGGAAAGAACGCCGCCCTGAATTGCCGCACCGATAGCAACGCATTCGTCGGGGTTGATTCCCTTGAAGGGCTCCTTGCCGATGAACTTCTTAACTGCTTCCTGAACTGCGGGAATTCTTGTGGAGCCACCTACGAGAAGCACCTTGTCAATCTGGTTTACGGAAAGACCTGCGTCTGCGAGAGCCTTCTTAACGGGAGTCATTGTTCTGTCAACAAGGTCTGCTGTGAGCTCGTCGAACTTTGCCTTTGTAAGAGTCATATCGAAGTGGAGAGGACCTGCCGCACCTGCTGTGATGAAGGGAAGGTTGATGTTTGTTGTAGCAACACCGGAAAGCTCGATCTTTGCCTTTTCAGCCGCTTCCTTAAGTCTCTGGAGAGCCATCTTGTCAGCTCTGAGGTCGATTCCGTTTTCAGCCTTGAAGGTGTCAGCCATATAGTTCATAATCTTGTCGTCAAAGTCGTCACCGCCGAGTCTTGTGTCACCGTTGGTTGCGAGAACCTCGATAACGCCGTCGCCGATTTCAAGGATGGATACGTCGAAGGTACCGCCGCCGAGGTCGTATACCATAATCTTCTGTTCCTTTTCCTTGTCCATACCGTAAGCAAGAGCAGCAGCTGTAGGCTCGTTGATAATTCTCTTTACCTCGAGACCTGCAATCTTACCTGCATCCTTTGTAGCCTGACGCTGAGCATCGGAGAAGTAAGCGGGAACTGTGATAACAGCCTCTGTAACTGTTGTACCGAGGTAGCTTTCCGCATCA
>JAFYPA010000118.1 GCA_017560085.1 Clostridia bacterium
ACAGAAAATTTAGACGGTACTTAATCTTTGTGCGTTTATTTCGATGACAGCAAAAACGGCAAAGTCACGCAGGCTCCCTCAGTCGCCTACGGCGACAGCTCCCTCTCGGAGGGCGCCTTACAAGGGTGGAACCTTGTGATTGCCCTCTAACAATTGTGTAGAATGTAATCGTTGCAATTCCCACCGTCCCTCTCCGTCACGGCGTTGCCGTGCCACCTCTCCCAATGGGCGAGGCAAGTCAGCGAATGCCAACATCAAAGCGACAAATTCCAATTCCCCACAGCACCAATTTTACCAAATAATCTCTTGACTTTTCCCCGTCTTTATGGTAAAATAAAATATCTATATTCAATTCATTTCAAAAGGAGCGAAAAATGAAAAAACTCACATCAATGTTTCTTTCCGTATTGATGCTTCTCTCAATGGTAAGCTGTGTTGCGGTTGCAGGCGCAGACACTTCCGAGGCTGAAAAGGCATCTGTTACCGCAGAGGTTAACGAGGAAAGACAAATCAAGAATGTAATCTTTATGATTCCCGACGGCGGTGGTCCCACTCTTATGGACCTTGCTGATATGGTTAAGAAGGCGGGTGGCTTTGATACCTCCAAGTACCCCAATGCTACAGTTCCCACAGAGGGCGGTCTTAATCTGCTTCCCTATCTTGCAGGCTTTGAAACCACAAGAAGCGCAAACAGCTCGGTTACCGACTCCGCGGCGGGCGGTACTGCGCTTTCCTCGGGCTATAAGACAAAGAACGGCTATATCGGCGTTGACCCCAACAAGGTGCCTAAGGCTAATATCCTTGAGGTTGCAAAGCTTCTCGGCAAGGCGGTAGGTCTTTGTACCACAGCCGAATGGCCTCACGCAACGCCCGCTTCCTACTCTGCTCACGCGGACGACAGAAACGACTACGCCAATATGTACAGACAGATTGAAAACAAGGAAATCGACGTTGTTCTCGGTGCGGGCTACGGCAAGGTAACCTCCTACGACGGTGCTACAATCGAGGACGCAAAGGCGAGAGGCTACAAGATTATCCGTTCCCCCGAGGATGCGGCATCGGTTAAGCCCGGTGATAAGCTCTGGGGTAATGTTTCCACAAACAGCCTTCCCAATGACGTTAACAACTCTGCTGACAAGGCAAGCCTTCCCGAGCTTACGCAGGCGGCTATCACCGCACTTTCCGCTGACCCCGACGGCTTCTTCCTTATGGTTGAGGGAAGCTGGGTAGACTCAGGCGGACATAACTCCAATGCTGTTACAACCACAAGTGACTACCTCGCCTTTGACGAGTGCTGGAGAATCGCCGTTGAATTCGCAAAGGGCAGAAACGACACGGTTGTCATCGGTGCTCCCGACCACGACACGGGCGGTATGGATTTCCCCGAAACAATGACAAATGAGGTTGACCTTATAAGACAGGGCACAAATCCCTCAACCTTCACATGGACAGGCAACGGCAACCACACAGGCAGAAACTGTCCCGTATGGATTTACCTTCCCGAGGGAGTTGAAACAATCGAAGGACTTTCTCCCGTTGTGGGCGACTCGGAGGATGTAAGAAACAACTATCTCATCGACAACACGGCATTTGCTCCCTACATTGCCGACCTTATCGGCGGTGACCTTGACAAGGCTACAGAGGAGCTGTTTGTTGATGTTTCCTCCATCGGTGTTTATATGCCCTCAAGTAAGAGATTCATCTTCAACAGAGGCGACAAGTACATCCATCCAAACTCCGACACCTACTACAAGGACGGCGTAGCTTATGATATGCACGGCAAGGTTTCTCTTTACATCGGCGGTAAGTTCTATGTTCCCGCAGAGATGATTGAGGAAGAGGACTGGGACTATGAAAACGCCGAAAATCCCGACATCATCGAGGGTAGCGGTACAATCGGCGACCCCTATCTTATCGACAGCGAGTCCGACTACAAGGAATTCCTTGTAGGTCTTGCAAACAGCAACTACAGCGGTGTATTCTTCAGACAGGTTGTCGACCTTGAATTCACAAACGACCTTGATGTAGGTCTTGACGGTACATATACCTTTACAGGTAACTACGACGGTAACGGTCATACCATCACATGGAACAGAGACGATGCACCCACATCCGCACTTTTCCCGACTCTCGCAGGTACTGTTGAAAACCTCGGTGTTCTCGGAAAGGTCAAGAGCGATGCTGTGAACGGCGTTGCTTCCATAGCCTACAGTGTTACAAGCTCGGGCGAAATCGTTAACTGTTACTCCAACCTTGACTTTGAGGGTATGGCGTTCTACGGTCTTGCAATCAAGAACCAGGGCGTTATCGCAAACAGCTACTACGGCGGCAAAGCAAATGCAAAGGGCGGATTCCCGCTTGCGGACGGCGGTAAGTACGATTGCTCTTACTATATCGAGGGATGCGGACTTTCTCAGATTTCGCTCGGTGTTACGGAGCTTCGCAAATCCGAATCCACAGACATTCTCGCAACAGTTCTCACAGCGGGCGTTTCCAAGGCACAGACCTACACCGCTGTTCCCATGGTTGAATGGGAGGTTGTTCTCGGACTTCCTCAGCATAAGTCAAACGAGCCTCAGGTTACAAGAGTAAGACTTTATCCCGAATCCGCAACAGCCTACAAGGGTAGCACATATCAGTTCGACGTGAATGTTGACGGTACCGGCGACTACTCCTGGGGTATCAACTGGTCTATGGATCCCCAGAGTACACTTTCAGGCACATACATCGACAAGAACGGCGTTGTTCACATTGACGCCAACGAAACAATAAAGTCCTTCACCGTTATGGCAAAGAGCAAGGTAAACGGCGGTGTGGCAAGAGGCGCAGTTCTCACGGTTGCCGAAAAGGACACAAGAGCATATCCCGTAGGAAGCGGTACAAAGGCTGACCCGTACCTTATCCGTAACGAGGCAGACTTCGTAAGCTTCACCAACACCGTAAAGGGCGGTGAATTCTACAAGGACAAGTACTTCAAGCAGATTTGCGACCTTGACCTTGCAGGCTACTCGGGATATAAGGGTATGGGCTCAAGCGGTAAGTTCTACGGAACATACGACGGTGCGGGTCACACCATCAATGTCAAGACGGAATACGCATCTCAGGACGGCTCGGAATACAACATCTTCGGCTATACCTGGGGAACAATTATGAACCTTGGTACAACCGGTGTTGTCAATAACTATCACAGCTCGGGCGGTATCTGCCGTTCACTTCGTGCAGCGGACGGTAACTACGGTCCCGGTAAAATTGTAAACTGCTGGTCAAGCGCAAATGTTTCCGCCAACTATTCGGCGGGTATCGCACCGACAAACAGCGGTAAGATTATCAACTGTGCCGTTTACGGTGACATAACAAAGGGAAGCAGCGGCGGCGGTGTTATCGGTGGGGGTACAAAGGTAACCTGCTACTTCACAGACCCCGACTACGATGCATCAAGCACGGTAATCAAGGTTACAGAGGAAGCGGCGAAGAACACACTCTTCACTACTCTCAACGCCAACAGAGAAGCGGCGGCAAAAGAGGCGGGTCTTTCCGTAGATGACCTCGTATACTGGGTAAAGGTTGACGGCGAATATCCTCACCAGACTTATATGTATGAATATACAGAGATAATCTCCGACATTGAAATTCTCCCCGAGGGGCTGGAAATCGCAAAGGGAAGCGGCAGACAGCTTGCAATTTCTCCCGCATCCGTAAAGAACAACGATGTAACATGGAGCATTGTTAACCCGGACAAGAACGCATCCACAACCGTTGACGAATACGGCTATGTATCCGTAGCATCCGGCGAAGCACTCAAGGAGATTACGGTAAAGGCTGTATCCAAGTCCGATTCCTCCGTTTACGATGAAATTACGGTAAGGGTTGTAAAATCCAATGTTCCCGACGGCTCAAAGGAAAACCCCTTCCTTATAACAAGTGAGGCTGACTTTGTGACATTCTCCAAGAATATGATTGCAGGTGAGAAGTACAAGGATACCTACTTCCTTCAGACTAAAGACCTTGACCTTGCGGGATATTCGGGTTATACCGGTGTCGGAAGCAACCAGAACTTCTACGGCACATACAACGGTGGCGGTCACACAATAAATGTTAAGATTGAAACAAACGACGGCAATCTCTTCCCGTATACCTGGGGTACAATTATGAATCTCGGTGTTACAGGTAAGGTGCTCAACAGCTACAGCGGTGGCGGTATCTGCCGTTCCATTCGAGTTGCAGACGGTAACTACGGTCCCGGTAAGATTGTCAACTGCTGGACAGACTGCGAGGTTACGGGTACTTATGCAGGCGGTATTGCCGCAACAAACAAGGGCGGTCTTATTATGAACTGCGTAGCATACGGTACTGCGGTTTACGATAAGAGCTCGGGCTCGGGCGGTGCGCTTGCATCAGGCCCTGCATCCTACTGCTACTTTACGGATAAGAGCTACAGCACATCGGGTACTTCAAGAATTCAGATTACAGAGGAAATCGCAAAGACAACTCTTGCAGACACCCTCAACGCAAAGCTTGCGGAAACCGCAACTGAAGCGGGACTTGATGTTTCCGACCTTATGGTATGGAAGAAGGTCGAGGGCGGCAGACCCACATTCATCGAAAGAGGCGACCTTGACGACGACGGCAAGGTTGCAAAGACAGACTACGATGCACTCATCAGTCTTTTCGCACGGGCACAGAAGACAGATACAGAGACTCTCGGAGCGCATATGGATATGAACAGCGACGGCTCTGTAACTCTTTACGACCTCTATCTGATTCTTCGCACAATCACAAAATAAAATCCGACATTCGGACAAGTAAAAGGGTAAATTATTATGTGTAACATAGCAGGCTATTCGGGAAAGAGAAATGCCGCTCCCATTCTTATTGAAATGTTAAGACGCCAGCAGAGCTTTGACGGAGGTCTTTCCGTCGGAGTTGCAACAATACACGAGGGAAAGCTTCACTACCGCAAGGTTGTTGGTGATGTCGATACACTTCTTCGTGAAACGGATGCTATAAATCTTCCCGGTACAATAGGCATCGCCCATACAAGACCTGCGGCGGATGCAAAGCTTCCTCATCCATACATTTCAATGGACGGCAGAATGGCACTTGTGACCAACGGTAACACTCCGAAGAATCACTATTCATATCTTACCGACAACATACTTAAGATGCTTGAGGAGGAGGGAACAGTTTTCTCCACAGAGCTTGACGGACCCAAGGAAGGCTTCCCGTCACTTAAGAACGGCAACGCAATAAGCCCCGCCGAGGCAAGAGTTCATCTTGTCGATAAGTACATAAAGCAGGGAATGTGTATGACGGAAGCAATGGCAAAATGCTCGGACGAGATGTATGCGGACAATGTGTTCCTCACACTCTCGGAGGACTATCCCGATTCCATCGGCGTATGCCGTACCACAAGACCTATGAACATTCTTCTCGCTGACGGTGAGACATATCTTGCAACAACAACCTTCGGCTTCCCGAAGGATGTATCGGGCGAGGTGATGTCCCTTCCTCTTATGCACGCAATCACCGTTACAAGCGAGGGCTTCAATGTGTCAAAGCATAAGGTCACAAGGGAGAAGGTCTGCGAAATTACACCCTATGCGTATGCAAGGACATATGACGAGGTTGCAAAAATGCTGTACGGCAGAGAGGAAAATCCGCTTTATCTCGATGAGATTGTAAATTTTGTGGAGAAGAATCTTACCGACATATGGCGTGAGAAGCACACATACAATCAGAGAGTTCATCTTGTGTACTGCGTTCTTGAACAGCTTGACTATGAGGGCAGACTCGGATACACCCTTAAAAAGGACACACGCAACGGAGTTACTCGAGACCTTCGGTATATGTGGACTAAATAACCGACCTATAAAAAAGTATAACACAAACCACCGTCACAATCTTCGGGCGGTGGTTTGATGAATAGTGGGGTTTTATTATGAATTACAAAAATCTCCCTCCGATAAGAGAGGAGCTTTCGCTTAAGCTTTCACATTTTCCCAATAACTTCTACTGTGCGGTTTTCCGCTTCTGGGAAACTGTCAACAAGGAAAGAATCGCACTTGCGCTTGAGGCTTCCGTTGAGACGGTGGAAAAATGTGCCGAAGAAATGGGACTTCCAAAGCAGATTTTCCGTCCCGAATGGGAAAGAAGGGGCTATATCACCACCATCCGTAATGCGTGGCATATCCTTCCTTACGAACAGCTTCTGACACTCCTTGACTGGGATGCTGACAAGCTCGCCGTGATTCTCAAGGAGGACGACTTCCTTCGTCATAAGCTCGGTGAGTTCAAGCCCTTTTGCGAAAGGGTGACCTACAGAGAGCCGAGCGGGGAGGAAAGGGAACGGCTTTCCCGAATAAAGCAGTCCGTTTCAAGTGTAGACCGTGGCATTTTTGACGGAAGCATTCCCTTTGATTTCTTCTCTGATGATGTTCACGGAAAGGCGGAAATCAAATCCGAGGGTCTGCGACTTGTATATTCCTACTGCGGACTTTATGCAAGCGTTCTTGATGACGATATCTCGCTGTCGTACCCCGAAAGGCTGTTTGAGATGTATCGTGATGCGGGCGTTAACGCAGTGTGGCTTCAGGCGGTGCTGTACAGACTTGTGCCCTTTACATTCGACGAGAGCTATTCGGAGGGGTACAGGGAAAGACAGCAGAAGCTCCGCGAAATATGCAACCTTGCGAAGAAGTACGGCATCAAGATTTTCCTTTACATAAACGAGCCGAGATGTATGCCTCTTTCCTTCTTTGAAAGCCACCCCGAGCTTCTCGGAAAAGTCCACAGAGGTGCAAACGGCGCTCTCTGTCTTTCCGATAAGAGAGTTATCGAATACCTCAGATACGGCATAAGAACACTGTGCGAGGCTGTCCCCGAAATAGGCGGATTCTTCACCATAACCTGCTCTGAAAATCTTACTCACTGCAAGTCAAGAACCGAGGACGAGCCCTGCGAAAAGTGCAAGCACATCCCGATAAGCGAGCAGATGGCGCAGATAATCACAGCCGTTTCAGAGGAGTCAAGAAGGGTTAACCCCGACATTGTTACCGTTGCGTGGACTTGGTCGTGGGAATACTTTATGCCCTTTGAGGAGATTGAAAAATGCATTGCATCAATCCCCCGTGAGGTTATTATCCAGAGCAACAGCGAGGCACACAAGGAGTTCTGCATAGGCGGAGTTTCGGGCAAGGTTGCCGACTATAGTATGTCAATCCCCGGTCCTGCACCCACGGCTATGAAAATATGGGAGTGTGCAAAAAAGCACGGTCACGAGGTCTCGGCAAAGGTGCAGGTGAACGACACCTGGGAATGCTCCACGGTTACATATCTTCCCGTTTTTGACCTTATCCGTGAGCATATGACGGGGCTTCGCAATTACGGCGTGAAGCACCTTATGCTCAGCTGGACTCTCGGAGGTTATCCTTCCGTGAACTTCAAGGTTGCATCGTCCTGTCTTGAGGACCCGTCAGAATCGGCTTATGACAGGCTTCTTTCCGAGGAGTACGGTGAGTACGCACCGCTTGTCAGGGAAAGCGCAAAAATCTTCTCGGATGCATTCCGTAATTTTCCGTTCCACATAAACACGGTATACCTCGGACCGCAGAACGCAGGGCCTTCAAATCTTCTGTACGCCGAGCCATCGGGCTTTAATGCAACAATGACCTGCTACGCATTCGACGACCTTGATTCGTGGCGTTCCATTTATCCGAGGGATGTATATATAAATCAGCTGAGGCTCCTTTCCGAAATATGGAAAAAGGGTCTTGATGTAATAGAATCAATGCCCGACTGTGAATACAAGCAGATGGCAACGGCGGGCTACGGACTTTTCCGCTCGTCCTACCTTCAGGCGGAGTTCTGTGATAAGAGAGACACAGCCGACAAGGCTTATCTCGCCTTGCTTGTGCTTGAGGAAAGGAAGCTCGCCACAGAGATGTACAGCCTTATGACAGACAACAATCTCATCGGCTACGAGGCGGCAAACCACTACTATTTCAATAAGGGAATGCTTCTTGAAAAGCTTGTCAACTGTGATTACATTCTGAATCTTTACAGATAAACAAAAAGGGGAGAGCTTCGGTGCTCTCCCTTTTTAGTAAGTTTCCCGCGATAGCACCCGAAGGAGTATCCGTCAATGGGAAATTTGATTTTACTTGCATTTTTCGGAACAAAATTGAGTCAGGGCACTTGAAATTTCCCTCTTTTTGTGCTATAATTATATAAAATGGTGGCAGGTGATAATTTTTGAAGGACACATTCAGACTTGACTCCGTCGTGAACTCAATGTATATGGGCAAGGACTATGTCAACAGACACATAGTTCACGAAAACAGACCCAGCCACGGACTTGTCTACATAAAGCACGGGAAAAAGCTTTATAGCTTCAAAAACGGCAATGAAATAAGGGTTTCGGGCGGATGCTTTATTTATCTTCCGAGGTTTTCCGATTATGTAGTTCGCAGGGATTCCGTAAACGGAGAAACCGAAGATTATTCGGAGGTCTACTGTGTGAACATTCTCTGCACGGACAATGCCTTTGGTGAGGGCGAATATGACGACAGAGCATTTGCTTTTCACGTAAAAAGAGAAGCGGAGATGGAGAGTATATATAAGAAGATTATCCGTGAAATGTATCTTAAAAAGCCCTACTATGAGCTTCGTGTGACATCTCTCGTTTATGAGCTGGTACATCTGATTTTTACCGAGCGACACAGCGAATATTACACCACCGAGGTAGAATCAAGACTTTCGCCCGCCCTCAACTACATCAACGAAAACTACATCGGCAACGACCTTAAAATCTCCGAGCTTTCCGCAATGTGCGGTATGTCGGAGAACTATTTCAGACGGCTTTTCACAAGGGTGTACGGCAAATCGCCCGTGAAGTACATCACCGAGCGTAGAATCGCATACGCCACGGAATTCTTAAAAAGCGGACTTTACACCGTCACCGAATCGGCAATGCTTTCGGGCTTTGACGATATCGGCTATTTTTCAAGAACCTACAAAAAAATCACAGGCGAAAGCCCCTCACAGACTCTGCACGGTGAGGATATAAAGTGAAAACACTTCAATACAGAAAGGAATATAAATATGAAGTACCTTATCGCATCCGACATCCACGGCTCATACTTTTACTGTCAGAAGGTGGTGGAAGCCTTCGAAAAGGAAAAGGCAGACAAGCTCCTTCTCCTTGGCGACATTCTCTACCACGGACCGAGAAACGACCTTCCCACAGAATACGCCCCCAAGAAGGTAATCGAGCTTCTGAACGGACTTTCCGACAAAATCCTCTGTGTCAGAGGCAACTGCGACACCGAGGTAGACCAGATGGTGCTGACCTTCCCGATTCTTGCGGAATACTGTCTTATTTCCCACGGAAGCACAATGATTTTCGCAACCCACGGACACAAGTTCAACACATTCAATCTCCCGCCCATGTCCAAGGGGGACATTCTCCTTCACGGTCATACTCACGTCCCCGTGTGCGAAGCGTTCGATGG
>JAFYPA010000119.1 GCA_017560085.1 Clostridia bacterium
CTTCTGATGGCGCCCCCTGTCAAGGATACCGTAACCTTAGGCTTTGACCCCGCTTATCGTACAGGCTGTAAAATAGCTGTTGTTGACGGCACGGGTAAGGTGCTTGAAACCTCTGTGGTATACCCCACTCCCCCTCATAACAAGACAGAGGAGGCAAGAGTCAAGCTTACTTATCTTATCAAGAAGCACGATGTTAAGAACATAGCCATCGGTAACGGTACAGCTTCAAGAGAATCGGAAAGGTTCGTGGCTGAAATGCTTCGCGACCTTCCAGGTGTAAGCTACGTTATTGTCAACGAAGCGGGTGCTTCCGTTTATTCCGCATCAAAGCTCGGTGCTGAGGAATTCCCCGATTATGATGTTTCTCTGCGTAGTGCGGTTTCCATTGCGAGAAGACTTCAGGACCCTCTCGCAGAGCTTGTAAAGATTGACCCGAAATCCATCGGTGTCGGACAGTATCAGCACGATATGCCTGCGGCAAGACTTGACGAAACACTCGGCGGTGTGGTTGAGGACTGTGTAAACAGTGTCGGTGTTGACCTTAACACGGCTTCTCCTTCCCTTTTAAAGAATGTTTCAGGTCTTAACGGTACGACCGCAAAGAATATTGTAACCTACAGAGAAGAAAACGGTATTTTCACATCAAGAAAGCAGCTTACAAAGGTTCCAAAGCTCGGTCCGAAGGCATTCGAGCAGTGTGCGGGCTTCCTTCGTGTACCCGAAAGCAAGAATATTCTTGATAATACGGGAGTTCATCCCGAAAGCTATCCTGCCGCTGAAAAGCTTCTTGAGCTTTGCGGTTACACTCTTGAGGACGTTGCAAAGGGTAATCTTTCCGAGCTTGTCGAAAGACTCAAGAAGGTTGGCGAAAAGAAGGCTGTTGAGGAATGCGGAGTAGGTATTCCCACAATTCTCGACATTGTCAAGGAGCTTCTCAAGCCCGGACGCGACCCCAGAGACGAGCTCCCCGCTCCCATTCTCCGCAACGATGTTATGGAAATTTCAGACCTTAAGCCCGATATGGTTCTTATGGGCACTGTAAGAAACGTTATTGACTTCGGTGCGTTTGTTGACATCGGTGTTCATCAGGACGGACTTGTTCATATTTCGCAGATTTGCAACAAGTTCATCAAGCATCCTTCGGAGGTGCTTTCCGTCGGTGACATTGTAAAGGTTAAGGTACTTGAGGTAAACGAGGCTAAAAAGAGAATTTCTCTTACCATGAAGGATATCAAGGAATAAATTTTTCAAGGGACTGTCTTTAAGGCAGTCCTTTAGCTTTGCTCCGTCGGTATAATAAATGTGGGAAAGCCCTCGGATTCGGGTGCTACGGTACCCGCTTCAAACCAGAATGCCAGTCCTTTTTTGCAAAGGAACATATTATCCGGTTTTATTCCGTATGCGTATCTTCTAACGCCCTTTTCCGTGAAGGAGAAGGTATGACCTTCGTTTTTCAGATTTTCCGAAATCATATCGCCTATACGCTTTCTGATTTTCCGTGGGGTCAGGTTATATTTCTTAATAAGGTATTTGGACGGCAGAATTATGCCGTCCTTTTTGCTCCACACCTGCGAGATTCTTCGCATTTTTCTGAAGTAGCCGTCGTAGTGCGTTATATCAAGAATTACGGATATACAGAAATTGTCCTCATAAGATACAATACATTTCATTATTTCTCCGAAGGGACGGAAGGAATCGTCTGACCGCATTCGTGCTTCTGCTGTTTTTATAAGCTTTTTCTCGCAAAAGGACATATAATTCCGTACAAGGCTTGAATAGAAGTCGTTGAAGGTGCTTTCGGCTTTTTCGGTGGTTTTTATCTGCGGATATTCAAGGTTTATTTCGATTGCTCTTTTGCCGTTTACATCTATGCTTTTTCGTATCTTGCAGACATTTACGGAATTGCTCTGATTTTCGGGCATAAAATCACCTCGTGAATGTATTTATTCCGTTTATTCGGGAACAGTATTATAAAACAGTATATGTGAAGTTCGGTGGTGATAGTTATAAACTCCGAGAGTTTTATAAATAAAATTGACGGTATGTTCGACAGATGCTCGGATTATGCGAAAAGGGAATTGAGCTTCAGAGGCGGAAGAAGGCTTACCGTTCTTTATATTATAAATCTGTGCGACAAAAAGTATGTTACAGAGGGAATTCTAAAGCCCTTATCCGCAGAGGACGGGATATACCCTTCACGGGAGCTTATGACGGCAATTCTTGCTTCGCTTCCGCTTTCCGAATGCACGGGCGAAAGTGATGCGAGAGATAAAATACTTTCGGGAAATGCCGTTATTGTGGGCGAGGAAAACGGTCAGTTCTTCTGCTATGCGGCGGATGCAAAAAGCGAGGACGGCAGAAGCATAAGCGAGCCCGACAGTGAATCGGTAGTAAGAGGTCCGAGGCAGGGCTTTGTTGAAAATGCGATGCTTAATGTTACAATGCTCCGCAAGATAATAAAAAGTGAAAGGCTCAAGGTTTTAAGCTATACCTTCGGAAGCAGAACAAACACGGACGTTAAGGTTGTTTATTATGACGGAATTGCAGACAAGCGGGCGCTCGGTATTCTTTTAAAGCGGCTTGAGGGTATAAAAATGGACTCCTGCGTGGATTCGGGCAATCTCGAGCTTATGCTTCAGAGCAGTAAGTTCAATCTGTTTTCCGAGGTCGGCAACAGTGAAAAGCCGGACAAGGTTGCTTCAAAAATTCTAGGCGGGCGTATTGCCGTTATATGTGACGGCAGTCCCGTTGTACTGACAGTGCCCTATCTTTTTACGGAAAGCATTCAGTCCTCGGAGGATTATCTGAAAAGTGTTTATTATGCGACCTTTATAAGAATACTTCGTGTTACGGGTATGATTCTTGCGGTGCTTTTGCCTGCCGTTTTTGTTGCGGTGCAGAGGTTTCACAAGGGGGCTCTTCCCTACTCGATTTACAAAATACAGACTCAGGCACGGAGTGATGTTCCGTTCGGCATATTTACGGAGATGCTGATTGTTCTTCTGATTTTCGAAATAGTAAGAGAGGTCGGTGTGAGAATGCCGAAGGCTGTGGGCGATGCTCTCAGTGTTGTCGGAGGCTTGATTCTCGGAGATGCAGCCATCAAGGCGGGAATCACGAGCGAGACGGTGGTTGTTATTGCGGCATTGACGGGTATATGCAATTTTATGAATCCGACATTTATGAATGCCAATGTGATTCTGAGGCTTGCGTTTGTAATTCTTGCGGGTATTTTCGGCTTTTACGGAATTGCGTTGGGAATTGTTTCTGTCCTTGTGATTCTTTGCGGCAAAAGGTCATTCGGGGCAGATTATATGATGCCGTTTTCTCCGATGGGCGGGCGTATTCTTTACGACACTGTGATTATGAAGCCATATGCCGCAAGCTTCGGGCATTCACGGGAAATGGACGAGGGGTATGAAAATTAAAGTTATTCTCTCTGTTATGATTTGCAGCTTTGTTCTTACCTCCTGCTCGGGAAGGGCTCGCAGGGAGGCTTACTGCTTTGGCATTGTTTTTGACAGAAATTCGGGGAATTCGCAGATTACTCTTTACTGTAAAACGGCTGACGGTGACAATACGGAAAAGGCTGATAACAAGGTGTTTATTTTAAGCGGTAAGAATTTTCACGAGGCTCACAAAAAGCTTTCGGCTCAGAGCTATGAAATACGATTCAACAGCACGGAGGCTTATTTTCTTTCCGAAAATCTTACAAGGACTGACATTGTTGAAATTTCTTCTCTTATACTAAACGGAACGGAATACAGAATAGACAATGCTTTGTATATTCAGAAGCCGAGAGAGAAAAGCACCGAGCTTTACAAGAGAGCCGAAGAGGTCTGCTCGGATGAAGGCATCGACAAAAAGCAAGCAACAGAATATTTGTCCGTAATAAAGGCACTGCGTGAGGAAATACAGAATGACGAGAGAAGGGACGGACGGTAATATGAGCAAAGCATCGGCATATTTAAGGCATTCATCCGTCGTTTTTCTTTATGTGGCATCGCTGTTTATTCTTGTAAATTTCCTCGGTAAATTCTGCAGAACGCCTGTAGGATGGGCGATTTTTGCGATATTCTCGCTGGTGCTGATTCGGCTTTCAAAAGGAAGCGAATATGCCGAAAAAAGCACAGTGAAGGGTATACTTTCGATTTCGGCGGTAGTTGTATCGTTGGGGCTTGAAGCGGGAATTGTCACGGGGATTTACAGTACACTTTCGGAGGCGAAATCGGGGATTTCCGACAATTGCTTTTTTGCGGTATTTATCGTTATTGCTTGCCTGATTTTATCTGCAAAGGAAAACCGCTCGGTCATAGGCGCTTCTGTGATGATGGCGGGAATTGTGTTTATTCCGCTGATTACCTGCGTTGCTTCTCTGTTTTTAAACGGGGCGGATTTAGGTGTTATTACGCAAATCGAAGGTGTCAGTCTTGCAAGTGAGGCTTCCGGCGGAATAATTTCGGCTTTGCTCTTTTTCGGGGATATTGAAATATTAAACGAATTACAGGTGAACTCAGGTTCTTACAGCAACACTTATTTAAGAAGAGGAGCTTTCTGTGCCGTTTGTTATATTCTTATTTTCGGAATAGTTCTTTCACTAACGCTCGGGAAGGTATTGTATGCCGTTTCGGATTCGCCCGCGTTTGCGCTTACAAGGGCGGTTTCATCCTTTGGACTTGAGGAATTGCTGTTGACGGTTTATGCGGTGTGTCTTTTGCTTAGATTTATTCTGAAGGTGTTATACATTCGGGAAGGCTTTAGGCTTTTGGGTGTATCGGGAAAGAGGCGGAATCGGGCAGTATCGGTTATATGCCTTTTCGCTTCGGTTTGCGGTGTGATCGGTGTGCAGTATTTCGGAGGATTCGTATTCGGATGTATTCTTGCGGTGATTATGAATGCGGTTGCGTTCGTGCTGCTTCCGTCTGTTAAAAAAATTCTAAAAAAATAAATAAGCTCCTGCGTATATGACAAAATTCGCACGGAGCTTATGGTATATTATAAAATATGGATTAAGCCGAAAGGAATGTAAAAATGCAGGATAACAACAGAATTATTTATGCTCTCGGCGGAGAGATAGACCACCACAAGGCTACCGCGATTCGCTCGGAAATAGACGATTTGATTATGGAGGAGCGTCCGAAAATTCTGACTTTCGATTTTACAAACGTAAAGTTTATGGACTCCTCGGGAATCGGTTTGGTTCTCGGCAGGACACGGACGATGAGTGCCGTGGGAGGAAGGGTTGAAATTGTGGGTGCTTCAAAAAGCATAGAGCGTCTTTTCAGAATGGCGGGCGCGGACAAGCTTGTTGAAATAAACTGAGATAAGGTAAGGTATATACGATGAACAGAAAGAAAAGGATAAACTCATTCAAGGCTGTGCTCCCGTCTCTCGGGAGAAACGAGGCTTACTGCAGAAATCTTGCGGTGGCGTTTCTTGCTCAGGCAGACCCAACGGTGGAGGAAATTGCCGATGTGAAAACCGTGATTTCCGAGGCTGTGACAAACTGTATAGTTCACGCATACAAGAATGAAAGGGATGAGAGCAAGCGTAAAATCTACATAGAGGGTGTTCAATTCGAGGATAACACCTTCAGGTTTACTGTCAAGGACAAGGGCTGTGGAATCGAGGATATAAAAAAGGCGATGGAGCCTCTTTACACGACGGATGCGGAAAGCGAGCGCTCGGGTATGGGGCTTCCAATTATGCAGACTTTTTCCGATTCGTTCAGAATAAAATCCGAGGTCGGAAAGGGAACGACGGTAACGTTTTCTAAAAAGGTAAGCGGCTCCGATGAAGGATAAAAGCAGTAACACCGAGCTGATACTCAGGTACAGATGCGGAGACAGTGAGGCACTGGAAAGACTTGTTGAGAACAATATGGGGCTTGTCAAAAGTGCGGTACGGCGTTACCTCGGAAAAGGCACTGAATACGACGACCTTATACAGATAGGCTCGCTGGGTCTTATAAAGGCTGTGGGAGCTTTTGACACGGAGCTTGGCTTTGAGTTTTCGACATATGCTTTTACTATGATTATCGGCGAGCTGAGAAGACATTTCCGTGATGACGGTATTATAAAGGTTTCAAGAAGCATCAGGCACTACTGTGCGACTATGCTGAAAATCAAGGAGGAATTTGTGCTTCGGAACGGCTATGAGCCTCCAATTTCTTATCTTGCGGAAATGTGCGGTATAAGCGTTGAGGATGCGGTATTTTATCTCGGTGCACTCTCCCCCGTTGAGTCGCTGAGCGGTGATAACGAGGAGGAAAATCCTCTTGAAAACAGAATCGGTAACGATGACATATCCGAATTCATTGAAAGGTATGCTCTAAGGGAGGCTATGGACTCTCTCGATGCCGAGGAAAGGCTGATACTTCATTTGCGGTATGATTTATCCTACACACAGAGTATGACCGCGAAAAGGCTTGGGATTACACAGGTTAAGGTCTCAAGGAGCGAAAAGAAAATAATGGAAAAGCTTCGGCAACGGCTTACGGTATAAAAAGAAAGGGACGTGTTTTGCACGTCCTTTTGTCATTTGGTATATACGGGAGATATCCCTCTGATTTTTTTGTAGGTTCTTGAAAAATATGACAGAGATTCAAAGCCCGATGCCATAGCCGCCTCGGTTACCTTCATCCCCTGCGAGAGAAATCTGTCCGCCATCTGACAGCGCAGGGAATTTATATAGGTATGCACCGTCTGACCCGAGTACTTCTTGAATTCTCTTGCAAAGTAGGACTTGTTGATGCCTATGACCCTTGCGATTCCGTCGAGGGTTATTTTTTCGGCGTAATTGTCGTTTATGTACAGCATTGCCTGCTTTATGTATTTTTCGGAGGAGTTGTTCTTCTCTCCCGTGGTTTGCTTCGGTGAGGAATATTTTGTGCAAAGGTCTATTACAAGCTCAAGGGCGGCTTGTCTCGCTTTGGCGGCACAGAGGAATTTTTTCTCCGCTCTGTAGCTTTGGTAAGCATCGTGAAGGCTCAGGCATTTTTCGAAGGTTTCGTTGTCGGATGTGAGTCTTTCAAAGCTTAAGGATGAGATATCTATACCGTTTTCCTCGAAAAAGCTGTTGTCTATGATGATAAAGCAGAAGGTCATCCCCTCCTCCGAGGAAAGGCTGTGCATTGTCTGGGAGTTTATTATGGCAAGAATATCCCTTTTGACCTCTATGTTTTCCGTGCCGTATCTGAGTGTGCCCTTACCTTCCGTAAAAAGAAGAAGCTCGATATTATCGTGCCAGTTGCAGGTGGCGTTAAAAACCTTTTGACTTAATTGGGCTTTGAACGGAATGAGGGTGTTTTTCTTAAGGTCAAGATGGTGCTCGTACTGGTTTATGTATTGAGTGAGCGCCTGAGGAGATTTTTTTGTCGTTCGGCTTTGATTCATTGCATTTCCTCTTTTTGTAATATGTATGTAAAATAAAGTCAATATAGTTAAAATACAAATCAATATAAATGTTGTTTTGTTTGATTAATTTCATTAGAATAAGTAGTACAGTAGTGGGGTTTCACCCGTTTACTACAATTATAAACAATATTTTCTAAAATGTCAAGGAGGAAAAATTATGAAAGTAATTATGAAGGCATAGGAAAAATCTGCGGATAATATGAGCTCTGCGGTTGTTCTTTGATGCGGATTACGGATAATTGTCTTTTTCATACTTTTATGTGTAAAAAATAGTCTTTTTACTGAAAATCGCTTTACAAATTTATTATGTATATGATATTATGTAATTGTTCAGTATGACTAAAAGCGATTTGGTTTTGCCGTGTTAATTGGTGAATATCAAAAATGCTTTGCGTCAAAAAACAATTCATACAGGAGAAAACAAAATGAAAAGTAAAAGACTAATTGCGACAATTCTCGCATCGTTGCTTCTCACAGCAACCAATGCCTGCGCACAGAACACACAGGAAATTTCGGACGAGGCATTACAAATAGCCGAAGCGGAGACAATCATCGCACAGGTTACGGAGGAAAAGCAGATTCAGGTACATAACGATGACATCGAAAATGATGCATCAAAGAGCATCAGCCTTTCCATTGCCGAATATCAGAACGGTACGGTAAACGGCAGAAAGACCTGTACCCTTGAAGTGACAGAATTAGACGGTAAGAGTGTTCTCAAAATTATCCCCGACCCTACCTGCACCGATACGAAAACTCTTTCGATAGACGGCTTCCATTACTTAGGTGCTGAGGTTGATATGTCTCTTTACAGCTGGGCGGGTATCGAGTATTATTACGAATCCCCAAATCCTAAGAGTGTTGTTCCCGTAATCGGTGCTATGAAGAACGGTAATATCTTTACTTCAAGCATTTATTCTGGTGCATTTAAAAACGAGCCTCTTGTAGCGGGTGAATGGAAGATTGCTCTGTTCGATCTTTCCGAGGGTCATGCGAAGCTTAATCCTGATGCGAACGACTATTATCTGCGTCAGCTTCACATTTATCCTTACGGCGACAGCACACTTGCGACGCTTGAGCCTACCGATGTAATGTATCTTTCAAATATTATGTTCTTTACGGAAAAGCCCGAAGAATTTGAAAATCACACAGCTTATATGAAGGGCTATGATGACGGCACCTTCAAGCCGTCGGGTACTATGACGAGAGCCGAGGCTTGTACGACGGTTTCAAGAATCGTTGCGGGCGGTGATGAAAATGTTTCGGGTACAGCCACCTTTGCGGATGTTGCCGCAGATGCGTGGTACTCCAAGTATATCGGTTACTGTCAGGAAAAGGGTCTTCTCAAGTCATACAGCGGTAATTTCGAGCCCGACAAGGCTATTACGAGAGCGGAATTCGCAGAGCTTGTTTATCTTACGGGACTTGCAGAGGATAAGGGTACTGCGGTTTCCTTCAGCGATGTTAATGAGGCTCATCCGAAATATGTTTCAATAAAGGCGGCAGCTTCCGCGGGTCTTATCAACGGATATGACAACGGTGACGGTACATTCAGCTTCAAGCCTGACAACACTATTACACGAGCTGAGGTTGTAACCGTAATCGGAAGAGCCAGAGGAACATCAAAGAAGGCTGAACAGCTTCTTCCCGATATTTCAATTCTTTTCCTTGATGTTGATTACACTCACTGGGCATTTGCCGATATTGCAGAGGCAACGGTTGAGCATACAGAGTCCGCAGGTGTATGGGCTTCCGTAAAGGTTGACCCCATTGCGGAGCTTGAAAAGAAGGTTGGTATGGATGTACTTTATAACACAGCCGCAGGCTATGCAAAGGTAGCTGAGCTTGACGAGCTTGAGGCAAAGAGAATTGCAGAAATCAGAAGCACGCCCAACACGGATTATTCCGATATTACAGGCAAGAAGATTTACGTTTCTCCCAACGGTAACGACAGCAACGACGGTCTTACGGAAGCTACGGCGATGAAGTCATTTGCGGAAGCGAACAAGAAGGCTGTCTCCGGTGATGTTGTGCTTCTTGAAAGAGGCGGAACATGGTATGAGAGAATTGCCGCAAAGGCAGGTGTTACCTACTCCGCTTACGGCGAGGGCGAAAAGCCTGTTCTTAACGGTACCGTTATCGAAGCATCAGATCCCGACAACTGGGCTCTTGCTTACGAGGACAAGACAACGGGTGCTCTTATCTGGAAGTATAAAGATATGGGACTTCTTGATATAGGTACAATCGTATTCAACGGCGGAGAGGTTTATGCATACAAGGAAACTCCCTACAGCAGTAAGAAGGAATTCCTTGTATTCTCCGACAGAAACAAGAAGTTTGACTACACAAAGGAGCTTGACAGAAACTTTGAGTTCTTCCATCAGGCGAACAGCATAATAAACGGTACGGTTGCTGATGCTTCCTCTGCTAAGGGCCCCGTTTATTTAAGATGTGACAACGGTAATCCCGCCAAGGTATTCGATTCCGTGGACTTTGTTACAAGAGGCGCTATGATTAATGTTGGCGGTAACAACGGTGTTACGGTTGACAATATTGCGTTCAAGTTCTGCTCCTTCGGTATCGGTGCATCGACACTTAAGAATCTCAAGGTTACCAACTGTACCTTCGAATGGATTGGCGGTAATATGCAGGGCTATGACGGTACAACAGGTCGTCCCATAAGATACGGTAATGCTATCGAAATCTACGGCGGATGCGACAATTATGTGGTTGACAACTGTTATTTCTATCAGGTTTACGATGCGGCTGTTACTCATCAGGTTGGCGGTCAGTCCAAGGATTTGCGTATGGACAACATCGTTTACTCCAACAATGTTATGACGGAATGTCAGTACAGTATTGAGTACTTCTTCAACACAAATGTTACGGATATTGTTCATGAGGGCGAAAATGTTCTCTTTACGGGTAACCTTATGAGACGTGCGGGTTACGGCTTCGGCTCTACAAGATACAATGTTGAAACACAGAGACATATCCGCTCGGGTACCTCCGATCAGGGTAAACAGGCAAATCTCTTCAGCAACTTCAGAATCGAAAACAACGTACTTGACAGAGCGGTTTACGAGCTTTCTCAGACAGAGACCTCCGATGCTTCAAAGGCTCCCGTATACAGCGGAAATGTATATATTCAGGGTATCGGAAACAGACTCTTCACTAACGCCAAGGGTGTTTACGCATACAACACGCTTTCAGCAGAGAACTCCATTACAAGAATTCTCGGTGATACAGAGGCTGAGGTTTACTTTGTTGATTACATTCCTCCTTACGAGTTCGGCTTCACCTATGAAAAGACAGTTCCCGTTTCGGCAGACGACAAGAAGGACTGGGTTAATGACGTTCTTGAAGAAGCAGCGGCCGACAAGGGCGAGGTTATGGATCCTTACTATGTTCGTACAGTTAAGGAGCATGGAACGAAGATTTATGCCGACATTCCCAAGGCTACGATGGCTTCCGAAATAAAGACGGATTCCGATGGTACAACCTACACACACTTCACCTTTGTTGAGGGTGGCACAAACACGGTTCATCTTGACTGCTACAGTCTTCCCGCAATTCCCGTTGTTGACAGTCAGATTGTTATCAAGATGCTTATCCGTTCCAATGTTACGGGCTATGCGGGCACAAACGTATATCACCTTTACGAGAAGGACGGAACAAAAATTACAGGCTACTACCCCACCGCCTCAAGTACCGAAGAGCTTATAGGCAACAACGAGTGGCAGGAAATTTATCTCCATGTTACAAACTTCCCCGAAAATATCGATCACACAAAGCAGGTACACCTCTATCCCTTCGGAGCAAACACCAAGGGTACTCCCACACCTGTAAACAAGGGCGACACACCTTACTTTGATGTTGCGGCCTGGGGTATATTCCCCAATCTCGCTTCGGCGGAAAGCTATAAGTTTGCAAAATAATTCATAAAAGAAACGATACTCCTTGCTTACAGCGGGGAGTATCATATTTGAAAGTCAGAAAGGAAATATTACAATGAGAGTAGGACTTCTTGTTGATATTAACAGAAACAATTACAAGGACAACATCCGTCACGCAAAATCACTCGGCTTTGACTGCGGTCAGCTGGCTATCTGGGATATGGGCTTTTATACGGATGAATACGCAAAGGAGCTTAAGGCTTTCCTTGAGGCTGAAAAATTCGAGGTTTCCGCTCTCTGGTGCGGATGGACGGGACCTGTTATCTGGGGATATCCTCATATGTATACCAGCCTCGGTCTTGTTCCCGACTATATGAGACAGAAGAGAATGGAGGACCTTGAAAAGGGGGCGGATTTCGCTTATGCCCTAGGTATTGACACGGTTGTAACTCACATCGGATATACGCCCGACAATCCCTTTGATCCCGCAAGGCTTGCAATTGTTCAGTGTCTTAAGGGTCTTTGCAAAAAGCTTCGCGACAGAGGTCAGAGATTCGCGTTTGAGACGGGCGAGGAAATTCCGCTTACCCTTAACATACTAATCAACGAAATAGGTCTTGACAATGTCGGTGTAAACTTTGACCCTGCAAACCTTACAAGCAGTGGCAGAGGTAATGCAAACGATGCTATGGATATGCTCGGCTGCAGAATCTTCGGTATGCACGCAAAGGATGCCGTTCCCGCAAGGTTCGGTGAAACAAGCGGTCATCAGGTGCTTATAGGTACGGGTAAGGTTGATTTTAAGAGACTTATGTGTCAGCTCAAGGAAAACGGATTCCCCGGTGATATTGTTATTGAGCACGAGATGTCGGGCACGGCTGACAGAAATGCAGAAATTCTCGATGCGAAAAAGTATCTTGAGGCAATTATTGCAGAGGTTTTCGGCTGATTAAAGCATAAAAATTCAGAGGCAGGCTTCGGAATGAAGTCTGCCTCGCTTTGTTTGTTATTTACCGAATCAGCAATCGATTGTAATTGCGGGGATATTGGAGAATTCGGAGCCGTCGAATCTGATCATAAAGGTTGAACGGTCCTTCTTAAGTGTGAAGCCCTTGCCGTAGAAGCTCTTGTTTACGCTTGATACGGTGAAGCCCTCCTCCTCGAGAAGAGAGAAGTAATCGGGAAGGTATGACCAGAGATACCAGTCGCCTACATAATACTGAATTCCCTCGACGTTTCTTTCAAAGTGACCGAATATTGCACCGAAATCCGGAATGTTTTCCTTGTCGCCGCAGTATACCATTTCTCTGCCGACAATGGGACGGCTTGTATCCATTACGGTAACGCCGTATACAAGCTTTGTGTACATTCCGAGATCAAGCCATACCTCGATATTGTCCTTTGCGTAAATCTTGAATTTGGGCTTTATGTTACCGTCCTCGATTTTCTCAAAGCCTTCGCTTTCAAGAAGCTCTATGTAGTCGTCAGCATCGGAAACGCTGTTTACATCATACCAATGAGTTGTGGATCTTATTGTGGGTACCTGCGCTACTTCCTTGATTCCGTAAAAATCACCGAAATCAGGTACACCGTACCAGCTGTCGTATTCGCCAGCGCCGTTGCTGTCGCCTGTTTCCACAAGCACGGTTCTTGTATCGTTATCCCAGTCAATTCCGACGTCAAGAAGCTCGGAAACCTTTCTGATGGGAAGATAGGTTGTTCCCTCGTAAAGAATACTGTAGGGCACCTTTGTTCCGTTCTGGAGTACGTAATTTTCATCCGCCTTTGCTACTACATCACCGTCAACGCTGATATTTACCGAGTTCATTACAGCCTCGATATTCTTTGCGATTACGGGAAGCGTACAAACAGCTATTGCTCCCGCAAGTGCGCCTGCAACTACCGACTTGATTGTGTTTTTACTCATAATACTTTACCTTCCTTTATATTTATTTCTTATTTTCTATTTATTTCTTATTGATTTCCAGTGCTCTCGTACACATATCGCGGAACTGTCCGAGTACATCCGACGGGCCTTCTATTGTAAGAAGGTCGGAAAGTCCGAACACCCACGAGAAAAACTGCGGGCTGACCGCAACCTTGACGGTTACACTGTAATAGCCGTTTTCTCTCGGTACGATAAAAACGTCTCTGCCGAATCTGTCGAAGATAATGCCTATTGAATCCGCGTTGCCGTAAAGGGTAACCTCCTTTACCTCACCGCCGTACATATTGAAGCTTCTCTTGGCGTAATCCGCCGCATTGAATTTTAATTCCTTTGCGGGTCTTGAAAAGTTCTCGTCGCAGACCTCTACGCTTTCCATCTTGTCTACTCTGTAGTGCTTGATTTTTGCGGCGAAATCGTCGTATGCGACAAGGTAGTATTTCTCGTCCTCCCACATAAGTGCTATGGGGTTAACATAGTAATACTGACCTTTGTTTTTATAAAGCTTGTTTTTTCTTACGTCCCAGGTGTAGTATTTGAATCTGACCTGTCGCTTTTCCTCAATTCCGCGGTAAAGATGGTCAATACTGTAGTACACGGTTTCGTTGGCACTTTTTACTCTGTTGGAAACCACAATCTGATGCTTGAGTGCCTTTCTGTCCGTAACGGGGGCAAGAGCACTTATTTTGTCTATAAGCTCTACACTCTTGTTTTCCGAAATAAACTTTGCAGCCTGGACGATATCTATAAGCATTTTGATTTCCGAAACCTGGAAATGTCTTTCACCTATGTAGTAGCCTCTGCCGTGATCCGGACTCATATTGACGTCCGCACCGAAAAGACGGAGTGCTTCGATGTCATCATAAATGCTTTTACGCTCGGCGCTGACACCGTATTTTTCAAGCTCCGCTATAAGCTGGGATGCGTTTAGAGTCACGTTTTCATCGGTTTTTTCGTTGAGGATTTTATAGAGGTACATAAGCTTAAGCTTCTGATTTGCTCCTTTTGCTATTGTTATCCCCTCCGTTCTTGTTTTACTGTACCAATTATAACACATTAAGCCATATTATTTGTAAACAATCTTGAAACATTTATAAAATATATATTTTTCTTCTTGACAATATAAAAAGTATGTGGTAAAATAATTTGCCGCTTGATAAGGGTTCAATTTTTGCGGCGGGTATTTTTATGTCCGTTTTCAGCAAAAACCCGATTTCAGCGAGTTCATAATGAAAGAGAGGTGCTTTTCGTGTACGCAGTATTTACAACAGGCGGAAAGCAGTACAAGGTCCAGGAAGGCGACGTAATTTACGTTGAGAAGCTCGCAGTCGAAGCAGGAGAAAAGGTTTCTTTCGACACAGTACTTGCAATTCAGAACGACGACGGTATTAAGGTTGGCGCTCCCTACGTTGAGGGTGCTAAGATCGAAGCTAGTCTTATCAAGAACGACAAGGCTAAGAAGATCACAATCATTAAGTACAAGTCCAAGAAGAACGAAAAGAAGAAGATGGGTCACAGACAGCCCTATTCAAAGATTTCGATCGACAAGATAGCTTTCTGATTTTTTAATGACGAAAATTTATCTTGAAAAGGATGAAGTGTTCGGGTACGGAAAAATAAACGTCAGCGGTCATTCCGGTTATTCGGATGAAGGCAGCGATATTATCTGTGCTTACGTTTCATCGTCCTGTGAGCTTATTATGAGTATACTTATGGATGAGCTTTGTGCGGACGTTGAGACAGACATCAATCCCGAAAAGGCTTTTGTCGGACTTGTAATTCCCGCAACACATAACAATACGGAAAAGGCTCAGGTCATTTCCTGCTGTGTTAAGGGCTTTGCCCGTCAGATGAAGGAATTTTCAAAACAGTTTCCACAATTTGTAAGTATCACAATTGCATAACTTATATGCAGGAAAGGAAAGAATCATGATGAGACTCAGTATTCAGTTTTTTGCTCATAAAAAAGGTGTAGGTTCTACAAAGAACGGCAGAGACTCCGAATCCAAGAGACTTGGCGTAAAGAAGGCTGACGGACAGTCGGTTGTTGCAGGTAACATCATCGTTAGACAGCGCGGCACACACATTCGTCCCGGTGTTAACGTAGGTATCGGCACAGATGACACACTTTTTGCTCTCGAAGCAGGTGTTGTTAAGTTTGAAAACATCTCCGGCGGTAAGAAGCGCGTTAGCGTTTACGGCAAGGAAGCGTAAGTAAAACAAACATCGGCAATGGGCTGTCGGCGCTAATCTCCGGCAGCCCTTTTATTTGCGACAAGCCTTATTCTTTTCAAGGAAAGGAATGGTGAAATTATGTTTATAGACAAGGTTAAGATATACGTTAAATCCGGCAACGGCGGTAACGGTTCGGTTTCCTTCAGACGTGAGAAGTATGTTTCCCACGGAGGTCCCGACGGCGGTGACGGCGGTCACGGAGGTAATATTATCTTTGTTATAGATGAGGGTATCAATACCCTTCTCAACTTCAAGTACAGAAGAAAGTTCGTTGCGGAAAACGGAAGCGACGGTAGCGGCGCAAAGTTCCACGGCAAGAATGGTGCAGACCTTGAGATTATGGTTCCCCCGGGAACAGTTCTTAAGGATCCCGAAACGGAAAAGATTATAAAGGATATGTCCGACGAGGATGTTGTTGAAAGCGGTCGCTTTGTATTCCTCAAGGGAGGTAAGGGCGGCTTCGGCAATACCCATTTTGCTACTCCCACACGTCAGACTCCCAACTTTGCCAAGGCAGGCATCAAGGGTAAGGAGCAGGAGGTTGTTCTTGAGCTTAAGATGCTCGCAGATGCGGGTCTTGTAGGTATGCCAAGTGCAGGTAAGTCCACAATTCTTTCCGTTGTTTCTGCGGCTAAGCCCAAGATTGCTGACTATCATTTTACAACTCTTGCACCTATGCTCGGTGTTGTTAACGCCAAGGCGGGACAGTTTGTTCTTGCGGATTTGCCCGGTCTTATTGAGGGTGCACACAATGGTGACGGTCTCGGACATCAGTTCCTTCGTCACATTGACAGATGCAGACTTATAATCAATGTTGTAGATGCCTCCGGCTTTGAAGGCAGAGATCCTGTTGAGGATATAGAAAAAATCAACGAGGAGCTTCGTCTTTACAGTCCCGAGCTTGCAAGCCGTCCGAGAATCATTGCGGCAAACAAAATTGATATGATGTCCGACGAGACTCAGGCAAGGCTTGAGGAATTTGCAAAGAAGCAGGGCTGTGAGATTGTATTTATCGCTGCGGGCATTGCTCACGGCACAGACGAGCTCTGCGAGCTTATTGCAAAGAAGCTCAAGGATCTTCCTCCCATAAAGGTATTCACACCCGAGTACATTCCCGAGGAGGAAACAGTTGATATCGATGCGGATTCCGAAATCACAATAACAAGAGAGAACGATACCTTCTATGTTGAATGTCCCAGAATCGTGAAGGTTCTCAACTCCATAAACTTCAACGACAGAGAAAGCTTTGCTTACTTCCAGAAGATTCTGCGTTCCACGGGTATTATAGATGCTCTTGAGGAAAAAGGAATTGTTGACGGTCAGACGGTAAATCTTTACGATGTTGAATTTGATTATTACAAGTAAAGCAATTGTTAAATTATTTTAAAATCGGGAAATAACACTTTTAATTCGGAATTATTTATGTTATACTTTCAGTGTATTTTCCAAATATGACGAAAAGAGAAGTTACTATGCCAAAGAGTATTTTCAAAACAAAGATTTTCGGATATGCTCCCTCGGACGTTTCCGAATATATAGAAAAAATCAATGCGCAGGCCGCACTTGAAATAGAGGATGTGGAAAGAGCTTCGGGCAAGCTCCGCGAGGAAAGAGAAAGACTCAAGGAGGAAATTCTCGCACTCAAGGGTGAGCTCGAGGAAATGCAGGCAAAGCTTGACGGCGTTTCGGCACTTGAAGCGGAAATCGCAAGGGCAAACGAGGAGACACTTAAGGCTCGCGAGGAAACGGAGAGCGTTCGCAGAATGCTTGATGAAGCCGAGCAGGACAAGGCAAAGCTTCGCTCCGAGTATGAGGCACTTTCACTCAGATACGATGCAGCCGCAGAAAGCTCAAATACATATACGCAGACCTGCAAGGATGCGGGCAATATTCTTCTTATTGCTCAGAGCAAATCCGAAGAAGTCGTTGACAGCGCGAGAAAGAATGCGGAAACAATTATTGCCAATGCGAGAATCAGCGCTGAGGAAATAATCAGCAAGGCTCAGCTTGAGGCTAAGCAGTATTCCGCAAGGGTCAGAGCTGAGGCAGATGCTCATGTTGAGCAGAACAAGGAAAAGGTTGACTATCTCATTAAGCGTCAGAAGCAGCTTCTCAATGCACTTCAGACGCAGAAGAGCGAAATTGCCCGCTTCTATGAGGAAACCGTTTCCGGTATTACCGGCTCATCGCAAAAATAATCGGGGTATACGGAATGAAGACCTTCAGACTTACTACCGATAATTTCCGTGAGCATCTTGAAGAAATAAGCTGTGGTGATGAGGTGCTTCTTTCGGGTACTGTTTACACGGCGAGAGATGCGGCACACAAGAAGATTGTTTCGCTTATAAACGCAGGAGAAAAGACTCCCTTTGAGCTTGACGGCGCCTTCGTATATTATGCGGGTCCCACACCTGAGCGCGAGGGATGTGTTTGCGGCTCATTCGGTCCGACAACGTCCTCAAGAATGGACCCCTACTCCCCTCTTCTACTTGACAAGGGACTTTTCTGTATGATCGGAAAGGGTCCGAGAAGCAACGAGGTTATTGAGGCTATAAAGCGAAATAAAGCAATTTACCTTTGCGCTATTGGCGGTGCGGGGGCTCTTGCGAGCAAGTGTATAACTTCACTTGATGTTATCGCATTTCCCGAGCTCGGCTGCGAATCGGTAAAGAAGCTTACCTTCAAGGATTTTCCGCTGATTTGCGGGATTGATACTTTTGGCAGAAGTTTATTCAATTGATAGAAATAACCGGTTATCGTTCTGATAGCCGGTTTTATTTTTTACTGTCGGAATCTGTTGGTAAAAACAAAAAAACTGCAGAAAATCTGCAGTCATCAATATAACAAAAAGAATATGGTCGGAGTGAGAGGATTCGAACCTCCGGCCTCTTGGTCCCGAACCAAGCGCTCTACCAAGCTGAGCCACACCCCGATACCATTTTTAGATATAGTAAAAGCTCCGACTGATTACTACCAACCGGAGCCTTATACTGGTCTGAGTAGCGGGATTTGAACCCACGGCCTCTACCACCCCAAGGTAGCGCGCTACCATCTGCGCTATACCCAGATGTCTTGTTTGGTTTCCCTCACGCAACGGTGATATTATATCACTATTTATCCGTTTTGTCAAGGGGTTTTTGCTTTTTTTTTCGTGATTTTCGCTTTTTGGTATATATGTCAATTATTCTTCTATAAGAGGAGCTTTTTTGTTGAGAATTCTAAACAGAGGCTTGGTTTTATTTGCCTTGCTCCTTTGTTTTTAAAAATCACTTGACTTTATTTCATTTTGGTGTATAATATATAATATGGGAGGTGTTTGGGTGAAATCAATCACGGGCTTCTTCAAGAGCATTAAAGAAAAAATCGGAGGCGTCGGTTTTATTGCCGCGCCCTGCAAATATATTAAAAGCTGCTTTGAAGGTCATCCGTTCAAGGCTCACGTTCAGCTTGCAGTGCTTCTTTCTCTGATTGTTGTCATTGCTGTGCAGTCCTTTGAGTGTATGTCCTTTTTTGATGGCTTTGGCTTTATATTCGGGAATACATACTTCTTTATTATTAACTTTCTGATTATACTCGCAACTCTTTCGGTTTCGTTCTTCTTTCTGAAAAGGACAGTTGTTATGGTGCTGATATCTCTGTTGTGGGTTATTCTCGGATTCTCCAATTTTTTACTGGTACTCAACAGACCCATGCCTCTGTCAGCTATCGACTTTGTTATTATGGGTACCACAATGGATATTATTCCCCACTATTTTTCGGGATTCCATGTGTTTCTTTGCGTTTTGGGTGGGCTTATATGTATCGCGCTTTTTACCTTCCTTTTTCTCAAGGCGAGAAAATACAGGAGAACCCTGAAAAGCAGTCTTGTGCCCTTTATTTGCTCGGTATGTGCTTTTCTTATTTTCCTCTGTGGCGGTGCCGCTTCGGGAAATCTTAAAATTTCATACAACGATGTTAAGGCAACCTATGACGAATACGGCTTTGTTTACTGCTTCGGCTCTTCGATATTTGTAAAGGGCATTCCGAAGCCTAACGACTACTCTCTCAACGATATCGAGAAGGTTGTCAACAGCTACGACAATGTTAAATCAAAGACCACTCATACGCCCAATGTAATTGTAATTCAGCTTGAGTCCTTCTTTGATACGGCAAAATACGCAAAATATCCGCTTACCGAGGACCCTATTCCCAACTTCCACAGAATATGCGAGGAGTTCGGGGCGGGCTCTCTTGTTGTTCCTTCAAACGGCGGAGGTACGGTTAACACGGAATTTGAGGTTCTTACCGGTATGAACCTTGAGTATTTCGGTACTATCGAATATCCCTATTCCACAATTCTGAAGAACAAGACCTGCGAATCTGCTGCCTTTATACTTGGCGACAAGGGCTACAAGTCCCACTCGATTCACAATCACACGGGCGTATTTTACGCAAGAAATCAGGTTTATCCCAATCTCGGCTTTGACTCCTTTATTCCGATTGAATTTATGCAATATGAGGAAGCGGGCAACGGATGGGCAAGGGATACTGCGGTTTATGACAGTATTATAGAATCAATTGAGGAAACAAAGGAAAAGGACTTTGTATTCGCTGTGACGGTGCAGGGACACGGTGCTTATCTCAGTGACGACAATCCCGATATTCCCTATAAAATTGAAGGCAGAGAAGAGCTTATCGGCAGTGACTTCAAGAAGGCTTGTATGTATGAATACTACTGCAATCTGCTTGCAGACACGGACACGGTTATAGGCGAGGTTTACGACTATGTAATGAACAGCGACGAGGAATTCGTGGTTATTCTTTACGGTGACCATCTCCCCTCCCTTGACTTTGACTCGTCGCTTTACGAATACGGCTCGGACTATATGACCACATACACGGTATTCTCCAACATTCCCGAAAAGTTCAGCTTTGACTTCACGGATGAGCTTCCCGCATACAGACTTATGTCATCCGTTTTCATAAAGCTCGGCATCGACGACGGAATTATAAACAGGATAAACCGCCGTCACGACAGTGAGGACTATGCAAAAAATCACCGTGACATTCAGTATGATATGCTTTACGGCGAGGGATATTCTCTCAAGGGTGAGCCTTATATCAAGAAGGAAACAACCTTCGGAAGCAAGGAAATCAAGATAATCTCTGCGACTTATTCGGACGGTTTTCTTACATTGCAGGGTGAAAATTTCACCAAGAAGTCCGAGATTAACATCAACGGCAGAGAGAGAGAAACCGCCTTTGTCGACAGCGGAACTATTCTTTGCGCCTGCTCGAAAATCTCGGAGGACGACATAATCAGTGTCAGCCAGACTGCGGTTGACGGCACAAAGCTCAGCGAGACCTTTTATTCTCCTTCATAGCAAGGTAAAAACAAGACTTGTACCATCTGTTTCAGGTACAAGTCTTTTCTATTATTTTATTGAGGCGAAGATATTGTTTGTGAAGCCGAAGGTCACCTTTATTCTTCTGACAATCAGACCGAAGTCGAGGTCATTTATGAAGGTATCCTCATTTTTTGCAAGATAATCTATAAGCTTCAGCCCCACTTCACGGGCTTGTGCCATATTACCCTCTGCACCGAGGCAAAGTCCCTCGGCAAGCTGTGAAAGTATGGGAAGCTGTATTCGGAGAATTTCCCACGATTTTCTGATACATGGATTGCGCTCTTCCGTGATATTCTTTTCTATAATCGGCGCAAATGCCTTGAGGACAGCTTCGATTATGCGGAATTTTGCAAGTGCTTCGGGATTATGCATATAACCGAGGATAATTTTGGTGTTGCGCTCTGCGTACATTTCCTCGTCTGCGGCAAGCTCCAAATCTCGTACAAGGTCGGGCTGGAACAATTCCGAGAGTGTCTGAAGATATTCGTGTGCCTTCTGCCAGTCGTTTCCGTAGGCGCTTCGGAAGTAGTCGCTTATTATCTCGTCCTCGGTAAGGGTTGAATCCACAAGGATTTCGCCGCACATATACATCGGGAAGGTATTGGGCATATTTCTCTTCTGCGAGCTGCAATGCATTATTCCGTTTGATTTAAGGCTTGAGAGAAGCTTCATATCACGGAAGAGTCGGTGCGAAATCTGACAGTAGCCCGGGTCAACATAGTGGTCGGAATAGAGGTGATAATCGAAAAAGAAGCAATCACCCTTGAATATCTTCTGCCATTCACGCCAGAATGCGAGGGCTACGGAGGCATCCTTTCTCGGGAGTGTATAGTTATTGTAGAGGTGCTCGGGGATTTCGTAGTCCTTGTTGTAGTTTTCGTATCCGTCTACATAGTTCTGACGTATACAGGGCATAATTGTGAATCTTGAGGGGTTATCAAGCTTTTCCTTAAGCGGAGGCCATGCAGAATCGTTGTACAGCTCGAATACTATTTTTGTATCGAGTCCGTTTTCGGCAAATGCCTTGTCCGTTTCGTTAAGGAGCATTATGAGTATATCCGATGGAGTTGTTGCACGGCAATTTTCGCATTCGCAGAAGTTGTTTATGCCGTCGGCAAACCAGATGTGGAGGAAGTCAACATAGGGCTTTTCTTTGATGTATTTTACAAAGTAGTCCACAAGCTTTTTTCTGACGTCCTTGTTGGTATAGCAGAAGTTTGTGTATCTTATGTGGTTATACTTGATTTTACGTTCACCGTTTACTACGGCAATATAATCACGGATTCCGAGCCTATCTATATCCTCCTCGGTGATATCACCGAAAAGATTGAATGCAGGCGCCATATAATCGTGTCCGACGGAATGAAGGGCAAGACCGCTTCGCTTGATGTCCTGCTCGATTTTTGCTGTGATTATGTCCGCCTCCTCGTTTGTAAGAGGCTCGGGAGTTTTGTATTTGTTACCGTGATGAGCGTAGTATCTGTCGTACCAGAGGTAGGGGGATGTCCCTTGGAGCATATATCCGTTGAAGCCGAGCTTTGGAAGCCAGTATACATAGTCGCGAAGGGCTTCGTAGCTTACCGTTCCCTCTATACAGTCTGTTCTGTAGCGGTAATCAGCCTTTACACGGAGCTTTGCCCTGAAAGAGGAAAGATCCTTCCTCGGAACATAATCGCCGTCCTTGCCGGGTCTTATGAAGCGACAGCCTGCATCCTTCAAGAATGCATAAATACCGAAGAGTATGCTTCGAATATTGCTTCCCGCTATGTATCCGCACAGTCCGTCGACGTTTACCTCGTAGACATCATCAAGCGTGGGGTCATCCACGCCCTCGGTTGAAAGTCCCAAGGTATCAAAAAGTGCGAGAGTTATGCCGTTTTCCCCCTTGGCATATCTCATATCACTTGTTTCGCCACAGATAAGATTGATATATTTTGCAAGCTCCTCCGAGGCATAATCGGCGGTAATTCCTTTTTCAAGCTGGTATATATTCATTGGCTTCGTCTCCTTTTATGGATATTACTGGGGTTATTATATCACAGTTACTTTTTGCTGTCTTTATCAGTAATACTTATTTTTTTATCATTTCTTCCGATAATAACAGCAGAGGACCCCTGTATGGAATCCTCCGATGATAATCATTGTTCGCTCTTTACGGCATTTATTACGTTGATTTTCTCTATTGCAAGGTCTTTTCTTTTCTGCTTTTTAAACTCAAGCAAAAGCGTAATTGAGTGAGCCGTTGAGGTGAGTATCCATGCAAAGGGCCATGCAAGCATAAGTATCTGAAGCGGTGTTATGTGTATGCCGAAAGCATCTATACCGTCTGTATCTCTGATGCTGCGGAATACAACAAAAATCCAGAACATTCTTCCTCCACATACTCCGATGATTGTGGAGAACATCGGTACAATGGATTTTCCTATGGCTCGGAGTGTTGCGACAAGCACTTCCATTACTCCGCAGAGGAAATACGGCCATACGACTATAACGTTACGCTGCCAGGTAAGATTGATAATCTCCGCACGGTTTACAGCGTCGTTTGATATATATAGACCTACAAGGAACTCGTTGAAGTACATTACGATTGTACCCGAAATAAGTCCTGCGGCAATGACAAACAAAAATGCCCAGCGCATAATCTGTCCTATTCGCTTGAAATCACGTCTGCCAAAGTTCTGGCTTACAAAGGAAAGGGTTGCCTGATAGAAGCTGTTCATTGCAAGGTATACGAAGCCTTCTATGCTTGATGCGGCAGAGCAGGCCGCCATTGTTGCTGTACCAAGGTAATTTATGGAGGACTGAACGACAGAGTTTGCAAGGGAGAACATACTGCTCTGCACACCTGCGGGAATACCAATCATAAGAATTTGCTTGAGCTCTTCGGCTGAGGGCTTGATTTCCTTCGGGATAAGTCTTACGCTTCCTTTGTTTCTGCAAAGAGTAATAAATACAAGGACGGCCGATACAATCTGTGAAACAACGGTAGCAATAGCAACGCCCGCAACATCCATATTAAATACCGCAACCAGTACGATATTAAGAACTACGTTGAGTACTCCCGAAATCATAAGGAAGAAAAGGGGGCGTCTTGTGTCACCCACGGAGCGAAGAATTGCCGCACCGAAGTTATAGAACATCAGAAAGGGTGCACCGAGAAAATAAATTTTGAGATAAAGTGCGGAAAGGTCTATAATATCCGCGGGGCTTCCCATCATTACGAGAAGTGCCTTGGAAAATACTATACCTATAATCATTACGATAAAGCCGGAAAGAATACTCAGGAATACCGATGTATGCACCGCACCCTTGATTCCTTCCTTATCCCCTGCTCCGACTCTTCTTCCGACAAGAGCATTGGCTCCCGTGGAAAGTCCCATAAATACGTTTACGATAAGATTTATAAGTGAAGAGGTAGAGCCAACCGCCGCAAGTGAGCGCTCTCCGTTTGCGGAGAACTGTCCGACTATTGCCATATCGGCGGCGTTGAAGAGAAGCTGAAGATAACCCGAAATTATAATTGGAATTACGTATAAAATGAGCTTGGACGCTATAGGTCCCGAGCACATATCTATTTCGTTTCTTGATTTGAACAAGTCTGTCACCTCAAAAGCTGTTGCTTTTTAAAAAATATTTTCCCACTTACCGCTGACGGATGATTTATATGCGGCGTCCATTATTCTGTTTACCTTTATGCCGTCGTTAAAGTCGGGATGGGATTTTGTTCCGCTGAATACATCGTTGCAGAGGCAATACATATTGTGGACGTGACCTCTTACCCAGTTTGTGGGCGATTTAATGCTCGGGAAGACGCCTCCGGGGGCGGGGTATCTCTGAGTGCACTCTATTTTTGTAAAGCCCGAATAGCCGCCGTAGGGCTCCTTCTGTGCGGTGTTGTCGTAGAACTCAAGAAAATTGGGCTGCATAAGGTCAAATCTTATTGCGCCGTCCTCACCGAAGACCTCGACATAGATGTCATCGTTTGTTCCGACGGTTACCTTGCTGACCTCAAAGGAGCCACAGGCACCGTTTTTAAGTCTTGCAAGTGCGTAGAAGGCTTCGTCTGCGTTTGTTTTCCAGATTTCGCCGTCCATTCCCTTGCGCTCGGGATAGGCTATCTGTGAAAGTCCGCAGATGCTTTCGAATTCGTTTTCGCCTCCGCCCATAATAAAGGAGAGAAGGTCGATAACATGCGAGCCGAGGTCGAAGAGTACGCCTCCGCCGCAGATGTCCTTGTTCTGCTTCCAGCCTGCGGTTTTGTTTTTATCCGTTGCGGAGGAATGTCTGTAGGAGGCTCTGAAGGAAAGGATTCTTCCGAGTCTTCCCTCCTCCACTATCTGCTGTGCTCTCATTGTCACGGGAAGGTGTCTGTTGTTAAAAACAGTTCTGTGAACGAGGTCGGGATACTGTGCAAGGAGCTTTTCAAGCTTTTCGCATTCTTCTCCGTTAACGACAAGAGGCTTTTCGCACATAACGTGCTTTCCGTGCTCAAATGCACGCTTTATCTGGTCGTAGTGGAAGATATTGGGTGTACAGATGTCGATGATATCGATTTCGTCGTTGGAGATTATTTTCTCGTAATCCGTTTCGGCGTAGAGATAGCCGTAATCCTCCTTCATTTTTTCTGCCTTTTCCGCTGTTCTTGCCGAGATTGTATGGCATACGGGCAAAAACGGGAGGTCCTTATAATAGAAGGGGATGTTCTTTATTGCATAGGAATGGGTTCTTCCCATTGAGCCTGCTCCGATTACGGCGATATTTATTATTTTCTTTTCCATTATTTCACCTTTGAATATGTATTATTGACCTTACCATTTTATCACACTTTAGTGGTAATATCAAGTACTTTTTCAAAATTTAAAATTCAACTCATCCGAAAAGATATTTAAGCAAGAGCGAGAAAGCAGCCGTAAGCGAAAGCGCGCATAATACGTTTTCAAGATACAGTATTCCGCTTGAGGAAACTGTGTAAAGTGACAGATTTTCGGGTGGCATCGAGAGAAAAAGGGTAAGTGCTATGGTATAGCAAAGTATAATAAAGAGTGAAATATGCAGAAAAGTCTGCAATGCGGTTGAATAATTAAGGTATTTTTTTAACATTTTTATTCCTCACTATAAATATTTGAAAATTTCTATTTACTTTTTCAAAAAAAGGGTATATAATGAAATCAAACTAAAAGGATACGAAAGGATACAGCCTATGAAATGCCCGGTTTGCGGTAATATTGACAGCAAGGTTCTTGACTCAAGACCCAACAGCGATTTTTCTTCCATCCGAAGAAGAAGAGAATGCACACAGTGTCAGAAAAGATTTACCACCTTTGAAACAATTGAAAACGTTACCTTCTCCGTAATCAAGAAGAACAAGACAAGAGAGCTCTTTGACAAGAGAAAGCTTCTTGACGGAATGATTAAGGCTTGCGAAAAGAGACCCGTTCCGATTACGGAAATCGAAAAGGCGGCTACCGATATCGAGCAGACTCTTCAGAGCACAATGAGAGTTGAAATTCCTTCTGCGGAAATCGGCGAGCTTGTTATGGCAAAGCTTAAGGCACTTGACGACGTTGCTTATGTAAGATATGCCTCCGTTTACAAGCAGTTCAAGGACATCGGCACCTTTATGGAGGAGCTCAAGCAGATTCTTGGCGAGGACAAATAAAATATCCCGGGATTGATTGTCAGTCCCGGGATGTCTTTTTATTTATTCGGTTGGTTTTATCAGTTGGGGAAGGAAATTCCGTACTTGATCTGTGTTTCGGGATTTACGAAGCATCCGCCCACACTGTTTGCGTAGAATACTGTATCACTGTAGGGTGTATAGCCCGTGCTTCCCACAGTACCGATTACAGAGCTCTTATCAACACTGTCACCGCTCTTACAGCTTACAGAGCCGAGGTTCATATAGTAGGAAAGAACTCCGAGGCCGTGGTCGATTATTACGGCGTTGCCCGAGTATGCGGTAGAGCCCGCAAAGATTACGGTTCCCTTATTTGCGGCAATTACGCTTGCACCGTTTGCACCGCTTATGTACATACCATCGGAAATTCTTTCGTTGCCTGCGATATTGAGCTTATAGCCGAATGCACACGCGGTTTTGCCGTCCTTTACGGGAAGAACAAACTTGCCGTCCCAGAGCATTGTATCCGAGCAGGTATGTCTGTGCTCGCCGATAAGTGCGGTATACTCGTTTACATTGTCATCGGTAAGAAGCTCTGTGATTTCGGTGGAGGGCATAATGATTTCTGTCTCGCCGAATTTCTTTCTGGAGTTTACTCTGAACTTAACTACGCTTGTGCCTGCATTTTCCGTTACCTTTATATCATAGCTTCCCGCAGCGGCATCAGCCTTGATGGGCACATAGATATACTGCTTTCCGTTGTGGATAAAGGACTCTGTTATTGCGGACATAAAGTCAGCCTGAGCTGTTACCTTTTCTCCTGCGTTTCCGCCCTTTACCTCGATGATTGTAAATTCACCGGCACCAAGCTCTGCGTCCGCAAGCTTGAAGTTTGAGGGAACATCGTAGAGCAGCTTGAAGTTATACTTTGCGCTTCCGTAGTAGTCGGTATCGCTTCCCTCAAGCCATTCTGCGTCAACGGTGATATCAAACACTGTGTCCTGAGCTTCCTTAAGATTAAGAGGAAGTGCGGAGGGCTCACCGCTGTAAACCACATTCACGCCGTTCTTTGCTGTTACGTTAAGAGTAGAAGGAGCGGCATCAAGTCCGAAGCTCATCTTAAATTCGGTAGCTCCCTTGGGGAATGTAACGCTCGGAAGCTCGGATGCGCTCTCGCTGTCTGCTCTTGCAACAAGCTCACCGTCAAGTCTTGTGTAATTCCAGGAATATGTATCCGCGGAAACAGCGGAAGAAACAGGCTCTGTGCCGTTTACATATTCGATATAAAGCTTTGCTACATTTGCGTACTTATTGGAATCGGCAAACTCGTCTCTTACAAGAAGAAGTCTTGCGTCCTCAGCCTTGATAGAATAGAGCTGCTCGTTGATATCCTTAAAGAAGCAATTGGCTTCGCTCTCGGAGGACATAATGAACTCATATGCATATTCCTCGGCACCGCCGATATAGTTTACGCTGTAGTGTGTGAAAACCTCATCTGCAAGTCTCGGCATATCGTTTACGGGACTGCTATCGTTTACTACCTTGAGGTACATTTCAAGGCATTCCTTGTCGTCTGTTGTATATTCCTTGAGAAGAGTGCCGTCGGCAGAGAGAATCTTTACCTTACTAAGTCCTGCAGTTTCGCTGACACCCGAGCTGCCGGGGATTCCGCTGTCGCCTATTCCGCCGTTTCGTCCGGTGATTCCGACGATTATTGCCGCTACCATAGGTACGCATAAAACCGCACAACAAACAATTCTTCCGATTTTATTCATTTATGTTTACCTCCGAAAAAATTTGATAATCTTGTCCGTATATTATTATACACCCAAACTTTTAAGAGGTCAAGTATTTTCGGTGAATATAAGCAAAAATTTTAATATAAATCACGCAATTTTCACCTTGACAAAGACAAGATTATATTGTATCATATTTATGTATAAAAATTTCAAGGAACGAAGAATGAATATATATAATTTCAACACTGTTCTGACAGGCAAAAAAAGCTGTGTGGCGCTGGGAAATTTCGACGGTGTTCACACGGGTCACAAGAAAATAATCTCTGCCGCTGTCGCTTATGCAAGAGAGTCCGGACTGTCGTCCTGCGTATACACCTTTGACAGTCATCCAACTCTTACTCTCGGCAACGCCAAGCCCATTATCACGGATAATTCGGAAAAGGCGGAAATCATAAGAAAGCTCGGCTGTGATGCTCTTTACTATGAGTGCTTTGAAAGCGTAAGAGAGCTGTCCCCGAAGGAATTCTGCCACAGAATCCTCAAGGACAAGCTGAACGCCGAATGTGTTTTCTGCGGTGAAAATCACAGATTCGGGTACAAGGGCTCGGGCACGGTTGAGGATTTAAAAAGAGAGCTTGCACCCCTCGGAATCGGTGTAAGCGTTATTCCCTATGCAACCTATGAGGGAGAAATTATTTCTTCCTCGAAAATCCGCACTCTTATTGAGGACGGTAATATTAAAGTGGCTACTGAGCTTCTCGGACAGAGATATTCCGTAAGCGGTACTGTTATGCACGGAAAAAAACTCGGAAGGACGCTTGGCTTCCCTACCCTGAATATTCCCGTGGGAATCGGAAGGGTTACGCCGAAATTCGGGGTTTATGTAACGGAATGTCTTCTTGACGGTGTTATTTACAAGGGTGTTTCAAACATCGGCATCCGTCCTACGACGGACAGCGAAACGGAAAACAGCAGACTTGTCAACTGCGAGACATACCTTATGGGCTTTTCGGGCGATGCTTACGGCAAGGAAATCACGGTTTATTTCAATGATTTCATTCGTCCTGAAATGAAATTTGACTCGGTTGAGGCTCTGAAGGAGCGTATTTCCGAGGATGTTTTGACGGCGAAGGAGTATTTTTCGCTCTGAGATTTACTATGCCTTATTTAAGGTCATAACCGAAAGGATTTTCATGTATATAAATAAAAAATTCATCTGTTTTTTTGTGGGCATAATGCTGTCACTTACTATGCTTCTGCCCGTTGCATTTGCCTCGTCCGAGCCGTCTTACATTAACGGCAAGACCTTCTCGGATTACTGTGGCACTGAGTTTCCCGAAACCACTGCGGGAAGCATTGCGGTTTATAATCCCGAGAGCGGATTTATGATTTACGAGAAGAATTCGGACAGTGTTATTTTCCCCGCTTCCACCGTAAAAATAATGACTGCTATTGTCGCATACGAAAGCATTCCCGACAAATCGGTGCACATTACGGTTACGGAAAAGGTTGCAAAGCAGACGGCGGGACTTCGTCTCGGTCTTGCGGCAAATGAAATATACACAGCTGAGGATCTTATCCGTGCGGTGCTTATCTGCGGCTCAAACGATGCGGCAAACCTTCTTGCAGACCACGTTTCGGGCGGTAAGAGAGACAAGTTCATTGAGCTTATGAACAACAAGGCGAAGGAGCTCGGATGCACCTCCACCAACTTTACAAACGTTACGGGTCTTCACGATCCCGAAATGACAACCACCGTAAGCGACCTTTTGAAAATAGCTCTTTACGCATACGAAAACGACGATTTGACTGAGTGGTCAACCTCTGCGGCGTACTCGTTTGCTTCCGTTACAGATCCCGACAACTACAAGCTCAGATACAACAGAAACGATTTTGTTTCCAGAAACAACAGTGCAAAGTATTATTACAAAAATGCCTTCGGTCTGAATTCGGGCTCTACAAAGGAGGCGGGCAACTGTCTTGTGACAGCCGCAGAATCCAAGGGTATCACCTATGTCTGCATAGTTATGAATTCTCCGATAATTGAGGATGACAACACGAATTACGCTTACATAGATGCAAAGGCACTTCTCAACAAATGCTTTGACAACTATGAGATAAAGAGCGTTCTTGACACATCGTCGCCCGTATCCGAAATTGCGGTAAATCTTTCCGCGGGTACTGACCATATTCAGCTTTTCCCCGTTTCTACCGTTTCCCATCTTCTTCCGAAGGAGCTTTACGAGTCCGACCTTATTTTCGAGAAAAACATCCCTGCAGAGGTGCAGAATGCTCCCATTGCGGCAGGTGATGAATTCGGGGAAATTATAATTAAGTTCAAGGACAATTACATTATCGGAAAGAGCAGGCTTGTAAGCAATCAGAGCGTTGAGCGCAGTGCCGTGCTTTTCACCATTGAAAAAATCAAGGAATTCGTTTCGGGGACATTCTTCATTGTAACCGTTATAACCGCAGTTGTACTGTTTATTCTGTACACCTTCCTTTCCGTAAGAAGTAAGCGCAGAAGATATTGGTTCAAATAATACGAAAGCTCCACTTTTAAAGTGGAGCTTTATTTGTTTTATATAAGCCTCAGAAGCAAATTTTCATTGTGGACATACTTGGAAACGGATAAATTCATTCCTATAAGCTGTCTTACAAGGCTTGAGCTTGTGTGGACAAACTCGGGAGCTGCCTGCAAATAAAGCGTTTCGATACCTTTGCCGTACTTTTCCAGTGCTATATTTTTGTTTACGCAAGCCATCTGGGATTCGTACTCAACATCGTTTTCGTTGCGGATTCCCTTTACTATGAAGTCTATGCCGTTATCGTGAGCAAAATCAACCACGAGTCCGTCGTATGCGATTACCTCTACGTTATCAAGCTCCTTTACGGCATCGTTGATGTATTCAATGCGCTTCTGCTCGGAAAGAAATCCTTTTTTGGCACTATTGAAGCCTACCATCACTACAACCTTATCAAAGGTAGCGCTGCATCTTTTAACAACATCAAGATGTCCGAGCGTGAACGGGTCGAAGCTTCCCGGAACAAGCACCTTACTCATCTGCACTCTCTCCTTCGTGATAATCGAAAATGTAGGTTATTACTCTGCTGTACTTATACTTCTTTCGAAGTGTAAGTCCGTGAACGTCACCGTCGATATCGTCCTTGTCCGTTTCGCAGACAACTATACAGCCGTCGGCAAGGATATCCGTTCTTGTGAGCTTCTTGAGGATTTCGTCCTTCATGCTCTTGGCATAGGGCGGGTCGAGGAAGATTATATCGAACTTTTCTCTGCCGTTTGCGGACTTTAAGTATTCGCTGTAGTCCATTCTTGAGATACGGCAGGACTTTATGAGACCTGTCTTCTTGGCATTGGTTTTGATAATCTCAACAGCCTCCGCGCTCTCGTCTATCATAACCGCACTTTCCGCTCCGCGGCTAAGTGCTTCAAGAGCCATCTGACCGCAGCCGGAGAACAAATCGAGAACTCTTTTGCCCGCAAGCTCAAACTGAATTGCGCTGAAAATACCTTCCTTTGTTCGTTCGGTGGTGGGTCTTGTTATTTCTTCTCCCTCGAGGGTTGCAAGCTTTACGCCTCTTGCTATACCTGTTATTATACGCATTTGGATTCTCCTTAGTTTTTATTTAAATGGTCGAGTATTCTTTCCGCAAGCTCGGTATTGATTCCCGAAACCGTGGCGATTTCCTCGACGGTGGAATTCTTTATATTCTGTATTGATTTAAAGCGTTTGAGAAGCAATTTGGCTTTTGCTTCGCCTATGCCTTCTATTTTTTCAAGGGTGGAATGCTTTACCTTTTTTGTTCTTGATGCGTCCATTCTTGAGAAGGTGAATCTGTGTACCTCCTCCTGGATGCCGTAGATAAAGGTGAACAGGCTCATATCCTTGGCTATGCTGATTTCATACTCGCCGTCGGTAAGGGTTCTTGTTTTATGGAACTCATCCTTAACCATACCGATAAGGGGGATATTCTGCCCCATTTCGCGCATAACCTCTTTTATTGTATTAACGTGACCGATTCCGCCGTCAAGAAGAATAAGGTCGGGTCTTTGCGAGAAGGAGGCGTTTGTTTCCTCGGCATCCTCGGAAAGATATGCAAGGCGTCTTTTGAGGGCTTCCGCCATTGAGGCGTAGTCATCCTGCTTGCCATCCGTTTCCTTTATGGAGAAAAGACGGTAGTCACTCTTTTTGAATTTGCCGTTTTCTATGACAATCATACCCGCATACATATCGTCCGTGCCGTTGTTTGATATATCGTATGCCTCGATTCTTTCGGGAACTACCTCAAGCTCAAGAAGTGAGGCGAGCTTTACGAGGATTTCCTCGTCCTTTTTCGCCATTTCCGCCTTCTGTCTTACGGCTTCACCCGCGTTTCGCTTTGCCATTTCGGCATAGACTCGCTTCTCGCCTCTTTCGGGAACGGTGATTTTCACGGATGAGCCCTTGATTTCCGAAAGGCTTTCGGTAAGTCTTGAGACTTCCTCCTCGGAAATATCAAAGGAAAGAAGTATATTTTTCGGGATATGACCGCAGTTTTTATAAAAGCGCTCGATAAAGCCCGAAAGCTCAAAGTCGTCAAGGATTTCTCCCGAGGAGAACACATAATCGTCCTTATCAATAACCTTTCCGTTGCGTATGAACACCACCGACAAGGCTGACGCCGTATCACCGACATACATACCGAACACATCGAATTCCTTTTCGGGGTCGGTTATGATATTCTGATGCTCGTTGAGCTTCTTTATTGATGCGATTCTGTCTCTGCACTTTGCGGCGTTTTCAAAGTCCATCCGCTCGGCACAGTCAAGCATTTTCTTTTCAAGCTCCTCAAGGACTATTTTATAGTCGCCCTTGAGAAAATCGCGGATTTCGGAGAAAATGTCCTGATATTCGGTTGCTGTCACCTTTCCCGAGCAAGGTCCTATACACTGACCGAGATGGAAGAAAAGGCAGGGTCTGCAGATTCGCTTACCGTATTCGAAATCCTTTCCGCAATTGGCAACGGCGAAGGTTTTGGAAACGGTATCTATTATTTCGTTAGCGTTTTTCGCAGAAACATAAGGGCCGAAATATTCCGCCTTATCACTGCTTCTGCTCCTTGAGAGCGTTATTTTCGGGAAGGGCTTGTCATATGCGAGCTTGATATAAGGGTAGGATTTCGCATCCTTGAGCTTAATGTTGTATTTTGGGGTATGGCGTTTTATAAGCTCGTTTTCAAGAATGAGCGCTTCCGCCTCGGAGGAGGTATAGATGCACTCGAAATCACATATATTCATTGAAAGCCTTGCGGTTTTGGCGTTAAGACTTGAGAGGGGCTGGAAATAATGGGAAACACGGTTGTGAAGGCACTTGGATTTTCCGACATAAATTATCTTGCCGTTCTTGTCCTTCATCATATAGATTCCCGGAGCAAAAGGAAGCAGCTTGACCTTTTCCTTAAGTTCGCTGTGTGTCATGGCTTCCTCCCTTCAAAAATGCAAAGCTTTACTTACTTATGACAAAGGAGCCGTTTTTAACGACTCCCTATCAACCACTATTTACCGATGCTCGTTAATCAGTCCTTGAGAACAGTCTGAACAAGGTTTGCGAGTCCTTCAACAGCCTCGTTTTCATCCTGACCGTCTGCGATTATCATGATGTTCGATCCGCCTGCGATGCCGAGGGAAAGAACTCCGAGAAGGCTCTTTGCGTTTGCGCGTCTGTCGCCGTTCTCAACCCAAATGGAGCACTTGTAAGTATTTGCTTTCTGAATGAATACTGATGCAGGCTTTGCATGCAGTCCCTGCGAACTCTTTACAGCAACTTCTTTAGATGTCATTTTTAATCTCCTTTACGCACACGATATTATACTTTATTATAATTATAACTGTATTCACGGATAAAATCAAGAGCATTTGTAAAAAAACTATGAATTGCACAATTTATTTAAATTGACAGTTTGCAATTTTGAGCAAAAACACAACAGAAATGATCTTTAATGAGAAATTTCAACCGAGACAACAGCGCAATTGAAATCAACCACCGCATTATCGGCGTAAAAATCCATTCCCGGAGCTATAAATGCGTTGTCCTTTATGAACAGTCCATCCCTGTTAACAAGGCATACGGACTCAACGTCTATCATATATACCGTGGGGATTTCGGCATTGTCCGACTCTTCGGATTCCTCGGATTTTTCGGGAAGAGTATATGAGGAAACAACTCTTCCGAGCATAACGTCCTCCCCGCCCTGCTCCCAGTAAATGGCGTCGTTGTGGTATATCATTGCAAAGTCGGCTTCGTCAACGCCCGAAAGCTCGAGGCTGATTACGGTATTTACCGCATTGTTTTCTCTTTCGAATCTTTTAACGGCAACGTCCTGAAAGGCAGAGGATACTATTACAAGGACTAACGCCAAAACGATGAGAAAATCCATTATATTGAATTTGGTTTTTATTCCTTTCATTTTATACCTCCGTTTTCGATACCGTTTACAAACGGGTTTATTTGCGGTGCATTCGTATTTACGGTAAAGTCCTTGATGCTTCCGCGGAAATAAAGTGTTGTCGTAATGAATTCTCCGCTGTCACCGACAAGAATTCTTCTGCCGTCCTGCAGATAATAGCCGTTATCGTCCTTTACTCTGCATCTTACGGTAAGACGAAGAATGCACATATCCTCTGACAAAGCGGGAGTGCTTTCGTCATCGGTCTTGGGGATTTCCACGATTGAGGCTTCCGTTATACTGCCGAGTCTTTCACCCGTTACGCCGTTACATACGGAAAGACGAGGGGCTGCTTTTTCGGCAAGTGTTCTTTTTATCGGCTCGGATTCGATTATGATATCAAGCTCCTTGTAGCTGTCTGCGAGTGTCGGGGATTTTGTATAGCCGAAATATAAATAGAGACAGCTTACCGCTATAAGAAGCAAGAACAGTAAATCCATTACGGTGGGCTTAAGCTTAATCCTTTTCATAGCGTTCACCTCATTCCTCGACATAGAGCTCGTATGCTTCGGGAACGAACTCGTTTACCGAGCTTCTTCTGACGGAAACGGGAATATAAAGAAGAAGCACAAGGCACAGCACAAGCTGTACGGACAAGGGTGTCGGAAAGATTGTTTCGCAAATGAGATATCCGCACACCGATGAAATGCAGGCAATACTGTGATTACGCATTGATTCGGCACAGAATTTGTCTGTATAGTAAAGGCTCAGGCAATTTGAAGCAAAGGTCATAAGGACCGCAAGAAGCGCCAGAGCTCCGCCTATTCCGAAGCGAAGTAAAACACTCACGGGATAGGAAACATAGCCGATTCCCGTATTGCTTCCGTTTCCGAAAAGACAGGTATAGATGTAGCCGATAACATTGTCACCGGTACCTGCACCGCTCCACATAAACTCGGTTGCCGCCTTTACCGCCATTGCATTCGCTTCGGGGGTTACAGACTGAAGGAATGCGTGGTTGGAGAAGCGGTGAACAAAGCTGTGAACGGCACCGAAAACCCACGGGAAGAACGCATTTACAAGGAAAACAATTCCCGCAAAGCATCCGCAATAAAGGAAAAGTATCGGCTTTTTAATGCAGAAATACAGGACAACCGCAAAGGCACAGCAGGCCCATACCGTCATATCAAAGGAAAGAACGGCATATGCGGAGCAAAGTATCAGAGACACAAGCCCGAAGCCCTTATCGGATTTATGGCTCGTAAAGGAAAAAGGAAGCATAAGAGCAACGGGCACGGCATAGGAGCCGTCCGCGGCAAAGGGAATGCTTCTGAGCACCGATTCGGCATAGCCGAATGCTATGTGGAACCGTTCAAGGCTATAAGTGGACAGCACAAAAATGAGTATACCGATTGCAGAGACTACAGTGAGTGAAAGTCTGATTGCGGTTATACATTTTCTTGTAAGCTCGGTGGTCTTTATGGTGTTTGCAAACAAAAATCCGAACGCCATAAACAAAAGAAGCACTGCGGCGGATTTCATACCTTCCTCTGCATTTACGCCTCTGGCAGCTCCTATAAGCACGAGAAGTGCAAACACAAGAAGGGAAATATCAAACACGGAAAGCTTCAGAACGCGTTTGTTACGAAGCACCTTGAAGAGCACCGAGACGCAGCAAAGTGCGGTCAGTGATACAAGTAGCGGAACGGACAAAAACGGCAGAAGCAGGAATGTCATAATAATTCCAACCTCGGGGGTGATTATCACCGCACCGATGAGAGGAATGCAAAACAGTATCGCAACGACTATTACGGGGTTGAAGATTGATGACAAAAGTCCCATTACAAGTCCTGCGGGTACGGAGAAAAATCCGTTGTGGTCGGTGGATGTGTCAACGGAGAAGCTCTTTCTGTCGAAGGGCAGGATTTCAAACAGCAAGAATGAAAGAATTTTGCTTTCCGTTATGAGAGTGCCCGTGCTTCTTCTTGAAAGCATCATAATAAGCGATACAAGAACAAGCACTGCTCCGAAGGTGCTTTGTCTGTAAAGGTCGTTTGCCGAGGACATAGCACCGCCCATAAGACGCGAGGAGTTTACAAGCAAAAGGAATATGCCAAAAACAAACGCACTGACTCCGAAGCTTCGCAGCGGAGCATTTATAAGTCTTCTTGTCAGCATTGAATATATCTGAGCGACAGCACTGTTTTCCGCGGATTTTGCGATTTCGTGCTTTGCTCTTGTGATTGCGAAAAGCTTCTGTCTTAAGAGCGCAATAAGCGAGTATGCGGCAGAGCCTCTGAGTCTGTTTTCAAGCCCCTCGTAATTAAGAAGCACACGGGAGACAAGACTTCTTCTCTTCGCTTTCGCTCCCGAGCCGGATATTTTATTTTCGCCCTTGTTGCGTGCAAAAACGGTTTTTAAGCTCATTCGCCCTCTCCTTCCGAGGTGATTTCTTTTTTCAGCTTTTCAAGAAACTGAATATCCTTTTTGGTAAGCGGCGCACTTTCAAGAAGCTCGGGACGGACTCTGAGTGTTTTTTCAAGAGCCTTTTCCCTGCGCCATTTTTCTATATTTGCGTGATGACCGCTGAAGAGAATTTCGGGAACCTCCATTCCTTCGAAGTCTCTCGGTCTTGTATACTGCGGATATTCGAGAATTCCGGATGCTATGCTTTCATTTTCGTAGCATTCAGCCTCGGGGAGAACTCCGGGAATCATTCTCGAAATGCAGTCAACAAGCACTGCCGCGGGCATTTCTCCGCCTGTGAGAACATAGTCACCGATGGAGATTTCCTCGTCGACTATGGATTCTATTATTCTTTCGTCAAAGCCCTCGTAGTGACCGCACAGAATTACGAGTCTGTCAAGCTTTGCAAGCTCCTTTGCCTTTTCCTGCGTGAGCACTTTTCCTTGCGGGGACATATAGACGGTATGAACGTACTCCTCGCCCTCTGTTACACTTCTGTGGCAATCTATTACCGGCTGAGGAGTCATAACCATTCCTCTACCGCCACCGAAGGGTGTATCGTCGGTTTTTATTTGCTTATTGGTTTAAAAGTAACGGATGTTAAGAAATCTTATATATAAAATA